>NZ_JBXUHE010000068.1:0-24047 GCF_057180585.1 Actinomycetospora sp. 2LY8.5
GGGCAGAGCGGGGGGAACAGCAGCCTACGGCCATTGACGGCAGCTCTGATGGAAGCCATCCCCGCTCCGCCTGCACACCCGGAGCCAACACCAGCTCCGGCCGCACCTCTGAAGGTAGGGCGTGATGCGCCGGCGCGTGGTCGGGCTGGAGTGGCAGGCGGGCGCCGCCTGTCGGGACGTCGACCCGGAGCTGTTCTTCCCCGCGTCACAGGACTACAGCACCCGGGCGAACGCCCGTGCCCTCATCGCCACCGGCGAGGTCTGCGGGCGGTGCCCGGTTCGACGCGAGTGCCTGACGTACGCGGTCGAGTCCGGGCAGAACTACGGCATCTGGGCCGGACGCTCCCCGGCGGAGCTGCGCGCGATCCGACGCGCTCGGGCGGCCGGCGAGCCCGACCCCGAGATCGACCGCGACCCGATGTGCCCGGGCTGCTCCCTGCTCTTCGGTGTGCCGGTCGTGGACGGGTCGATGTGCTGGCGTTGCCAGGAAAGGGGAGTGGCGTGATGCCCGCCCTCGAGCACGTCCGTCCCCTCGAGCACCGCTCCGGGCGCACCGACGGTCCCGGCGCTCACGGGTTCCTCGGCCGGCTGCGCCGTCGCCGAGCCCAGCGCGAGCACGAGGCCTCCGTGGTCTGCTTCGCCAACGCGCTGCGTGGGGTGTTCCGTGACGCGTGCGCGGGGATCGGCCTGTGCCAGTACGTCTCGGTCGCCGCCGGGGTCACCGTCAGGACCCCGCGGGTCGGTGAGGTCCGGCTCGGCCCGCCCACGTCGTTCACCGTCGAGCTGATGGCCGGCCAGGAACCGGCCGACTTCACTACCAAGGACCGCGCCGCGCGCCTGGCCCACACCCTCGGCGCCCACGGGCTCCGGGTCGAGCCGATCGCCGGACGCTGGGTGCGGCTGCACCTGCTCGATCACGACCCGCTGCGCGACGGTTTCAACCTGCCCTCGCTGACGCTGGCCTCGGTCTACGACCCGGTGATCATTGGTCGGACCGAGGACGGCCTGGCCCTTGGCCATGCCCTCTCCGAGGCCGGCCATCTCGCGGTGCAGGGGCAGAACGGCTCGGGCAAGACCCAGTTCGCCAACGGGCTGCTCTCCCAGCTCGCCGCCGCCCCCGACGTCCTGATCACCGGCTCGGACATCACCGGCCTGCTGCTCGGCCGGGCCTGGGACGGCACCGCCCACCGAGCACACCAGGTCGTCGGCACGGTAGAGATCGCGGCGCACGCGGACCTGCTCGAAGACCTCGTGGCCGAGATGGACCGCCGGCTGGAGACCATCCCGGCCCGCCGGGACACGATCGAACCCACGCCGGCCACGCCGACCGTGCTCGTCGTCCTGGAGGAGTTCCCCGGCCTGCTCCGCGCCGCCGACGGACTGCCCAAGCCCACGCGCGGCGAGGGCGTGCCGGTCGGCGATCGCATCCGCTCCGCCGTCCTGCGGCTCCTCAGTGAGGGACGCAAGGCGGCGTTCCGGGTCTTGATGCTGGCCCAGCGGTTCGAGGCCACCGCCGTCGGCGGCGGCTACGCCCGCGACCAGTTCGCCCTCCGGCTCTCCTTCCGGGTGCCGGCGGACTCACTGGAGATGCTCCACGGCACCGACGCCCGGCCCCTCGGGCCCGAGCACGCCAACGCCGACCCCGGCGTCGCCTACCTGTCCGGGCTCGGCCGCGACTGCGAACGCATCCGGGTGCCCTACCTCGGCGGCTACGGCGAGTACGTCGACCGCGTCCAGCGCTTCGGACGGCGGGCCGAGTCGTGAACCTGCTCGCGATCGTCGTCATCGCCGGCCTCGTCACCGCCCTCCTGATCAAGAGCCACCGCGCCGCGCCCGCGCTCGTCTCCGGCGTCGTGACCCTCGTGCTCCTGTTCGCGGCCTTCCCCACCCTCGGCCCGGCCGTCACGTCCTCGGCCGGCGAGTTCGCCCGCCAGCTCGGCGCCGCCACCGACCGCGCCGCCGACGTCCCACCCGAGGAGGTGCAGCGATGACCAACCTCGTCGCCCGCGACATCGAGCGCGCCGCCGACGCGGTCCGCAGCGCCAACCACATGACCATGCGCGGCGCTCTCGACGGCCCGGAGACTTACACCGTCGTCGGGAACCTCGCCGAGCTCGTCCACCGGCTCCCGCAGGTCATCGACTTCCTTGCCCGCGGTCTGAGTCGCGCCGACCGGGCCGAGCACTACGAAGACCGTGGCGTCGACCCGGCTGGCGCGCTCCGGCACGCCTACAGCCACCTCACCGATGCCCGCGGCCTGGTCGAGGACGTCGCCCACCAGCTCGATCAGGCCCACAACCACCTCGGCCACCTCGGCCGACACCTGACGGAGGATTGAGATGGACGTCCTGACCTACAGCGTCGACGAGGTCGCCCGCCTCCTCGGCTGCTCACGCGGCGTCGCTTATGACGGGGTCCGCCGGGGCGAGATTCCCGCGGTGCGGATGGGCCGGCGCTGGTACATCCCGCGCGAGCGCTTCCACACCTGGCTCAACGGGCAGCGCGCCGAGAGGACGGCGGCCTGATGGGATTCGTCCGCAAGACCGACACGGGCCGGTGGAAGGCGTTCTGGCGCGACCCGCTCGGTGACCAGCGCTCGAAGACGTTCCCCACGAAGAAGGACGCGAACGCCTTCCTGGCCGAGACCGAGACGGCCAAGAGCCGCGGTCTCTACGTCTCACCCCACGCCGGACGAACCACGTTCGGTGCGCACGCCGCGGAGTGGACGGCGACCTGGAACAACGGCGCGACGACGACCGCGCGTGACCACTCGGTGATGCGGACCCACGTGCTCCCGCAGTGGGAGGCGTGGCCGCTGGGCAAGATCGACCACCTGTCGGTGCAGCGCTGGCTGACCGCGGTGGGGGAGCGGCGCTCACCACACACCGTCTCGCGATGCCATCAGCTCTTCATGGGCGTGATGCGCTCGGCCGTCCGGAACCGCCTGATCATGACCAATCCGGGGGAGGGCGTGCGACTGCCGCAGGTCCGCCGGCGTGACACCGATGAACGGATCATCAGCCGACCCGACTTCCGGGCCGTTCTGCTCCCGGCGGTCCCCGCCCGCACCGTGCGCTGGTGGCGACGGCCGGCGGCACCGGGCTGCGCTGGGGTGAGGTGGCCGGGCTCCGGCTCGACGCCCTCGACCTCGAGCGGCCGGCGCTCTCGGTCGTGCGGACCGTCATCGAGGTCAACGGGAACACGTCGTTCAAGCCGTTCCCCAAGTCGAGCGCGGGCCGGCGCACGGTCCCCCTGCCGTCGTGGCTCGTTCCGCTCATCCGCGAGCACCTGGAGCAGTGGCCGAACGATCCCCGCTGGCCGGTGTTCGCCAACGAGCTCGGGGGAGCGCACCGGCGGACGAGCTTCCGCACGCGGGTCTGGCGACCCTCGCTCGTGCGGGCGGGCCTGCTCGGCTCCGTCCGGGCGGTCGAGGATGGATCGTTCGTCGCCGAGTGGACCGACGACACCGAGGACAAGCACAGCGAGACGTTGCCCACCTACGCGGCTGCGGTCAGCCACGTCGCCCGACACCAGGCCGGCGGGCTCCGCTTCCACGACCTCCGGCACTCCTACGCGACCTGGCTCGTGGACGACGGGGTGCCGCCGAACATGGTCCAGCGCGTCATGGGGCACGAGAAGTCCTCGACGACGATGGACCTCTACACCCACCGCACGAACGACTCCGACCGCGTGCTCCGCGCCCTCAACGACAAGGACGACGGAGACCAGGGGACCGACGACGAGCGGGGGCCGCGGTGAGCCTGTCTGCTGCCTGCTCGCTGCCTCGGCGGCCCCGGGAACACCGAAAGGCCCTGGTCGGCGCCCCTTGCGGGGCTGTGACCAGGGCCTTTGTGGTGGGCGATACTGGGATTGAACCAGTGACCCCTACCGTGTCAAGGTAGTGCTCTCCCACTGAGCTAATCGCCCGAGGCGCAGGCGGGAATCGAACCCGCGTACAGGGCTTTGCAGGCCCTTGCCTAAGCCACTCGGCCACTGCGCCAGGCTTCCGGAGGTCTTCCGGCTCACCATGGAGAAGTAGGCGAGGAGCCTCCCGAGCGGACGACGGGACTCGAACCCGCGACCCTCACCTTGGCAAGGTGATGCGCTACCAACTGCGCTACGTCCGCGTGTGGCCGGCGGGTTTCGGACTACTTTCGGCTGTCCGACCCGCCGTTGCCGACGAAGAGAACACTACTGCATCGTGCGTCCCCCGCGTTGGCCGGGGGGTGCGTGTCAGCTCGGGTCGCTCGACAGCAGCAGGCCCAGGGCGTGCTCGAGGTCCAGCCAGTCGTCCTCGCAGCCGGGCGCGACGATCTCGTGGGTGCGGGTCAGGAACTCCGACACCTCGCGGCTCGCGGCGCGGAAGGTGGCGTGACCCGAGGGGGAGCTGAGCTCGATCTCGATGGACTCGGCGTCGCCGTCCGCCGGGCGGATTCGGACGTCGCCGGCGCCGGCCGCACCGAGGAGCCCGTCGGTGAGGAGGTCGCGGGAGAAGACCCATTCCACCCATCCCGCGCGACCGGTGCGGAACGCCGCCTGCACGGCGTACGGGTCGCGCGTGTCGTACCGCATCTCGACCTGGACGGGCACGGGCGGGTTCGGCGGGCCGACGAGGTCGAAGACCGCCGTGGAGCGGATCGTCGTGTGGTCGTTGAGCATGAGGCTGCCTTTCGCACGCTGCTGTCGTCGGGGGAAACGACTGGCGGACGACCCTGTGACGCCGGTTCACCCGGCTCACGCATGCATCACACCGGACGAGCACTCGGACGAGCGCTTACCCGGTTCGGTTCCGTAACGAACCACCCTCCCCGGCCGGGCGTCCACCCCTGCCCCGGGAGCACTAGCCTGACGCACGTCCGGCCCGGACACGCACACCGGAGGAGAGTGTCGACCAGTGACGGACGCGTCGCGCGGAGTCCCCGAGGTGACTCCGGAGAGTGACGACAACCGGTTCACTGGTGTGACTGATGCCACATTGCTCGAACGAATCGGCGAACAGAGCGCGGAAGCCCTCGCGCAGCTCTACGACCGCTTCGGACGTCCCGCGTACTCGCTCGCCCGTCGTATCTGCGTGGACGAGTCGTTGGCGGAGGACGTCGTGCAGGAAGTTTTCCTCGTGGTGTGGCGCGATCCGGGCCGCTTCGACCCCGCCCGCGGAGCCGTGTCGAGCTGGCTCCTGACGCTCGTGCACCACCGGGCCGTCGACGCCGTGCGCCGCGAGGCGACCCGCCGCAAGCGCACGGCTCCGCCGAGCTCCGACGGCGAGGACTGGAACCTCCCGCCCGGGCCCGGCGCGGACCAGGCGGCGCTCGGGGCGGTCGTCGCGGGCAAGGTCCGCGACGCGCTCACCGACCTGCCGGCCGACCAGCGCGAGGCCCTGGCTCTCGCCTACTTCGGTGGCTACACGCAGCGGGAGGTCGCGAGCCTCGTCGGCGTCCCGCTGGGCACGGTGAAGTCCCGGATGTTCGCCGGGACGCAGAAGCTGCGGGCGATCCTGGGCCCACAGGTCGAGGTGGAGGGGGAGGAGCGATGACTCACCGCGCCCCCGACGGACACGCCGCCCACACCGGCGAGCACGACGCTCTCGCCGTCGGCTGGGCCCTGCACACCCTCGACGCCGACGAGGCGGCGGCCTTCGAGCCACACCTCGAGACCTGTCCGACCTGTCGGCAGACCGTCGACGACACCTCCGCGATCCTCGGCGACATCGGCGGCGCGGTCGTCCCGGTCGACCCGCCGGCGCGCCTGCGCCAGCAGCTGCTCGACGCCGTGGAGGCCGAGTCCGGTCCCGGGGCCGACGCCCCGGAGGTCGGCGGTTCGGCGGCCGCTCCCGAGGTCGAGCCGGACGAGAAGCGCGACGCGACCGTCGTCCCCCTCGCGCCGCGCCGGCGTGCCACGCGATGGATCGCCGCGGCGGCGGTCGTTCTCGTCGTCGCCGCGATCGGCGGGCTGACCGCCGCCAACCAGTCGCTGCGCGCCGAGCGCGACAGCGCCCAGGCCGCGGCCGCCGCCCAGGCCGAGCGCGAGGCGGCGGTCGCCGACCTCCTGCACGACGCCGGCACCCCCGGGGTGCCGCACGCGGTGCTCGCCGGGGCCCAGGGCGGGATCGTCGGCCTCGTCGTCGACGACGGCACCGGCCGGCGGGTGCTGACCACGGGGCTCGGCCCCAACGACACCGGCGCCGAGGTCTACGTCCTGTGGGGTCTGGCCGAAGGAACCCCGCAGCCGCTCGGGACGTTCGACGTCGGGGGCCAGGGCCCGGACGTCCGTTCCGTACCCTCGGCCCCCGAGGCGGTGCCGTATGCCGGGTTCGCGGTGTCACTCGAGCCCGGCCGGACGGCGCCCGCCTCGCCGACAAGGGTCGTCGCGAGTGGGCAGGTGGGACGTTGAGCGAATCGGGCGAGCAGTCGACCGCGACCGCGCAGTCGCCGCCCCCGTCGTCGCCACCTGACGAGCCGACCGTGACGCCACCGCCGAGGCACCGCACCCTGCGCACCCGGGTGCGTCACTTCCGGGCCCGGGTGCGCGCCCGACCGAAGGTCAACAAGGCCTGGCGGATGGGCATCGGGATCTTCGGTGGCCTCGTGCTGATCCTCGGCATCATCGCGATCCCGTACCCCGGCCCCGGGTGGCTCATCGTCTTCGCGGGTCTCGGCATCCTCGCGACGGAGTTCCACTGGGCGGGCCGGCTCCTGCACTTCGCGCGGTACCACTACGACCGGTGGATGGTGTGGGTCAGCCAGCAGAGCATCGTGGTCAAGGGTCTGCTGGCGCTGCTCACCTGCGCCGTCGTGCTCGTGACCCTCTGGCTCCTCGGCGCGCCGTACCTCGTGGCGAAACTCGTCGGCCTCGGGCACTGGACCTGGCTGCAGAGCCCGATCGTCTGATGGTCTAGGCTCGGAGGCGCTGCGGGCGATTAGCTCAGGGGGAGAGCGCTTCGTTCACACCGAAGAGGTCACTGGTTCGATCCCAGTATCGCCCACGCACAAAGGCCCTGGTCACAGGCTCGTCCGAGCCCCAGACCAGGGCCTTCGTCATGATCGGGGCCGCGACAGGCAGCGTGTAGGCAGCGAGGGTCATACCGGCACCCGGACGCCGGCCGCGCCCTCGTCCCCGTCGTCGGGGTCGTCCTCGTCGGGATCGTCGTCGTCGAGCGCCGCGAGGATGCGGTCGGTGTTGGCGGTCCGGCGGGTGTAGAGGTCGAGGGTCGTCGAGGCGCGTTCGTGGCCCATGACGCGCTGGACCATGTTCGGCGGGACGCCGTCGTCGACGAGCCATGTCGCGTAGGAGTGGCGGAGATCGTGGAAGCGCATCCCGCCGTGATGGCGCCGGGCGACCTCCATGACGGCCAGGTAGTAGGTGCGAGCGCGCAGCGTGCACTCGACGCCGTCACGGTCGGTCCAGACGGCAAGGAAGCCGTCGTCCGCGGGTCGGACGGCGCCGATCATCCCGGCGCGTACCAGCGAGGGACGCCAGATACGGGCGCGGAACGCAGTACGGCCGAGCGGCCCGTCCAGCTCGTTCGCGAACAGCGGCGACGTCGGGGGAGTGGGCCACCGCCGGAGGTGATCACGGATCAGGCTCCGGACCCAGGACGGGAGCGGGACGTCCCGCCGGCCCGCGCGGGACTTCGGATAGGGCTTGAAGGACCGGTGCCCGGCGACCTCCACGACGGTGCGGATGACGGTGAGCGTCGCTGCGTCGAGGTCCACCGCGTCGGCCATGAGGCCGGCGGCCTCACCCCAGCGCAGCCCGGCGCCGGCTGCCGTGGCGACCAGCGCGCGGTGTCGCTCGGGCACGGCGGGCAGCAGCACATGGCGCAGGTCGTGACGGCTGATGATCCGCTCGTCGGTGTCGGTCTTCCGGCGCTTCGGGATACGGACATCCACCGCGGGGTTGAAGGCGATGAGCCGGTTCCGGACGGCCGAGCGCATGACGGCCGACGTGAGCCGATGTGCCTCGGCGACGGTGGCACGCGCACGGCGGCGGCCCAGCTCCGTGACCCAGGACTGGACGGACAGGTGGTCGATCTTGGCAAGCTGCCAGGCGCCCCACTGCGGCAGGACGTGCGTCCTCATGATCGAGCGATCCCGGGCAGCCGTGGTGTCCTCGGTGTTCCAGGTCGCCATCCAGGCGTTGGCGTGCTCGGCGAAGGTGGTCCGGCCGGCGTGGGGCGACACGTAGAGTCCGCGGGTCTTGGCGGTCTCGATCTCGGCGATGAAGGCGTTCGCGTCCTTCTTCGTCGTGAGGGTCTTCGAGCGCTGATCACCCACGGGATCGCGCCAGAACGCCTTCCACCGGCCGTTGCTGGTCTTGCGGACGAACCCCATCAAGCGGCCCTCCGTTCGCTCGTGCGCCCGTTGATCCACGCGTGGAAGCGGTCGCGCGGGATGTACCAGCGCCGGCCCATCCGGACCGCCGGAATCTCGCCGTTGCGGACCGCCTGGTAGGTGAGCCCGCGCGACGAGCCGAGCATCCGGGCGACCTCGTCCACGGTGTACGTCAGCACTTCCATCGTTCAGTCCTCCGTGATGTGTCGGCCGAGGTGGCCGAGGTGGGTGTAGGCGCGGTCGAGATGGCCGGCGAGCGTCCTGGCGGGGGCGTCGGCGTCCCGGAGGTCGTCCTGGACGGCGAACAGGGCGCCGATCGGGTCGTGGCCGCGGTCGTCGTAGTGCTTGGCGGGGTCGGCCCTGTGCACGGACCGGGTGAGGTAGTCGAGGAGCTGCGGTAGCCGGTGGGCCAGTTCGGCGAGGCTCCCGACGACGGCGTAGGCGTCGGGGCCGGTGACGGGGCCGAGGGTGGCGTGGTTGGCCGCGCGGATCGCCTCGGCGGCTTGGTCGACGTGCCGTGTGAGGGCGGGGTTCATCGGGTCTCCTCGGGTGGGACGTCGGCGGCGCGGTCGGTGGCGGCGCCGAGCTGGTGGGCGAACTCGCCGGCGGAGGACGTGACGGCCGGGCCGAGGGTGGGGAAGGCCGCGAACAGGAGCACGAGGGTCACGACGCCGGAGACGAGCGCGGGTGCGGCGCGGTGGCTCTTGATCAGGAGGGCGGTGACGAGGCCGGCGATGATGACGATGGCGAGCAGGTTCATGACTCGGCCCGCCGTCCGAAGCGCTGGACGCGGTCGACGTACTCGCCGTAGCCGCCGAGGTAGGGCACCCGGATGCGTTCGCAGTCGCGGCCGAGCCCGGACAGGTAGGCGACGCCGGGGTCGGCGTTGGCGTGCTCGGGCCCGAGGGGCCGGGCGTCGGTGCCGTGGAGCATCTCCAGTGAGTCCGCCGGGACGCGGAAGGAGAGCCGGAGGGCGAACTGGTCGCGGGCGTAGCCGCCGCCGACGGCGGTGGCCTCGAACCGCTGGGCCAGCATCAAGACCCGGAACGCCGCCTTGCGTCCCTCACTGAGGAGCCGCAGGACGGCGGAGCGGATGCGCTCGCCGACCGGCACGCCCTCGCCGCGCTTGGGCTTGGGCAGTCCGTCGGCGGCTCGGAGCAGGCCGGGGAACTCCTCCAGGACGATGAGCACGGTCGGCGTGGCCGGCGTGGGTTCGATCGTGTCCCGGCGGGCCGGGATGGTCTCCAGCCGGCGGTCCATCTCGGCCACGAGGTCCTCCAGCAGGACCGCGTGCGCGGCGATGTCGCCGGTGCCGGTGACCTGGTGCGGTCGGTGGGCGGTGCCGTCCCAGGCGCGGCCGAGCAGGAGCCCGGTGATGTCCGAGCCGGTCACGAGGACGTCAGGGGCGGCCGCGAGCTGAGACAGGAGCCCGTAGCAGAACGCGGACTTGCCTGACCCGTTCTGGCCCTGGACGCCGAGGTGGGCGGGGTCGGCGATCGCGTGGCCGAGGGTGGTGGCGTCCTCGGTGCGCCCGAGGATCACGGACTCGGCGCCGGTGGCGACGGCGAGGGAGGGCAGGCCGAAGCCCTCGCGCAGCGGGTCGGCGTCGAGCAGGTGGATGCGGACCCAGCGTCCGGCGATCGGTTCGACGCGCAGGCCGTGGGCGCCGAGGGTGTGGGCCAGGCGCGCGGCGCGGTCGTTGGTGGTGAAGTCGGCCGGTTCCTGGCCGGCCATCAGCTCGACGGTGAACGAGGTGGGCGGCCCGAGGCGGACCTCACCGACCCGCGGGGTGCGCACGGTGATCCCGGCGGCGACCGAGACGTACTGGCACAGGCCGATCCCGGCGCAGGCGTCGCGGAACACCCCGCGCAGGGCGTTGGCGAAGCAGACCACCGACGCGTCGTGCTCGCGCTGGAGGCGGCGGCGGCGCAGCCGGCCGAGGAACCCGTGAGCGCCGGGACCGTCGGTGTGCCCGGAGCGGTGCTCGAGGGGGCGGACGTGCTCGAGGGCGGGCATCAGGCGCTCCTCTCGATGCAGGCGGCGCACAGGGCGCCGTCCACGGCGGGCATGGGGAACAGCAGCGCGCAGCCGGAGCACATGGGTTCGGCGTCGGCGAGCGGGTCGGGGACGCCGGCCAGGCGGGCGCGGCGGATGGCGCGGCGGTCGGTGGGGGTGGTGGCGGCCCACAGGCCGTGGTCCTGGCCGGTGTCGAGGGCCCAGCGCAGGCACTCGGTGGCGACCGGGCAGCGCCCGCAGATCGGAGCAGCAGCGATGCGATGGCGGGCGACGATCGTGCTGGCGTCATCGTCGGAAGGTGGAAAGAACAGCTCGGGATCGGTGTCGCGGCAGGCCGCGTGCGTCTGCCAGCCCATGACCTACGCCGCCTCGGAGGTGTCGGGCGAGCGGCGCCGGGTGGCGGGCGCGGCGTCGGTCGCCGGGCGGATGGACTCGGCGGAGAAGCTGACCTCGACGCCCTTGCCGCCGTTGCGTGCGGGCTTGACGCGGACCCAGAGCCCGACGATCTCGACGGGGGAGTAGGGCGCGAGCTCGGGTACCTCGTGGGAGGCGACGCGGACGCCGTGCAGTTCGTGGCGGCCGTCGCGGCCGGTCGGCAGCATCACGTCCCAGATGCGGACCGGTGCGCCGGTGGCTTCGTCGATCAGCGGCTGACCGGACGACCGGCGACCGGTCGGGGTGTCCTCCCAGCGCTCCATGGTCGCGCCGTGGCCGGTGGCGACGGCGTCGAGGCGGCTGGTGTCGATCGGTGCGGAGATGTCGTAAGGCATGTCGTTGGCTCCTGGTGATGGGCGGCGTGGCCGTTCGTGCTGTGCATCACCAGGAGACGTCGGACGCGGGGGACACCAGCACCACCAAGAAGGGACGTGACGGGACGTCCTCAGGGAGTTAAAGTGTCCCCGAACGTGATCGAACGTCCCTTGGGGTCCCTATGTCGACGAACCAGCGCCTCCGCGGCTCGATCGTCTCGGCGGGCATGCGTCCGGCCGATCTGGCCGAGCACGTCGGGGTGGACGCCAAGACCGTCGAACGCTGGATCACCAAGGGCCGGCTCCCGCACCGCACACACCGGGTCGCGGTGGCCGGCGCGCTGAGCGTGGACGAGGCGTACATCTGGCCCGAGGTCCTGGACTCGCCGGCCACGCAGTCCGCGAGCGTTGCCGAGCTGCTGGAGATGCACCCGACGCGCGCCTCGATCCCGCACGACACCTGGACCCAGCTCATCACCAACGCCCGCGAGGCTATCGACATCCTCGTCTACGCCGGCTCGTTCCTTTTCGAGCAGTACGACTTCACCGCGGTCATCCGCGAGAAGGCCGCCGCGGGAGTTCGGGTCCGAATTCTCCTCGGCGACGAGACGTCGCCGGCCGTCGCGCTCCGCGCCGAGGAGGAAGGCACCACCGGCGGGCTGCAGGGTCGCATCCAGCTTCACCGGCGCTACCTGCGTGACGTCGAGGACGTCCGCGGCGTCGAAGTGCGCAGCCACGACACGACGCTCTACAACTCGCTGTTCCGCTTCGACCAGGACCTACTCGTCAACGGCCACGCGTGGGGCGCGCCCGCCGGTCAGTCGCCGGTCTTGCATCTACGCCGGGTACCGGGTGGTCGAACCTGGGAT
The DNA here is from genome assembly GCF_057180585.1 of Actinomycetospora sp. 2LY8.5. Taxonomy (NCBI): domain Bacteria; kingdom Bacillati; phylum Actinomycetota; class Actinomycetes; order Pseudonocardiales; family Pseudonocardiaceae; genus Actinomycetospora; species Actinomycetospora sp. 2LY8.5. Next base: position 11,965 of record NZ_JBXUHE010000068.1, read on the forward strand.
CACTACATGCACTCGTTCGAGGAAGTGTGGAAGGCGGCCACGAGGCATCGATCAGCAGCGTCTCCAAACGGATGATGGGACGAGCGGCTAGACCCCACAGTGGCGTTCGCCGACAGCGATGACGCTCGACACCGGACGGCCGGATGACCGACCCTCTCGGCTGTGAGTTCACAGGCCGAGCCCGCGTCGGCTGCCTCCTCATGCTCGGCCGGGGTCGCGAGCCCGGCTGTGGCCCGTAGGCCGGTGGAGCCCGATGACCTGTTTCGATTCCGGTTCGTGACCGGCGCCGATCTCTCACCTGCTGGCGACTGGGCGGTCATGGCGGTGATTCGCAGTGACGTCGAGGCGAACACCGACCACGTCGACCTGGTCTTTCTCGACGTTGTCACCGGCGAGCAGCGTCCGTTGACCCACGTGGACGCCGTCAACACCGCCCCGGCGATCTCCCCGGACGGTGACGAGGTGGCGTTCGTGTCCACTCGGGACGGGTTGCCACAGCTGTTCGTGCTGCCGCTCACTGGCGGCGAGGCCCGCGCGGTGACTGCGATGCCGCGCGGCGTGACTGGTGGGCCCGTCTGGTCGCCTGACGGCACTCGCGTTGCTTTCAGCGCCCACGGCTCTGGCGAGCCCCGTGACGCGTCGGTCCCCTACAGAGTCCGCCGTCCGCTCTGGCATGCCGAGGGACTCGGGCTCGTCGACGACCAGCTCCACGAGATCTACGTCCTCGACCTCGCCACCGGCCAGAGCACCCAGCTGACCGACGACGCCCTACTCAACGCCGAACCTCGCTGGGATCCGGACGGCCGATCACTGGTGTTCACTTCCTCGTTCGACCCCGCCACCATCGAGCGTGAGACCCGCCTGCGGCGTGTCGACCTCGACGGCACAGTCAGCGACATAGCCCGAGGCGGTGTCGTCGCCGGGCACACGGTTTGCCCTGATGGTCGCATCGTCTACATGCTGACGAGCGAGATCGGCCGCCTTCCGGGCACCCGCTCGGACATGTGGGTCCACGACCCCTCCACGGGACGCAACAACCGTCTGACCCAGGACCTCGACAGCGACGTCGGCGGTCGGCTGGCGTCCGACCTGCCCTCGGTCGGGCTCACCGTCGGCGGCGTATGCGTCTCCGAGAACTCGCGCTACGCCTACGTCGCTGCTCAGTGCGGCGGCGAGGTCCACGTCGTCGAGGTCCCCCTCAACGGCGATGGGGAATGTCGACCGGTGCTCTCCGGGCCGCGCCTGTGCGCTCCAATCGCCCTCCGCGAGGAGCGCTTGCTCTGCGCGATGTTCACCCCGCACCTCCCTGGCGACCTAGTCCTCTACGACACCTCCACCGAGACCGAGCAACGGCTCACTCGGCTCAACGATGACTTGCTTTCTCAGCTCGAACTTCCCGAGCTGCGTGCCCTGGAGGTCACGAGCGAGGACGGTACGAGAGTCGAGGGGTGGTATCTGGAACCGCCGCGAGGAAGTCGACCCCACCCGACGTTGCTGTCGATCCACGGCGGACCCCACGCCGGCTGGGGCCACACATTCGCCTTCGACTTCCTCATGCTCGCGGGCGCCGGCTACGGGCTGTTGTTCCTCAACCACCGCGGCTCCACGGGTTATGGCGACGCCTTCGCGACCGCCATCAACCAGGACTGGGGTAACCTCGACTACAAGGACCTCATCGCTGGCACCGACCACGCCATCCACCAGGGCCTGGCCGATTCCAGGCGGCTCGGAGTCTTTGGCGTCTCCGGCGGCGCCACCCTGACCGGGGCCCTGATATCACGCACCGACCGGTTCAAAGCCGCGAGTCCGGAAAACCCGTTGTTCAACTTCTTCAGCATCTACGGTAGCAGCGATTTGGGTATCTTTGTCGGACACACCTCAATGGGCGGGCCACCCCACGAACGGTTCGATGCTTACCGGCGCAGCTCCCCGGTCTTCGATGCTCACCGCTGCACCACGCCGACGCTATTCCTCCAGCACGAGAACGACCACCGAAGCCCGCCCGAGCAGACCGAGCAGTTCTACGCCGTACTCAAGGCTCAAGGCGTCCCCGCTGAGATGCTGCGCTTCCCGAACACTGGCCACGCTGGATCGCTCCTCGGGCCGCTGACCCATCGCCGTGCCCAGAACGAAGCTCTTCTGGACTGGATGCAACGCTACGTCTGACCCTCGACCTCACAGCTGCGCTCAAGGTGCGAACGTAGGCATGATGGTCCTGTGGCCCGTATCGACTACTACGACGACCCGGCCGCTCCAGCAGCCAACAGCCTGGTTCCCTCTGTGACGGCGGCTGTTCGACACGACGATGGTCGCCTTCTCCTCATTCATAAGATCGACAACGGCTATTGGGCGTTGCCCGGAGGAGCCATGGACCTGGGGGAGTCAGTCCGGCAGGCGGCAGTGCGCGAGGTCGAGGAGGAGACGGGCGTACGCGTCGAAGTGACGGGGCTCGTCGGCATCTACACCGACCCCGGTCACGTCATGGCCTACGACGATGGCGAGGTCCGCCAGGAGTTCTCGGTGTGCTTCCACGCTCGGTACGTCTCGGGCGAGCCTCGGGAGGATGGCACGGAGACGAAGGCGGCACGCTGGGTCGAGCCGGCCGAGGTTGCGGAGCTGTCGATCCATCCCACGATGCGCCGGCGCATCGAGGCGGCGCTCAGCGGGGCGACGAGCCCAGAGATCGTCTAAGCCACCGCCGCGAGGCGTTGGCCGGTCCGCTGGATGGCGGCGGCGATGTCGGGTTGGGCGCGGCTCATGGCGCGGCCGACGATGGAGTCGGGTTCGTAGCGGGCGAGTATTTCGGCCAGGCGCTCGGCGTAGTCGAAGCGTTGCCCGCGAGGGCCGGTGGTCATGTCCGCGGTCCAGAGTGCGTCCGCGACCGCGCCCTCTTCGCGGGGCCAGTCGGCCAGCTCCTCGGTGAGCCCGCGTTCCTCGGCCTCATAGGTGGCGGCTGAGTGGTGCGCGACCAGGGCACACAGGCGGGGGGAGTGGCCCTGGGCGGCGAGGTAGCGCGCCCCGTCGATCGGGTGGAAGCCGGTCTGGACCAGCTCCGGGGCGTACCCGAGGTCGTGCCACCAGGCGGCGACGATCAGAAGGTCCCGCTCGTCTTCCGGCACCGCCGGGGCCAGCTCGGCGGCACGTCGGGCGACCTGTTGCGTGTGCTCCCAGCGTGCGCCGAGAGGAGCGAGAAGGCGGCGTGCGAGGTCCGCGGCGGCGGTCGGGCCGGGACGCTCCTGCATACCCGCGACTCTAGAAGCGGGCGCGAGGGAGGACAGCGCGGGCATCGGTGCGCCAGCCGTAGGGCTGGATGATCTCGGGTGGCGGCCCTGGTGATGGTGTCGCTTCGGTCCAGGTGAGGCCGTGGCGGTGGAGCCAGTGTCGGGCGGCGTCGAGGCCTCCGGTCTCGGCGACGGTGAGCAGCTCGGGTTCGCGCTGGGTGCGCCGTAGCCAGTCCCAGCCGTCGGCGGTGAGGCCGAGGCGGACGTCGGCGTCCTGGTCCTCGTCGGCGATCTCTTCGTCGGTGGCTTCGCGCCCGAGCCCGGCGAAGGCGCGCAGGTCGCGGCGGCCGGTGGACCAGGTGAGCTGACGCCGGCCCTCGGAAGCGCGTTCCCACTCCCACCAGCGCGCCAGGGCGTCGACCTCGTAGGTGTCGACGGCCTCGCCGAGCAGCTGCATCGGGGTACGACCACCACGGGACCCCTTGCTCTCCTTGCGGTGGCCGCTGGTGACCTCGTGGGCCATCTTGACGAAGTAGTCGGCCAGGTCGCCGTCGCCGAGCTGGGCGCGGCGCAGGTCCCAGCCGTGTTCCTCGGACGCGGAGTAGCCCTTGCGCTCCAGGGCGCGCCGCCAGCGGCCGAACGTCCGGGCGCCCACGCTCGCGGCGACGAGGTCGGCGGAGACCTGCTCGCCGAAGCAGAGCAGGACGTGGATGTGCAGGTGCCACCCGTTGCGCTCCGACCAGGTGGCCTCGACCGCCCGTGCCCAGCCGAGCAGCCCGCCGAAGCTCTCGGCGTCCTTGGTCCACACCGACCCGGAGGTAACCGCCGACCAGGCATAGCCAAGCACGTCCCACACGCCCTCGCGGGCGTGGATGTCGGCGAGTTCGATCTCCTCGGCCTCAGCGGCGCGCTCGTCGACGTCCCAGCCGTTGGCCTCGGCCACGTCGCGCATCGCGGCGCGGTCCTCGAGCTCGGCGCGCCGGGACCGGTCCTCGCGGGACAGACCCAGGCAGTCATCGCGGTCGTGTCGCATGGTCAGGGTGAGCATGAACGCCGACCCACCGCCGTCGTCGACCGCGCGCATCACCGTCGCGAGGTCATCCGCGCGGCGGGTAGCGATCTTCCCGGCGCACACCGGGCACGCCCACACCGACCCGCACGTGGTCAGCCCGCCGTAGGCCGCGGAACGGGAGCCGTCCGGGTTGGTGATCACCCCGAGCGTCGGACCTGACTCCGCCGCGGTCGTAGCGTGCCCGCAGTTGTGGCAGCGGCGCAGCTGGGTGATGCGACGAAGCTGACGCCGACGCGTCCACCGCTGATCCCGACCGGCGCGCGCGGCTGCGATCTTCTCGGCGGGCCGCGGGCCAGTGCCTTCCCGGCGCCGACGGTCCCGGCGAAGACCTATTGCCCCTTTACCGAGAGCCGGCGCGCTCATCGAGCACCACCGGCGGTCAGGGCCGGCGCTGGCGCGCCGGTGCCCGGCCCCTTCGGGCCGGGCACGCTTCCCCTCCTGTCTTCGACCCGGGGCGCGCGCCCGACCCGGGGGCCGGGCCAGGACGACGCAGCGAGCGGCACGACCACCAGGGCGACGACGAGGGCAGCCGGCGACTCGGCAGGGATAAGGGTCCACGCGTCGGGCCGGCGGTGGCCGGGCCGGCTCAGGGCCGCGGGGCCGAGAACGACGACGGAACCGGCTTCGCCGGTGGGCGGGGTGTCGTCGCGCGAGCTTGTACGACCGTCCCTCACCAGCAAGGGCCGCAAACCATCTTCACCGGCGCACAGCACACGACGGCGACAGGTCAGGACGACGGGCCGGTGAAGATCGTTTGCTCCCTCCCTTGCTGGCGAGCCTCCGACGGCCGAAGCGCCCGCATGCGCGGTGGAGCCGGGACGGGCTCCACCCAGAGCGCGCGACGACACCCCGCGCCTGGTCGACACCTCGGAGGTGGCCGCGATGGGCATGCGAGTGCTGGTGACGGGGTCGAAGTTCTGGACCGACTGGCGCACCGTGATGGCGGCGCTGTCGCTGGTGTGGGAGCCCGTCGCCGTCCTTGTCACCGGGGCGTGCCCGGAGGGCGCCGAGGACCTGGCCGTGCGCTGCTGGGCGCACTGGGGCGGACGGGTGGAGCGGTGGGCGTTCGACTGGGACCAGCCCGCAGGCTGTGTCGTCCCGTGTCGGCATCGGCGGATGATCGAGGCGGGGGCAGATGCGTGCCTGGCGTTCCGCGACATGGCCGGCCCGCACGCCCTGAGCGAGATGAGCCGCGCCGCTGGCGTCCCGACGTACGGGTGGTGACCCAGGCAGCGATAAGGCAGCGCGGCTCCGCGTACGGACTCGTTCGCCCTGGTCCGGGACGGTCGAGATGGCCAGGTCGGCGCGGGATCGGCGGCACGTCTTGACAACTGCCGTGACGGCAGGGGTTGATTCACACCGAAGAGGTCACTGGTTCGATCCCAGTATCGCCCACCAGCAAAGGCCCTGGTCACAGCCCTACACGGCGCTGAGGCCAGGGCCTTCGTCGTGTCCGGCGAAGGTCGATGCAGCCGCCCACGACGGGAGGGGCGCTTGCCTCCCGCGCGGGCGGCCCGGCAGGGGCAGAGCCCGCGCGGCCGGGGGAGAGGGCCCCAGAGGCTCGGCGTGTTACGCGTAGGGTGACGTCTAGGACAACTGCCGGGTCCGGTTCACCCCTTCGAGCCATGCCGACACGCACCACCGCCCCTCAGGGGTGACCACCGCGTGACGATCGGCCGGAGGCCCTGCATGTGTCGCACCTGCGACGAGCTGTTGCTCGACCATTGCCCGCCAGTACTGACTGAACGTGCGCCGGGTTTCGCCGAGGAACTCGACCGCGAGAGGGAGATCCAGCGGGGGCTGATGCGGGCCTCCGAGTCCCCGGTGGTCGTCGACGGCGTCACCGGGCTGGTACTCCACGCCCGGCTCGCGCGGCGGCGCGATGCCCACGACGTGTTCTGATCGCAGAGGATCGTCCGAGGCCGCTCAACCCCCATGTGTCAGGGTCTGCAGCTGCCTTCGCTCGATCGCCGCGAGCAAGCCACGACCGTGACGCGGCGAGCGCGCCCACCGCTGGCGGTAGGGTCAGGGTCGCGGGTCGAACCAACGACCCGCGAGCGGACTCGGGACGTCGCTCGGCGCCAGCTGGTGCGTGTCCAGTGGTCCCGTCCTTCATGTGCGTCCCCCGGTCACCGCTCGCGGTGCGGGGGTGGAGCGAAGTGCATGTCGCTTCGGCTCTGCCGCGCGCCCACACCTTCGAGGTGCTGGGCCCCGTGTCCCCACAGCTCCAGCTGAAGGTGGGACCACGGATGGACTTCGACCAGAACGAACAGCTCGTCCTCGCCCACGTACCGCCGGGCGTGGGCTGGCCCAGCGACGCAGCATCCGCGACCTCGAACAGACCCTCGCCCAGATCGTGCGCGCTGCGGTGGACATCATCCCCGCGGTCGACGCGGGCAGCATCTCGATGACCGAGCACGGGCGTATCGAGACCCGCCACCCGACCTGCGACCTGATCCACAAGCTCGACGAGACGCAGTCCGAGTTGCGGGAGGGGCCCTGCATCCAGGCGATCGAGGACCCGCCGGAGCACGGGCTGGTCGTCGCCCAGGACCTCGGCGGTGACGACGGGCACCGGTGGCCGCGGTTCTCGCCCTCCGTGGTGGAAGCCGGCTTCCACGCGCTCGCCTCCACCCAGCTGTCCACCGACGGCGGGGTGCAGGGGGCGCTGAATCTGTACCCGCGATCGAGGCAGGCGTTCGACGAGCCCAGCCGCACGGCCGCCGCGGGGAGGCTCAGCCACAGAGCGAAGTCGTGGAGGACCGCTCGCTTCCGGGTACCACCGCCGCCGAGCAAGATCAATGCAGCGCCTCGGCCGCCCACCGCCGGTCAGAGATCCGATCCCGGGTCATGGGGTCGGGCCGTCGCCGTCTCAGGCCGGCAGCAGGCCGTCGTCCTGCACGAAGATCCGAGAAACGGCCGGGTTCATCTGGTTCTCCGCGTGGAGCTCCGTGATCAGATCCGCGACGGTGACCCCGCGTAGCCCGGCGAGGGTGATGCGCCCGTCGTGACGGGTCGCGATGCAGCGCTCCACGAGCGGCGCGTGCACCGCCGCGCAGTGGTCCCGCACCCCGTCGGCGATCTTCACCCACGCGTCCGACGCCGCCAGTGCCCCGAGCGCCGCGGCGTCGGCCAGCGCCACCTCCACGCACGCCTGGTACTGGCGCTCCGGCGGTTTCGACATCACCGTGCCCGGGTGGTCGAGGGACACCTCGATCTCGTCGAGCAGGTGGCGGCGCACCTTGCGCGCGTGCGCCGCCAGGGCCGGGGCGAAGTCCTCGGCCACCCACGCGCGGAACGTCGCGACGTCCACGTCGGGCCGCCGGCGCAGGAACAGCAGGTGCCGCAGCAGGCCGTCGTGGCCGTCGGGCACCGGGTCGGTGGTGTCGACGAGCGTCTCGGAGTGGGCGCCGAGGCTGGGGTAGGCGAGCATCTCGGAGAGGAAGTTGACGCCGTCGACCATCTGGTAGTGCGACGCGGCCTGGAACGTGGCGAGATCATCCAGCGCGGCGAACGTCGCCTCGGGCACGCCGTGGAACTCGTCGGCCTCGTCCGGCGCGGGCGACACCCCGTCGACGGCGGGCCACCGCGAGCCCGCGAAGGACACCAGGTGCAGGAACACGCTGCGCAGGCCGGGGTAGCGGGCGGGCAGGGTGACGTGCACGTCGAGCCAGTACTGGCGGAAGGCGGCGACGCTCATCGCCTCCTTCTTGCGTAGCGGCATGACGAGGGTGAGGGCATCGGCCATGGCGCACCTCCACGGTGACGGGGCTCACAGCCTCACTGGCGGCGGGCGCTCGACCAAGAGCGCGTCCCGCCGACCGAGACAAGGACCGGCTCCGGCGCGCGCGGGTCGAGCTCGGGGCGATCCTGACGCAGTCCACGCCGACCGACCTGCCCCCCGAGCTGGGCCGGGTGACGCGCGGCGCCGGGCTCTCGGACGCGGACCGGTCGTTCAGGGTCGTCATGAGCCGGGCTCGGACCGAACGGCATCCGGGCCTTCGCCGACCTCCTGGGCGGGCGGCGCGGGACGCGACCTTCGACGGGTTCGACGCGCTGCCCGCCGACGCCGACGGGGCCGCGCGCGAGGACCTGGCCGCGCGGATGGTGCCTGCCGTCCGCGAGGTCTACGCCGGCGTCCCGAGCATCGTGTCCGCCGCGGCGGCCGACGGCCCGCGGCGCCCCCGGCTCGCCGGCGAGGTCGTCACCACGGCCGTGGGCGAGCTCTACAACGACGCCCAGCTCGACGTGATGCGCCGCGAGGAGCTCGCCGGGCCGGTCAGATGTACTCGTCGTGACGCTGCGCGCGGTACGGAGGGAGCTGGGGCCGGCCCTGCGGCGTGTCCTCCCAGGTCTCCTGCCGTCCGAGCGCCGTGAGGTCGAGCATCGCCAGCGTCGGCAGCATCGGCTCCACGCCGCGGCCGGTGACGAAGTAGGTCCGGTAGACGCGGTCGTGGTCGTCGCGCAGGAAGACGTTGACCCCGAACATCTCGGGGACGTCGAAGTCGCGGCTGAAGTCGTCGCCGATCAGCGTGTACCAGGGCGTCACCTCCCAGCCCATGTGCGTCTTGAGCCTGACGATCTGGTCCTGGCTCGCGGGCGACACCATTGCGAAGCTGGTGTCCCAGGCGTGGAGATGGGCCAGGTGCGGCACGTGGTCGGCCAAGTAGGAGCAGCCGGGGCAGCCCTTGTCGGGCCAGCCGTTCACATCGGAGTCGTAGAAGAAGCGGTAGACCAGCAGCTGACGGCGGCCCTCGAACAGGTCGAGCAGGCCGACCTCGCCCCCCGGGCCGACGAAGCGGTACTCCGCGTCGATGCGAACCATCGGCATGCGGCGGCGCTGCGCGGCGAGGGCGTCCCCGGCGCGCGTGAACTCCTTCTCCTCGACCAGCAGGGCCTGGTGCGCCTCGCGCCACTCCGTGGGCGACACCACGGGCGGCAGGGCGGAGTCGGGCAGGGGCAAGGACGTCATCGTGAGACCTCCTCCTCCTTAGTGCGATTTGTGTACTAAATGGTACTTAATCAGTAAGGACACGCAACCGGGCGCTCGACTCGGGCCGACCGGCCCCGAGTCGACCCCGCACGCCCGGAGCCGCTCGAACCCCACTCGACTTCGGCTTCATAGGTTGGTCAGCCGAGGACGACCGACCCGGTCGGTGTCCGGAGTTCCGCCCGGAGCGCGGGGGGACCGTCGGCCACCGTGACGCATCCCGAGAGCCCGAGCGCCGCGAGTCGCCGGCGCAGTGTCGGGGCGTCCGGCGTGGACAGGACGAGGCGCTCCAGCCGGACGCCGACGTCCTCGAGCGCATCGGAGGGATGCGCGCCGTCCCACCCGATGAGCGACGGGACGAGACCGCTCCCGTCCCCCGGCAGCGACCCGTCGGCCGGCACGGTGACCGTCCACGAGAGCGCGTCGCGGGAGAGGTGGAGGCGCTCGCCGTGGCGGTCAGGACCCGGCGGGAGCACCGTCGGCCGTGCCACCCAGTGCAGGAGCCGCGGGCCGTCGGCGAGGCGTGCTCGGACGTCGGGGGTGTCGAGGCCGAACCATCGCGGGCGAGGTGGAGGCGGCGCGCCGGGGTCGACGGCGATGAGCTCGAGGTAGGTGCTCCCGCCCAGCGCCAGCAGGGCGTTGTGCGTGCCGAACGAGTCGTGCCGGCCGCCGGTCGCGAGACGGACCCCGAGCGTCGCTTCGAGTGCCGGGACGCCGTGAACGAGGTCCTGGGCGGCGACGACGAGGTGGTCGACGGCGGGCGCGGGAGGCACAGCGGTGACGGTACCGAGCAGGGTAAATCCGAGAAAGCAATCTATAAGTTGTTACTTAGGACTAACGCTGCTAGTGTGCCCGCCCATGACTTCCCCCGCGACCACGGGACGCCGCGCGTGGGTCGGGCTCGCCGTCCTGGCGCTCCCGACGCTGCTGCTCTCGCTCGACATGAGCGTGCTGTACCTCGCGCTCCCCGCCCTGTCCGCGGACCTCGACCTCGGGCCGACCGCGCAGCTCTGGGCGATGGACGTCTACGGCTTCATGATCGCCGGCTTTCTCGTGACGATGGGCACGCTCGGCGACCGCATCGGGCGTCGCCGGCTCCTGCTCATCGGGGCCGCGGCGTTCGGGGTCGCGTCGGTGGCCGCGGCGTTCTCGACCGGGCCGGCGATGCTGGTCGCGACCCGCGCGCTGCTCGGCGTCGCGGGGGCGACGCTGATGCCCTCGACGCTCGGCCTGATCCGCACCATGTTCCCCGACCCTCGGGCGCGCGGCACCGCCATCTCGATCTGGATGAGCTGCTTCATGGGTGGGATGACGGTCGGCCCGCTGGTGGGCGGGGCGCTGCTCGAGGCGTTCTGGTGGGGCGCGGCCTTCCTCATGGGCGTACCGGTGATGGTGCTGTTGCTGGTGGTCGGCCCGATGCTGCTGCCCGAGTCGCGCGACACCGCCGCGGGGCGCCTCGACCTGGCCAGCGTCGCGCTCTCGCTCGGCGCCGTGCTGTCCGTGGTGCACGGTCTCAAGTCGCTGGCGGCCTCGGGTCCGGAGTCCGGCGCGCTCGTGGCGCTGGCCGTCGGGACCGGACTCGGCGTGCTGTTCGTCCGTCGCCAGCTCCGCCTCGACGACCCGCTGCTCGATCTGCGCCTGTTCCGCCACCGCGCCCCGGCCGGTGCGCTGGGCATCAACCTCGGCGGCGGCGTGGTCATGGCCGGCACGTTCCTGCTGCTCACGCTCTACCTGCAGCTCGTCGCCGGCCTGTCGGTGCTCACGGTCGGCCTGGTGCTCGCGCCGCTGCAGGCCGCGATGGTGGCGGCCTCCCTGCTCGCCCCGCGCCTCGCGCGCACGATCCGCCCGGCCCGCGTGACGGCGGCCGGCCTGGTGATCGGTGGCGTGGGGCTCGCGGTCGTCGGCCTGCTCGGCGCCGGTGCGGGCGGCAGCACGGTCGTGCTGCTCGCGGGCTTCCTGCTCGCGTCGGTCGGCATCGCGCTCCCGACCGCGCTCGGCACCGACCTGCTCGTCGGCTCGGTGCCCGAGGAGAAGGCGGGCTCGGCCGGCGCGCTCTCGGAGACCAGCGGCGAGCTGGGCATCGCCCTCGGGGTGGCGACGCTCGGGAGCCTGGCCACGGCCGTCTACCGCGACGTCCTCGTCGTCCCGGCCGGCACGCCGGCCCCGCTCGCGGAGGCGGCCCGCGCGGGCATCACCGAGGTGGCCGCCGCCGGCCCGACGCCCGCGCTTGCCGGGGCGGTCGAGTCGGCGTTCACCGCGGGCCTCGGTGTGGCGGCCACGGTCGGCGCGGTCGTCTTCGCCGCCCTCGCGGTCGTCGCGACCGTCGCGTTCCGGCACGTCCCGGTGACCGCGCCGGCGGCCGCCCAGCCCCACGAGGAGATGCGGAACGAGCCCGCGCCGGCTTGAGGACGGCCGCAACCCGACGGCGCGGCGGCACCGGCTACGGTGCCGCCATGCCGGGCTTCACGTGGCCGCCGCGCGACACCGACCGCAACCGGTTCCTGTGCCGTCTGCAGGTCGTGCTCTACGCGCTGGTCACCCTGTACTTCGGGGCGTTCGCCATCGCCACCGGCTCGTTGCTGCCGTGGGCGATCTTCACGCTCGCCCTGGCGGCCACGCTGGTGGTCGGCGTGGCGCTGGTGCTGATGCGCAGCCGGCGCCAGCGGGAGAACGGCTAGTGCTGCATCAAGCAACGTCGGCGTCGTATCCCTGGGCTTGATCAGGATCTTGTGAGTCGGGAGGCTGTCGCCGGAGGTGGTGGGCGATGGCACGGCCCGCGGAGGTGTTCGCTCGGGAGCTG
>NZ_JBXUHE010000069.1:0-23298 GCF_057180585.1 Actinomycetospora sp. 2LY8.5
GAGACCTGGAGCAGCCGGCGAACGGCAGGCCGGCCGATCACCCACGCCCATCACCGGAACACTCCAAAACAAGATCAACCACCGACGCTGAAGATCGGTCCCGCGTCCTCATGAATAACCGGGGCTAGTACCCGGCAGCGAGCTCGTGGGCGTCAGATCGTGGGCCCTGCGCCGGGACCGATCGCGGGCGCGGGTCGGTCTGAGTTCCCGAGGGTCCGATGCGCTCGGTCGGGCCCGACCCACCCAGCCGGCACTGCGCGCGGCGACGACCCCCGATTCCGGAGGCCACGACGATGACCCTGTCCGCTCGTGGGAACGCTCGTGGGAACGACCGTCCGATGCTGCCGGTGCACGCCTGGGACCGCCCCGAGCCACACAGATCATCCGGGGCCCGGCCAGGGGCCGCGGTGTGGGCCAGACCCTCGCCCCGGGCGGCCGGTGCGGTCGGCCTCGCGCCGGCGCACGGGGCGCTGGCGCGCAGACTTGCCGGGCACCTGCTGCTCGCCGCGCTGCCCCTGCTGGCGATCTCCGCGCACGTGTTCGACCTCGTTCCGATGCACCTGACCGCCGGGCTGGTCGTGATCCCGCTGCTGGTTGTCATCGTGGTCGCCTCGCTCTGGCGCCCCCTCGAGCAGGACCGGATGCTGCTGCGCGCCGCGATCGTCGGCGCGCTCGCCACCGCGGTCTACGACGTCATCCGCATCGACACCGTCTACCTGCTGGGCTGGTGGGGCGACTTCATCCCCAGCATCGGCGCCTGGATCCTCAACACTGACTACCCGGTCACCGGACTCGTCGCGCAGCCGGGCACCGCGGAGGTCCTGGTCGGCTACATCTGGCGCTACGCCGGCGACGGCGCCGGCATCGGGATCTGGTTCTACGTGCTCGCGGCCGCGCTACGCCTCTCCGACCGCGGCCGCGGAATCACCATCGGCGCCGCGATCGCGTTCGCCGTCGCCCCCGTGTGGGCCGGACTCATCGCCACCGTCGGACTCGCACCGCGCGCCGGCGAGCTGATGTTCCCGCTCACCGCGCGCACCCTGGCGCTCTCGCTGCTCGGGCATCTCATCTTCGGTCTCGTCCTGGGTATCGGCGCCGCCCGCGCCGACCGCCTCGACCGCCTCTGGCCCTGGCCGCGCCCCCCGATCCCCGGACTCGACGCCGCGCTCGACTGGCTCGAAGACACAGCCGGCCGCGCACCCGGCCGCGCACCCGACCGGGCACCCGACCACGCCACCGACCTCGGGCGCGCTCGCCGCGCTCGAGGGCTGCCCGCCGGCGGGTGGTCGGCCGCAGTGGGCAGCGCATCCCCGAGCCTGGCCGCGCGGCCCGGCGAGATGACCCACCTGCTGCCGCCGACCATCGAACCCCGCACCGGACGCGCCGAGCTCACCGAGCTCACCGAGCTCGTCGCCCCGATCCGCGCTGCCCTACCCCCAGCCGCACCTCGGTCCACACCGATCCCCTTGCCTGTCCGCGCGCTTCCACCCTCCGAGCAGGTCGGAAGTGTCAACGGCCACTGGTTCTTCCCCAGCGGCGGCCATGAGTTCTCCCCGGTGACGGACGTGGTTGCTCCCCGGGGGCGGCCACCGGTTCTCCCCGGTGGGTCAGCTCGGTAGGGGCTTCACCCCCTTGCCAGCGGTGGCTTGGGTGAGCCGGAAGGAGTCGCCGTCGGTCAGGCAGATGTGGGCGTGATGCAGCAGCCGGTCGACGGTGGCGGTGGCCAGGGTCTTGGGCATGAGCTCGTCGAACCCGGAGGGGTGCAGGTTACTCGAGACGGCCAGGGAGCGGTGTTCGTAGGCGGCGTCGACGAGGCGGTAGAAGCCTTCGGCGGCGTCGGCGCCGACGGGCAGCATGCCGATGTCGTCGTCGATGACCAGGTCGACGCGGGTGAGACGCGCGATGGCCTTGGTGATCGAGTCGTCGGCGCGGTGGCGGCGGACCAGCGCGCCGAGCTCGTCGATGGCGAACCAGGCCACGCTGCGTCCGGAGTCGATCGCGGCCTGGCCGAGGGCTTCGCAGAAGTGGCTCTTGCCGGTGCCCGAGGGCCCGCAGACACAGAGGTTCTCGTGGCGGTCGACCCATTCCAGGGTGCGCAGGGCCTGCTGGGTGGCCTGGGGGATGGAGCTGGCGGTCTCGTTCCAGACCGCGAAGGTCTTCCCGGCGGGGAAGCCGGCCTTGGTGCGCCGGTTGCGGATGGTGGCCTCGTCGCGGCCGGCGATCTCCTCGGCCAGCAGCACCCGCAGCGCCTCGGCGGGGTCCCAGCGCTGCGCGCGGGCGGTGGCCAACACCTCGGGGGCGTGCGCGCGCAGGTAGGGCATCCGCAACCGGCGGGCCAGGCGCAGCATCTCCTCCAACGCCTGCCCCGACGGAGTTGACGAGCCCGACGACGATGCGGGACGACGTTGGGGACGTCGTGGATGTCGCTGCGGCGCTGACGGTGCGACGCCGGACGTGGCGCCGGAGGGTGGGACACCGAAGGTGGCCCAGGCCCGGGTGCCGGCCTGCAGGCTGTGGTTCTCCGAGGCCCGAGCCGCGGGTGTCGCGGGTGGTTGGTGGCGTTGGTGGCGTTGGTGGCGTTGGTGGGCCAGGATCATCGGCAGGTCCTCGTCGCCGAAGCGCCCGGCCAGCGCGGCGGCGCCGAGGGCCTGGTCGACCGCGGCGAGGCTGTGCAGCTTGGCCAGCGACACCGCCTCGGCCATTTTGGTGCGCATCCGCGCGGTCCCGGCTGCGGCGGCCTCGCGCAGCCACTCCGCGGCGCCGGGCCCGATGGCCAGGAACGCCTCCTCGGCGGCGCTGGCCGCCCGCGGGGCCCGGTCGCCGGGCACCGTGCGGCGCGAGGGGTGGGCGTCGGGGTAGTGCTCGTCGCGGATCTGGGGGCAGCCGCGGCGTCCGCGCTGGTGGCGGGCGACCTCGCGGGGCCCGTGCCCGGGGTCGACGACGGTGACGACGAGCTCGTCGCCGGCGAACCGGGTCCACGCCCGCTGATCCACCAATGGTGCGGCACCGAGTAGCGCACCCCACCGACCGAGATGGTGGCGTCCCACCCGACCCGGCGGGTCTCACCGAACGCCGTGGTCACCGCGGTCGCGGGCAGCGGGTGCAGCCGGGTGGCTTCCTCGGCGAGCATCTCGCCCGGCGCCCGCCCGGTCGCCCGGTGCGGCCGCTGGTTGACCTGCTCGCAGAACGCCGCGCAGGCGGCCTCGAGGGCGGCGAACTCGCCGTAGGCCTCGCGCAGGTTGGCCTCGGTGGGCACCAGGTCGGCCTTGGCGATGCGCACCGTGGCCTCGGCGCCGCCCTTGGACTGCGGATCGGCGGGCATGCAGGTGCGGATGGTCATGCCGTAGTGCCGGGCGGCGACCACGACGTCGGGGTGGCGCACCGGGACCCGGGCGATGTGTTCGACGGTGACGGTCTTCTCGTTGTCGGTCAGCGCGTAGGTCGGGGCGCCTCCGAGCTGACGCAGGGTGGTGTCCAGACACGCCAGCAGCGAGGGCAGGGTGCGGTCCCAGACCGGTAGCACCACCCGGAACCGTGACCAGGCCAGCCACGCGCAGAACAGCAGCGTCTCGCGCTGCTCGCCCGCCGGCCCGACCCGCGGGCCGGTGCCCCAGTCGAACTGCAGCCATAGGCCCGGCTCGGGTGTCCACGGGCGGAACACCCGCCGATTGCCGGCCCGCCAGGCCTTCTTCGCCTCGGCGACCGCGCGGCGGGTGGTGCGCTCCGAGCCGGCGAAGCCCATCGCGGCGAGCTTCTCGTGGACGACGTCGGCGCGGATGGCGCCGCGGGAACGGTCCACCCACTCCTCGATCTTCGGTAGCAGCTCGTCGTGGCTGGTCGTCCGTTGTGGGCGTCCGCCCGGGACGTGGCCGGCCTCGCGCAGCGCCACGTAGTGGGCAACGGTCTTGTGGTCACACCCGGCCAGGGCCGCGGCGGCCCGCAGGCCGCCGGTGAGGTCGTACGCCTCCAAGATCTCCATGATCTCCTCGTTGGTCTTCAACCCCGGGCTCCCTGCAGCGCTCGACGATCACGTCGAGGCCCAGCAAGCCCGAGAACACCGCCGCCACCCGGCGGCGACACGGCATCAGCCGGGGAGAAACCGTGGCCGCGCCCGGGGAGACTTCGTGGCCGCCAATGGGGAGATCAGATGGCCGCCACTGGGGAGGATGTCGTGGCCGCTGTCAGGAAGTACGAGACACGACCGGTCCCGGTGTGGGCCGGCCAGCGGGCCCATTCCCCACCCGCCAGGCCCCAGAGCCCCGATCTCGGGTCCGGTGCCCATGCCTACGTCGTCGCCAGCGCACCTGCCTACGCGACTCCCTCCATCGGCCCAGCAGCCTGGCCCGCGGCTCGACCCGCAAGCGAGGTCGCGACCGGCAGCTCGACCGGGGCACCGCGACGGGCCACCCGTTGTCTGGGGGCGGCTGTCCCGCCTCCCCGGCGCCAACGGCGCCGAGTCCACCGAGACGGCTCCGCCCGAGGCGCAACGGCGAACCGGTCACCGACCGAGTCAGACAACGCCGCCCCGGTTCCTTCCCGGGGCTCGGTGCCGGCGCCACCGCCGCGGCGGTGGACGCGGCTGCGCGGCGTGCTCGCCGTCGTGGGGCTGGCTGCCTTGGCAGGCCGAGTGGGCACCGGACCGATTCTCGACGCCCTGGCCGGGCTCACCGCTCCGACCGTGCTCATCGCGCTCGGGCTCGGGGCGCTGGCGACCGCGACGTCGGCCCTGCGCTGGCGGGCAGTCGCCCGGGCGGTCGGAGTCGAGCTCCCCGCGGGCGTGGCGTGGGCCGGGATCTACCGGGCCACGCTGCTCAACAGCGTCCTACCCGGGGGCTTTCTCGGCGACGTCGACCGCGCTCTGGGCGCCCACCAGCGGACCCATGACGCGTGCGAGAACTCGCAGCGCGCCGCGCGGGTGGTCGGGCGCGGGTGGTGGCCTGGCTTCGGCCAGTGCGCGGACAGATCGCCGCGCTCGGCGCCGAGCTACGCGGCGGTCTGCTGCGCCCGCGCCCCGCCGCGGTCGTGCTCGTCTGCTCCCTGCTCGGCTTCGCTTCCCTGATGGGCACGTTCGTGCTGGCCGCCGTGGTTGTCGGGGCGCCGGCCCCGCTGTCCCAGCTGCTGCCGCTGTGCGCCGTCGGGCTGGTGGCCATGGCGGTGCCGATCAATGTCGGCGGCTGGGGACCCCGCGAGGTCGCGACCGCGGCCGCGTTCGCCGCCGCAGGGCTCGGCGCGCCCACCGGGCTGGCTGTCGCGGTGCTCTACGGCGTGCTTAGCTTGGTCGGATGCCTGCCCGGCGCCGTCGTGCTGGTCCTGGAGGCCCGCGCCGCTCGTCGCGCGAGTCGAGTGGCTCCGCCGGCTGGTCAGCCGCAGTCCCGGCCGTCGTCGCGGGCTTCGAGCCTCGCCCGGTACGCCGGCGAGGCGTCGTTGCGTCCCTGATAGACCCCGGTATGAGGGAAGGCGACCAGGAACTCGCCCAGGTCGCCGCGCCCTGGCACCGAGACGTAGCGCAGCAGGCGCCCGTGTCGGTCCCGGTCCACGCCCGGTTCCACGCCGAGCTCCACCGCATGGCCGTCCAGGAAGCCTTCAGCGGCTGCGGTTGCCGCCGCGCCCTGCGGGCTGGACGCTTCGCACGCGTCGATACCCAGCAGCCGCACCCGCTGCCCGTCGCCGAGCCGCAACGTGTCGCCGTCGACGACCCGCGCCACCGCCACCAGCTGCTGGCCCCCCACATCCGGCGCCCCCGACCCCGGTCGCGACGAGGCCGGTGATGAGGCCGGGGACGATGTCGCGGTCGGGGCGAGCCATTCAGGCATCGAGGTCTGGCATCCCGCCGTTGCCGGCACCGCACCCAGCGCCACGAGCAGCGCCGCGAACCGGCGGCGAACCGTCCCGCAACGCACGGCTACCCGTGTCCGGGCGGGTGGTGGACCGAGGGCTGGGCGGGGTGCCGGGGCGCGTTGCCCAGGCCGTGGGCGTTGGCGTGGGTGGAGAAGGCGCGGTCGAAGTTCAGCGGGAGCGGTTGCTGGTCCTCGGCCAGCGTGGACCCGCGTGCGGCGCTCTCGGTGCCCTGCTGGCATCGGCGGCCGGCGTTGATGCACGCCGCGCCCGCCTCGGCGCGGCGCTGGCTGGTGATGAACTCGGTCAGGGCGTGGTCGGTGATCGGGTCGTGCTGCTGCTCGGGGAAGCTGTCGATCGCGAACGATCGCCCGGGGGGCATGTCGTCGTAGCCCACGGTCAGCCGCAGCGCGGGCACCGGTACCTCGTCCTCGGCGCACTCCCCGGACTTGTCCGGGAACACCAGGTGGGTCGTGTGGTCCTCGGAGTCGAGGTTCTCCCCGTCCCAGCAGGACGGGAAGTCGTAGATCCGTTGCATGTTCGACCCCTGCGGGCAGATCGGGTACTCGTTGGTGACTCGGTCCTCGAACCCCGAGCACGAGTACTTCGCGTTGGAGCCCTCGCCGTCGGCGGTAGCCGCCTTCGCCGCGCCCACCGACATGATCAGGTTGCGGGGCATGGGCTCGATCTCGCGGCTGCCGTGCCCGTGGAAGGTGATGTCGATCGTGGACGGGTTGATGTAGGAACCGACGTTGCCGTCGAGGCTGCCGCCGTCCTGCCCGACGTCGGGTCCCACTCCGTTGAGGTTGCGCAGCACCGGCCAGAAGAACGGGGACTGGTCACCATTCGTGCAGGTCGTGGTGGCCTGTCCGAGGCTCTCCGAGTCGGAGTTGGCGTTGGTGGACTCGTTACCGGCGTAGTCGTGGACGTGCTGGGCGCCGTTGCGCACCCCGGGCGCGATGATCGGGTTGTCCGGGTTCTTGTGGTCGGCCAGCGAGCACTCGATGCTGTAGCTGCCGCCGGAGAAGTCCCCGCCCTCGCCCAGGCCGCTGTTGGACTGGACCTGGTTGATCGGGACGTACTCGTCCTGCGAGGCCCGGCCGATCTCGTCGCGGCCCTCGAACTCGCCGTCGTCGCCGCCGTCGTCGCCTGTGCCGGCGTCGTTCCCGCCGTCCTGCTCACCGTCTTGATCGGCGCTGTCCTGTTGCTGGTCCTGGTCGTCCCCGCTCTGGTCGTCGTTCCCGTTCCCGTTCCCGTCGCCGTCGCCGTCGTCCTGCCGGCCGCCGCCGTTGCCGTTGCCGTTGCCTTGGCCCTCATCTTGGCCGTCGTTGTCCTGTTGGTCGGCGGCGAGCGGGGCCAGCACGATCTGCGGGACGCCGAAGCCGCCCGCGCCGGTGGTCATCAGTACCACCACCATCGCGATCACTAGCTCGTAGAGCAGGGCGATCTTCAGCGCCCGCAGTAGCCGTCGCCGCGACCAGCCGCCGCGCGCGCCGAGCTCGCCGAGCCGCGCGCGCAGCGGCCGACGCTCCCACTCCGTCGCGGTCGGCCGTCGCGCCATGCCGCCGAACCCGTCAGTCGTGCCCACCGCTCACGTCCGCCACCGTCCGGGATCCCTGGTGCTCAGGCCAGGGCCATGGCCAGCACCAGGACCACCACCGCGAGCACCGCGGCCGCGGCGAACACCACCCGTAGGTCCCGCGGAGACGCCGGCGGCCGTGACCGGCTGGTGGTGAACATGTCCTCGGTCAGCGGAGCCGCCGGCGGACGCACCCGACGCAACGGCGCTCCACCGTGCACCGACGCCGACGGGGGAAGCGCCGGACGCGACACCACCGACCGCGGGCCCGGCGCCACGTCCGCCGACGCCACGGGAACCGATCGTGGGCCGCGGGCATCGAGCTGCATTCCGGCCCGGACCGCGGCCATCAGGTCCCCGGCGCTGGCGTGCCGAGCCGCGGGGTCCGGGGCCAAGGCACGGGCCAGCTCCCCGTCCACCGCCGGACCGAGCGCGAGGCCCCGTTCGAACGCGGCCTCGAGCGGGCGCACCACCTCGCTGCGGACCCGGCTGGCCGGGCGCAGCTGCCCGGCCAGGTGCGCGGAGATGACCTCGTTGATCGACCCCAGATACGGCGGCCGGCCGGTCAGGGCGGTGTGTAGCGAGCACGCCAGCCCGTAGAGGTCGGTGGCCGGGCTGATCGGCTCACCGCGCAAGTGCTCCGGGGACGCGAACGCCGGCGACCCGACGAACTCCCCGGCGGAGGTCCGCCCGCCGCCGCGCCCGCGGCGGGTCAACCCGAAGTCAGCCAGGTAGACGTGCTCGGACCGCCCGGACCGCGCCGACTCGGTCGTGATCAGGATGTTGGCCGGTTTCACGTCGAGATGGACCAGCCCGCAAGCGTGCACGGCCTCCAGCGCCGAGGCGACCTGGTCGAACAGCGCCAGGCAGCGCGCCAACGACATCGGTGCCCCGGCCCCCGCCTGAGCCAGGGTCGCGCCATCGACCCAGCGCATCGCCAGCCACAGATGTCCGTCCGGGTCCTCGTCATGGTCGTAGAGCGGCACCACATGCGGGTGATCCACCGCCGACAACGACCGGGCCTCGTCGACGAACCTGGCCCGGAACTCCTCCTCGGCAGCCAGTAGCGGACTAATCACCTTCAACGCGACCGGCCGATCCAGGCGCACATCGTCGGCGCGGTAGAGCGTGCTCATCGGCCCGCTGTGCACCACCGGACCGACCCGATACCGGCCCAACCTCCGGCCGGTCAGGACCTCGTCCTCGGCACCGAGCTCGGGACCGAGCTCGGCGTCCGGATCGAGATCGTCCCCGACGTCGCCGGCGCGGTCCGCGCCCACCGGCTCGGCCGAGCTCACGAGGTCTCCGCCGGCTCAGGTCCGCCGGCGTGCAAGCCCCCGCCGCGTTCCGCCAGCCCGGTGACACCGCCGGCGCCGGCGGTTTGCGGCAGGGCTCGGCGAGGGAAGTCGTCGGCCACGGTGGCGGCCAGCGTGAGCAGGCTGTCGCGCATGTTCCGCGAGAGCTGCTCGAGATGAATCTCCCCGCCCTGGTCGACGTGCGGGTCCCACGGCAGGCGCACCACCTCTCGGGTGTGCGCGGCGAAGTAGCGCTCTACGGTGTCGAGGTCCACGCTCATCCGCCCCGGCCGAGCCCCGTTGATCACCGTGACCGAGCGGGCGACGAGATCGGCCAGTCCGTGCGCCTCGAGCCACTCCACGGTCGCCTGCGCCGACTCCGCACCATCGATCGATGCCGAGGTGACGATCAGCAAGCTGTCCGCGCTGCGCACAGCAGCCTGCAAAGCCTCCGCCAGGATGCCGGTGCCGCAGTCGGTCAGCAGCAGGTTGTAGTGCTGAGCGAGCAGCTCGCTCGCGGCGCGGTAGTCCTCCGCGCCGAACGCCTCCGAGGCCGCCGGGTCACTCCCGCTGGCCACGACCTCCAGGCGCGACGGGGACTGCGAGGTGTAGGCCCGCACATCGGCCGCCGTGCGGATGTACCCGGCGTCGGCCAGCAGGTGACGCACCGTCGCGGAGGTCTCCGCCGGCACCTTGCGGGCCAGGTTTCCCCGATCCGGGTTCGCGTCCAACGCCACGACCCGGTCCGCGCGCACCGACGCGAACGTCGAGCCCAGCAGAGTGGTGGTGCTGGTCTTGCCCACCCCGCCCTTCACCGACACCACGGCCAACCGGTAGCAGCCCGCCAGCCGCTGGCTGGCCCGCTCCCGCAGCTCCCGGCGCGCGAGATCGCGCTGCGACTCGCCGGGGTTGAGCAACCCACCGCTGAGCGTGAACAGCGCCGCGCGCCATCCCGAGCGCGGCACCGGCGCCACCGGTCGCAGCAACCGCGCCGAGGACAGCTCCTCGTTCTCCCTCCCCGGGCGCCACTCGGTCTCGCGCTCGGATGGCACCGGACGCAGCTGCGCGACCTGGCCGGAAGGGCTCGCCGTTGCCCGGGACTCGTCACGGGGTGGCGCCTCAGACCCGTCAGCGTGGGCGGGTCGCACCTGCTGGGTGGCCGCCGCTGCGTCGACGTTGCCAAGCATCGACACCGGGCGGGGATCCCAGCCCGGGCTCTGACCGCAACGTGTCCCTGCGTCTGGGCCGTGCTCGCGCCTTGCCGTCGTCATCGTCGGGTCCCTTCTGCTGGCCGGCGAGCCTTCGGGCGCCCAGCGGCGCTCAAGGGCTCCTCGACCACTACAGACCGGCGGAACCGTTCAACCGGTCCCCACGGACGGCCTCGATCTGGACGAACCTGGGCGGCCGAGGGACCGCCCGGGTCCACACCGGATGGGGCGCCGGGGGCATGTCACGGGTGCGCCGGTTGTCGGGCCCCTCCGATCCCGCGGGAGAATGCCCTCGTGGCACGTGATCAGGACGCGACTACGCAGGTGCTCCACTACGACGGCGCAGACTTGGCCTACGAGACGTCCGGAGAGGGACCGCCGCTGCTGATCCTCGCCGCCGGCATGGATCACTCCGCTGTGGCCGCTCCACTCGCGGCTCACCTCGCCAATCACTTCACGACGATCAGGTTCGATCGCCGGGGCGTGTCGCGAAGCGCCAGGACCGCGCACGCGGCCGCCGCCGCTGATCAGCTCGCGGCGCACGCCGACGACGCCGCAGCGCTGGTCGCTTCGATCACCGACGATCCTGTGTTCGTCTTCGGAGCGAGCATCGGCGCGCTGGTCGGCTTCGAGCTCATCGGGCGCCATCCCGCGTCGGTTCGCCAGGCGGTGCTGCACGAGCCTCCAGCGGAGAGCCTCGTGCCTGATCCGACGCGATCGGCGAAGCTGGACGCGGTCGGGAAGCTGGCGGTGGACGATCCGGTCGGTGCGGTCGGCGGGTTCGCAGAGATCGTCGGCAGCGGCGACGTCCGGGAGCCCGACGCGCCGGAACACCCGCAGATGGACGATCCTGTCCTTACCCTTCAGAACTTCTTTCGGAGCGACTTCGAGGCGGTCAGACGCTACAAGCCGGACGAGGCGGCGCTTCACGCTGCAGCTGAGCGACTGACCTTGACGCAGGGCGCCTACTCCGTGGGGCGCTTCGAAGCGCTGTGCAGTACAGCGCTCGGCGCGCGCCTGGGCCTACCAGTCACAACTATTCAGTCCGGGCACAACCCGGTCGCCGATTTTCCGCGCAGTCTCGCTACGTTCTTGATCTCTCACTTGCTTGGGCCTGCGCCAGCTTCACCCGACTCGCATCGCTGAAGCGGGCCAATCGCACTAGCTGCCGCGCATCGTCTTCGGGGTCGGCACCAGTAGGAGCAGCGATGGCGACGACGCCCCCAGTGGGTCGATCCCCTCGATATCGCCGCCGCAATGCCTCGTTCACCATGGAGGCCTGCAAGTCGATCCTGTACGGGCCGTCGACGTCGGGGGGCTCGACGAGATACGGACTGAGATGCATCAGCCCATCTCGGCACTCGATCAGCCGTCGGTAGTACCTCAGCCGCAGGCGGCGCAAGACCAAGCGGTCCCGGTGCGGTCCGATCGGCCCGTCCAGCGCGATGGCGGGGAACGCCTTGACCAGGGCCGCCCACAATCCGTAGAGGGCTCGATATCGACGCCTTTCCCGACCCCACAGTCGCGCTTTGATGGCCGTCGTTCGAAGTCCCGGGTAGGCGATCCCCAGGGAGAACACCACGATGCCGACCGTCAGCGCCGCTTGTGACCTGATGTCGAGGGCCTCCGGGACCAGGCTGCGATCCCCGACGATCCTGCTTCCCGACGAGACCAGCCGTACCGCGTGTACCAGCACGGCGTTGATCACGAGCCCGCACGCGGCGATCCGCAGGCTGACGCTGACCGCCCGAGGCACTCGTGAGTTGGCGGTCCAGGCCAACCATGCTCCGCGGAGACACGCATAGAGCAGATACAGGTTTCCGACGAAGTAGAAAGTCAGTACCGCGACAGGCATCGGGCCCGGGGCGTAGACCCACGACGCCCCTGCGGGCGCGGCAAGGTAGGCCAGCGCGACAAGAATGTCGGCCGAGACCGCGAGGGATAATTCGAGCCACCCCCGACGAGCCGGCACTTCGGGCTTGAGCGCCGATTGCAGCAAGAGGATGAGCGCGCAGAAGAAGAAAGAGAGCAGGATCTGCTGTACGAGCTTCCCGAGCGCCTCAGCCGCCGGTGAGGCGCTCGGAAGCGTCAGAGTGAAATACTGAGCGAGCAGTGCGATGGCGACGAGCACGGTGCACGTCGTTGCTATCTGCAGACCGCGATCACCAGGCGCGCGGATCAGCTGCGTCGTTTTCCAGACCGCGGTCAGTGTCGCGGCGATGGCGACGATGAGGTAGAGCACAGCTCATAACCACCCTTGCCGATCGCCGAGGGCCGAGCGCAGCCGACTGGCGGTGTCAGTGCCACCTGGACTGGGGTTGGGCTCGAGGTGGTTGAGCAGCGTGGCCCACTCCTTGATGACGGTCGCGACGAGCTCGGCTTCACGCTCGTGGCGCTCGTCGTAGCCGGTGCGGCGGAGTGCGCGTTTGACCGCTTCCGGCGGCAGATCGGGCATGAGCTCGGCGAGAATCGCGTCATCGCCTTCGTCACCAGGATGATCGCTGATGACGTGGCCGATCTCGTGCAAAATGATGTGTTCCTGGTGACCTGCCGTGGCCTCGGCCTGGAACAAGATGACATCGGCGTGGGTGGTTGCAAGCCAGAGTCCGCCCGGTCCCGGCACGGGTAGCGGGTGAGGAATGAGCCGTATTGGTCGGCCCCTCTTCGCGCCGAGCCGCTCGCACAGGTCGACCACGTCAAGCGGATAGCCCACACCAAGCTCTCTCATCAAGCTACGAACCACACGGCGGACCTCAAGGTCGCTACGCCAACGGACCCATCGCCACGCCATCGGCGACCTCCCCCCTCCTCATTCCTCGTCAGGCGGTGCCACGAACTTGCTCGTGTTGCGAGGTGTCTCGCGGGTGCGGTTCTCGGCGTCCGGCAGACCCGCGATGGTCTCGTGGAGCCAGGTCCGCATCCTTGGGTTCAGCTCGAGAGCCCGCGCAGCGATGGCACGGACCTCGCTGTCGCGCATGGCCGCCAGCAGTTGTAGGTCCGAGTGCACAGCGTCCGAGCGCTGTCCATCCTCGATGAAGTACGCCGGGTTGATGTCGAAGAAGGCCGCCAGCGCCTGTAGGTGACGCACCGTGGGGTTACTTCGCTCCCCGGAGCGCAGCATCACGAGGTAGTTGAGCGAGATCGTCGACTCCGCGCTGCCCCCGTGCTCGCGCAGCCAGTCGACGACCTCGCGGTTGCTGTACGGACCGCGGTCTGCCGGGTGCAACGTCGCGAACGCCTGGTTGATCTTGTCCGCAAGAGTCGGTCGGTTCGGTGTGCTATCGCCCGTGCCCAAGTCCGGCACCCGCCCTCCTCGTCGGCGTGAGCGTCAAGAGCTGCTGCGCGTGAACGTAACAGCTGTCCCACTGACATGGGTCCCCAGGATCAGCACGATCCACACCAGTGTTGACAAACCGTGGTGGCCGCGCGCACGCTCCGTGTCAAGCCGGTCGACAAGAGCAGACATTCAGCGTCTTCGGGTGTGCTACCGGACATCTGATCTTGGGTCGTACGCTGACCTTCGCGCGAGGGGGATCGATCCGTGGTCGACGAGAGCACCGAACCAGACAGGGAGCTACCGCAAGCAGATCTCGCCGGCGACCCCACCGCTTTCGCAGGGCTCGTCCGCCGCCACCAGGCCTGGATTGGGCGACCGCATGGGCCGATGCTGGGTGATCGCGAAGACGCGGCGGACGCCGACCGAGCAAGCAGTCGTCCGAGCGTCCCAGTCGTCGAGTTTCCCCGACGTCGCGGGCGGCGAGACACCCCGTGGAACCCGCAACAAGGAATTGACGATGAGAACGGGCTTCTTTCTACCAGGCGTTGAAGGGGCGCCGTGGCGATCCACAGGTCGCATTCGACACGAAGCGCACCTTGCCGGCGATCCGGACGCTCTCGAAGCTCGCCGGGGGAGGGGAGGGGCGTCGGAGTCGTTCGGCCCACGGCCATCGCTCGACGGGGGAGGGACCTATGACAGATGACAATGTCCTTGATGGCCAGCTCCTTCGGGCCCACCTCGCAGGAGACACCACTGCCTTCGCTGCGTTGATTCGTCGACACCAGTCTCGGATGTGGATGGCGGCTCGAGCCGTCCTCAACAACCGTGAAGATGCGATGGACGCCGTGCAGATGGCGGTCATTCGCGCGTTCCGCTCCGCACACACGTGGCGCGATGAGGGACCAATCGCCGCCTGGCTCCATCGCATCGTGTCCCGAGTCGCCCTCGATCTTAAGGTCTCCCAGGCGCGCCTCCCTGTTCCAGTGCCGACTGAGGACCACCCGAGTCGCGAGGCGTTGGTTGTCCCGGATAGCCCCCAAAGCTCATCCGCCGCGCGCGTGCTCCAAGAGATCATCGCCGCACTACCGCTCGATCAGCGCGAATGCTTCGTACGCATCGACCTGCTCGGATTCACCTACGCCGAGGTCGCTCGCGATCTACGTATCCCTGAGGGAACTGTCAAGAGCCGCCGAGCGCGGGGCAAAGCTCGTCTGGTCGAAGCACTGAGGGACGACGGCCTCGTGAGGTCAGGCAATCGGCAGACCTCTTCTCGCGGGCGCGTACCAAGGCCGCGACCTCCAGAATGATCGCCTGCTCTCGATGAGCAATACGGCAGGGACTAGGGCCTGTCCCGTGGGTCTTCTCGGAGCCATAGGGGGATGGCGACGATGCTGATCTCGGCTCAGTACTAAGCGGAGCGTTTGGCGTAGCGGGTGGCGAGGTTGCGGAACTGCTTGAGGCGGTTGAAGCAGCGTTCGACGACGTTGCGCCCGGCGTAGATCG
The DNA here is from genome assembly GCF_057180585.1 of Actinomycetospora sp. 2LY8.5. NCBI lineage: Bacteria > Bacillati > Actinomycetota > Actinomycetes > Pseudonocardiales > Pseudonocardiaceae > Actinomycetospora > Actinomycetospora sp. 2LY8.5. Next base: position 14,698 of record NZ_JBXUHE010000069.1, read on the forward strand.
CCTGGTCGAACGCAGGTGGTCGCCCACCACGAGAGCCTTGGCGCGAGTCCACTCCGGGCCGAGTGTCAACGGCGGCTGAACCTGGACTGTGAGACTGCTGGTGCCGGTCCCGAGCGGGCGTGGTGGGCTGGCGGCGAGACGGCGGGCGTGACCCGAATCTTGGACTGGCCTGAGTGCCTTTCGTGGGGACTTGTCCGCCTGCTGTCCTCGACGCCGGCCCGGCCGGGAGCAGCTGGCTTGATCAGGAGCTTGACCGCCAGTAGCCGCTGGCGTGTCCCCTCACAGTCCTGCCGAACTCCCGACCCGGTCCGGAGCCACGTCCATCCCCGGATCAGAGGAGCACGCGGTTGTCCATGCTCGCAGAGCAGGTCGAGGTCGTCATCGGCGTCGACACAAGCACACCCACACTGCGGCGGTCGTCGCGGCGGCCACAGGGGCGGTGCTGGCCGAGACCACCGTGCCGGCCGACCCTTCCGGCTACCGGGCGCTGACTGGGCTCGCCGAGGCGCACGGACCGCTTCGAGCGTGGGCGATGGAGGGCTCTGGGGGCTACGGCGCGGGCCTGGCCGCTCACCTCGCCGAGCGCGATGAGCTGGTCGTCGAGCTCGACCGACCGACACGTCCGGCCCGTCGGGCGGGCGCGAAGTCCGACCCGATCGATGCCGTGCGCGCTGCCCGAGACGCCCTGGCCCGTACCCAGCTGGCGCAACCGCGAGCCGGGTCCGAGCGTGCTGCCCTGCAGGTGCTGCTCACCGCCCGTCGAGCCGCGGTCGATGCCGCTGCCGACGGGCAGAGCCAGCTGCACGCGCTGGTCGTCACCGCCCCCGAGCAGGTTCGGGCTCGGTTCCGCGGCTTGTCCACCCGGGGCATCATCGTCACCGCGCTCAAGCTGCGGCCCGCGCACTACACAGGCGAGGTGCACGTCCACACGGCGATGACCACGCTCAAGGCCATCGCCCGGCGTGTCGGCGTTCTCGAGGACGAGGCCGCCGAGCACGAGAAGGCCATCAAGAAGATCGTCTCGGGCTGGCGCCCGGACCTGCTCGCGCTGACCGGGGTCGGGCCGATCGTCGCCGCGACCGTGCTCGCGGCCTGGTCACACGCCGGGCGCTGCCGCGACGACGCCGCCTTCGCAATGCTCGCCGGGACCGCTCCGATCCCTGCCTCGTCCGGCAACACGATCCGCTACCGACTCAACCGCTCCGGCGACCGCCAGCTCAACCGCGCGATCTACACCGTCGTGATCACGAGACTCCGGCTCGACCCCGCCACCCGCGCCTACGCCGAGAGACGCCGCGCCGAGGGCAAGACTGATCGCGAGATCCGACGTTGCCTGGGCCGCTAGGTCACCCGCCAGCTCTACCGGCAGCTCGAATCCGCACCCATCACAGCCCTTTGACGCGTCATAGGAGCGTCCCCCTGGGGAGACGCGTGGGTTCAAGGGCTTGTCGCAACACTCCTGATAGATCAACTGGGGTGTCGATGGGGCGGCGAGGGTCGAAGCGCCAGCTGGATGTGGAAGCGCGGTACTGGGAGCTACTGGCAGCCGGGGTGGGCACGGTCGAGGCGTGTCGGGCGGTCGGGATCACCCGCAAGACCGGATATCGGTGGCGCGCCGAGCGCGGCGGGCTGGCGCCGCTTGAGCTCGCCGACACGGCGCGGTCGAACCGGTACCTCTCGGTGTTGGAGCGCCGCCGGATCGCCACGCTGCGGGGCAAGAAACTCGGAGTCCGCGAGATCGCCCGACGGATCGGGCGCGACGCGTCGGCGGTCAGCCGCGAGCTGCGCCGCAACCGCCTCGCCCACGACCGTGACTACGACGCTGACCTCGCCCATGCCCGCGACCCCTCCAGGCCCCTGACCCGCTTCAAGTCCTGGTCGCGCCGCTCCACGTCAACGACGTCCTGACGACGATCCGTCAACCATCTCCTGAGACCGAACACATCACGGTGAACGAGGTCAGGAAATGCTCGTGCGCGTCGATCGCGGCCACGATGCCGGTCCACGCGATGTGGCTGGGCGGCGAGGTCGCCCAGCCCTGTGCGTCGTTGGCGGCGAGGCTGCTGCCCACGGCGGGCAGGATCGGCGCGCCGATCAACGGCACCCACTGGTCCACGACCCGCGAGCGCATCGCGTCGAGGCGCTGCTGGGCCTCGTGTCGTTTGCCGCGGTGTTTCCGGCGACCTCACGCTCGTGACAGTAGCCGCCAGATGGCGTCGCCCGAGCCCCGCGCCGACAGCTCCACCAATCGGAACGCCGGGCCTACCGGTTCGGGTCCTTGCTGCGCGCTCGGCCATCTTCGCTCGCCCGCGCGCCAGCCTGGTCAAGGACGTGGACGGTCTGGTGATGGCTCAACAGCAGGCTCATCGCTGCCGCCGTGGCCGACGCCGCTACCCCCACGGACGATCCGCACGACGGGTCATGAGTTCCGAAACGTCTGGGTTGTGTCAGTTGATGGGTTCGAGCAGTCCGGTGACGGTCGGGCCGTGGGGGTCTGCGACCAGGGCGAGGGAGTTCTCTGCTCGGGCGGCGAGGTCGAGGGGGGCGACGCGGGTGGTGAGCTGGGCGTGTAACAGCCGGTCGAGGCCGGCGCCGAGCAGGGGCGCTGCCGTTCGGATGGTTCCGTGCAAGTGCTGCGGCGGTGGTGCTGCCGCCGTGCACGACGATGTTGCGCTGTCGGTAGAGACGTCGGAACGTGTTGGTGATCATGTCGCGCACGTCGTTGAGCTCGCGGCAGGGATCGCCGAGTAGCTTGCTCATCCGTTGCTGCGCGGCCTGGTCGCCACCGCTGCGCAGCGTGAGCGTGCGGCCCGCCATCAGGGTATCGGCGACGAGGGCGCTGCGGGCGCGGTTGTCGTCGCATGCTGCGAGCTGGTCGGCGAGGGGGTCGGGGTCGCTGCGGGTGTGCTGGTGGGACAGCGCGGTGAGTTCGGCTCGCGGCCAGGAGCAGGCGACGATGGCGGCGAGCCGGTTCGCGGCGACGACCTTGCCTTCTTCTCGGTCTGCGGGGTCGCCGGGGTGGCTGAGCAGCGACTCGATCGCGGCCCAGGCGCCGGTTACCGCGGAGCTGGTCGGGCCGCCGTTGACTGGGGCGGCAAGTTCGAGGGCCTCGTCGAGACGCTCGTTGGCGTCGGCGAGGTACATGGTGGCTTCGCGTTCGAGCGCGAGCACGGTCGCGCCTCGTCCCGGGCGCTCGAGATAGAACGGGGCGTGCCCGGCGATCCAGGCTTGCCCGAGGGGTTCGAGGGCGCGCCGGCTGCCTCGGCGTGCGTAGGAGCGCCGAGCCTGAATGCGGTCGATCTTGGCGGCGGCGATCCGGACGGCGGCGGCCACGTCCTTGGATCGGACCTGGTAGGCGAACGCTCCGTTGTGGCGGGGCATCGGCTCGCTGCTCTGCGCTCGCCACCAGGCTGAGATGTCGGTGGGGGAGCGCCATTCCGGGAGGTGCTGAGCGAGCTTCTCGCGGTCGGGGACCGAGACGAAGGGGACCAGGACCTCGAAGTCCCGGTCCGGTTGATCGGCCAGCTGCTGTGCCTCGGTCAGCAGGTCGGCCAGGGTCGCGTCGTCGTTGTGCGCGAGGCGGTTCATGCGGGCATGGAGCTCGGGGCTGCTGTGGCCGCGGTCGAGGAGGTGGGTGGCGACGGCGCGGGCGAGACGCTCGGGCGAGGGCGCGTTCGGGGTGTCGAGGTGCGCGCTCCAGCGCTGCAGATAGCCCGACGTGATCATGGGCAGCATCTGGATCAGGCGGCGGCGTTCTCGGCTGTGCGCGGTGACCCCGGAGCGCAGCAGGGTGGTCAGTTCGCTGCGGAGCCGGGAGTGGCCGAGGCCGTGGTCGCGGCCGAGCTGGCGCTCGAGGGCGTGCAGGTACCACCCCAGCGCTGGGCCCGATAGGACCCGCTCCTCGACCCAGCCGCCGGCCTCGAGAGCCTGTCAAGTTGCCTGTGTAAGTTGATCTACGCGTCAGCCTAGGTAGGGGTCGATGCGGTCGGGATAGGCCAGTGCGAGGGCGCCGAGGGCTTGTTTCCAGCCGAGCACGGTGCTGCCCTCGACGAGCTTGCCGGGGGCTCGTCGCTGCTCGGAGGGCAGGCCGGCTTCCTTGGCTCGGGCGCGGGCCCGCTTGTCCTCGATGTCGCGGATGGTCAACCAGAGCAGCTTGATCACGGCGTCGTCGTTGGGGAAGTGCCCACGATTCTTGATGATCTTGCGGAGCTGGAAGTTCAGCGACTCGATCGCGTTCGTGGTGTAGATGATCTTCCGGAGCTCGGGTGGGAACTCCAGGAACGGGATGAACCGTTCCCACGCGGCCTGCCAGGTCGCCACCGTGGCCGGGTAGCGCCGCCCGAGCTCGGAGTCGGCGAACGCGGCGAGCTCGGTCTCGGCGGCCTCGACGGTGGGCGCGGTGTAGACCGGGCGCAGCGCGGCGGCCACGCGCTTGCGGTCGGTGTAGGACACGAACCGCATCGCCGCGCGGATCAGGTGCACCGTGCAGGTCTGGACGGTGGTCTGCGGCCAGGTCGCCTCGACCGCCTCCGGGAAGCCACGCAAGCCGTCGCAGCACACGATCAGCACGTCGCGCACCCCGCGGTTGCGCAGCTCGGCGCACACCCCTTTCAATCTCCGGGGCCCAGAACTTCGCGCCTTCGCCGGCCTGGACCCAGATCCCGAGCACGTGCTTGACCCCGTCGAGATCCACCCCGACGGCGATATAGGCCGAGCGGTTGCGGACCTGGTGGCCGTCGCGGACCTTCACCACCAGCGCGTCGAGGTAGATGATCGGATAGATCTCCTCGAGCGGGCGGGCCTGCCAGGCCTTGACCTCCTCGAGCACCGAATCGGTGATCTTGGAGATCGTCTCGTGGGAGAGCTCGGTGCCCACGGTGCGCTCGAGGTGGGCGCTGATGTCACGCACGGTCATCCCGCCCGCATACAGCGAGATGATCATGTCGTCGAGGCCGCCGGCGCGGCGCTGACCCTTCGGGATCAGGCGGGGCTCGAACGATCCGCCGCGGTCCCGCGGAACCGCCAACCCCACCGGGCCGACCTCGGTCGCGAGGGTCTTCGGAGTGGTCCCGTTGCGGGAGTTCGGCGAGCCGCGCCCGGCCGGGTCGCCCTTCTCGTAGCCCAGGTGCTCGGTCAGCTCGGTGGCCAGCCCGCGCTCGAGCACCGAGCGCACCAGCTCGGGCAGGAACCCGCCCTCGCCGGTCAACGTCAGCTCCCCGGCCGCGGCCTGCTCCATCACCGAGTCCAGCAGCCCCGCCTCGAGCATGTCGTTGACCGCGGCCCGCGCCGGATCGACCTCGTCGCTCTCACGCCCGCCGACCATGGTCATCTGTGTACTCCGTCCTCGTCAGAGACGATCTTGTACACAGGCCATCTGACAGGGCCGGCCTCTCCTCGATCGTTTCCTCCAGGGCCAGTACGCTGCTGATGTCCCACAAGCGGCGCGGCCACGGTGCGGTGTCCTTGAAGAAGTCCAGCAGCCGGTTCGCGACGGGCGAGGCGTAGGGGCCAGCGGAGAGAAGCTCCCTGGAGTGCTGGACGTTGGTCATGGCTGTGCTACTTTAGACACAGCGCTAACGCGCGATGTCTTGAGATGGGGAGCCGCCCTTCGGGCCGCTCCCCACTCGTTTGTCTACGGTCAGGTCGGCTCTCGCTGGTCGGCCCCGGTCCGGGCGGGCCGCTCGAGACTCTCTGTCCGCGTCAGGCCAACGCGGCGAGGATGGTCTGGCCGACCAGCTGGGCGACCGTGCTGCCGGCAGGAGCGGTCCAGACCTTCCCGAGGATGGCGCAGGCCCCAACCCGCAATTGCGCACGGTCCGGTTCGTCAGCCGTAGTCCGTCTCGCACGTCCTCGGCCTACGCACGCAGCCCGTCCGGATGGCAGCGCCGCACCCTGTCGGCCGTGAACCTTAGGGGCCGGTCGCCTGCCTCCCGACGGTGGCACCGCGAGGTTCAGGGCCAGCAGCCACCGGACCCCCGTTGGAGCGCCCCGACGGGGTCAAGCACGTGCTCGGGATCTGGGTCCGACTCAACGGGGGTGCAGGCCGACCTGACTGCGCGCACGATCCGGGTCAGCGACCGGGACCTCGCGGTCGCTCTCGTGCGCAACGAAGGTGACTCTGCACCCTGGTCGCGCGCCAGGGCGAGGAGCGGGCGGAGGAGAACCGGGCTTGGGACGCCGCCCGGCTCCGCGAGACGCGGGGAGGTGGGTGCGCATCTTGAGTGTAGAGCTGAAGTGCATACTGGTCCGAACCGGAGCGGCGTGAAGTGCGCCAGTCACCAGACACGGGCTCGACGACGCTGAGGAGTGCAGGCATGGCGGCACCGGACTCCCCGACACCGACCTTCGACGAGCTCGTCGGTCCTGCGGCTGACGAGGTCCGCGAGAAGCTGGTCGGCGCGCTCCGGCGTGGGAACATGCAGGCCAACGACGCCTACAGCTTCAGTCCGCACAGCGACGGCTTCACCTACGGCACTAACCGGTGGCGCTTCTGTCTCGCCGAGGTCGGGTCGACGCTCGAGACGGTCGAAGGCGCTCGCCAGCTCAACCCACGCAACAGTCGGATGTGGATCCTCGGGAAGGCTGTCTGCTACCCGGTCTGCTACGCGAATGACGCGCACACGGACGTCGAGTCGGCGACGATCAGGCCGTCGCGCCTGCGGAAGGACCTGTTCGCGAAGCTCGGCCGACTCAGCCCGTACGTCCAGCTCGAGCTGGACTTCGACGAGGTCGTCGACGCGACGGCAGAAAGCGAGCACGTCGAGGACGTCGAGTCCGAGGAGCTGGATCTCGCGGTCGAGGAGTACGTCGACGAGGCAAGCCGAGAGTTGCCAAGGATGGTCGTGGTTGCCTACGCGAGCAACCGTCACGCGGGACTGCTGCGTGCTCACGTCGGTGAGGCCGTGATGACGGAGACCGGGCGTCTGTTCTGGGCGTGGGTCGAGGAACTCCCGATCGCCCACGGTGGCAGCGGCCTTCGCCTGGTTCCTGACGGCTCGTCGGCGCCAACCTTTGCGGACGCGCCCGAGCCCGAGCTCGACATCGCGAGCGGGATCGGACCCGACGTTGCTCCCGGGGAGGTCGAGGACCGGCCGGACGAGGCGCAGGACGGTCGTCCCGATGCGTAGGGCCTCGGGTCCGGTCGACGCACCGGGATCGCTAACGGCGAAGCAGGTCCATGCCATCCTCGACTGCGCTCGCCTGACCCAGGCGAGGAATGCCCTGGGGCTGACCAAACGTGCCCTGGCAGACAAGCTAGGGATCTCGCCCGCTGCGGTTGGCCAGTACGAATCCGGCACGATCAAGCCCAGGGTCGAGCAGCTGGCCGCTCTGGCGGAGAAGCTCGAGGTGCCCGTCGGATTCTTCGCGGGCGGACGGCCGCGCATAGCGCTAGACGCTTCCATGGCGCATTTTCGAAGTCTTCGGGCGACTCGTCGTTATGAGCGCGAGCAGGCCCTCACGTTCGTCGAACAGACATGGGAAGTGGCATTCGCGTTGTCAGACTTTGTCCGGATGCCGATGTTGGATCTTCCTGGTTGGGATGTCAAGCAAAACGGTGACACGCCCTCGAACGGAATCCCTTGTCTCGGAGCCGTCGACCCGGTCGCCGCTGCTCGCGATCTCCGCGTGCATTGGGGATTGGAAGAGAAGCCCATCGCGCACGTCGTCCGGACCCTCGAATCGAAGGGGATCATCGTGGCGGTGCTTGACCTCGAGGGAAGCGGTCGCATCGATGCCTTCTCGACCTCTCGCACACCGCGACCTGTCCTGGTGCTGACGCGGGACAAGGACGACGTCTATCGGCACCGATTCAACGCGGCTCACGAACTCGGACATTTGGTCATGCACACAGACGCGTTACCAGGTGACATCCAGCACGAGCGAGAGGCGAACGCATTCGCCGCCGAGTTCCTGTCTCCCGGGAACCAGCTAGCGGATCAACTCCCGACCCGACTCGACTTCGGCGTGCTGCTCAGACTTCAGAGTGAATGGGGGGTTTCGGTGGAGTCGCTGCTCTATCGGAGTCAGGAGCTGGGCGTGCTGAGCGAGGCGTCCCACCGTCGCGGACGCATCCGACTGAACCAACTGCGATCGACGGGCAATCTGTCGCATTGTTCCATTGGAGACTTTCCGGGGGAGCAGGCAATATTGCTGCGGAGAGCATATGACCTGGCCCAACAGAATGGTCTGTCCATGAAAGAGCTTGCGGATCGGTTGGCTCTGCAGCCCAGCAGGGTCCGGGAGATTGTTGGTGCCCCCGACTCGCGTCCGGCCCTCACGTTGCTGCATGGAGAGCTGGACCGCTCGGCTTCAGGACGAGGCGACGAGCGCCGCGCCGGAAGCTGAGTGACGGACAGGTCGGCGCACAAGCCCGTAGTGCGAGCCCGGCTGCTGTGCGGAGAGCGGATGCGAGGCGAGGAAGGCGTGTCCAGCGACGGGTCGACCTCGTCGGTGCCGGTTCGTACCCCATATCTGGCTCTTCACCATGAAGCGTGGAGGCGGGCTCTCAACGCGGTGGTGGGCGGAGTCTGCCAGTCGACGCCGCAGTGCAGCAGTAGTCGCAGTCGGTAGTTGGTGAAGTTCCGGAAGCCGTGTCCGACC
>NZ_JBXUHE010000070.1:0-18574 GCF_057180585.1 Actinomycetospora sp. 2LY8.5
TATGCCTGGCCCGCCGCCGCACCGACGTCATCTACGCCATGCTCCGCGACCACCAGCCCTACCGCGCCCCAGCGCGAGCACCCGAGCCCCTCGCGGCTTGACAACCCCATAGAGACACCCCCCCGGCTATGTGCCGGGGGTGACCACGCCGGTCTCGTAGGCGAGAACGACCAGTTGGGTGCGGTCTCGGGTGTTGAGCTTGGCCAGCAGATGTCCGACGTGGGTCTTCACCGTGCCGAGGGTGACGTGCAGGTTCTGGGCGATCTCGGTGTTGGACAGGCCGCGCGCGATCAGGGTGAGAACCTCTCGTTCGCGGTCGGTGAGGCTGTGCAGCGCCGTGGTGGTGGGCCCGGTGGGGGGTCCTTGGCGGGCGAACGTGGCGATGAGACGACGCGTGACGCGGGGCGCGAGGAGGGCCTCGCCGGCGGCGATCACCTGGATGGCGGTGATCAGTTCAGCGGCGGTGGAGTCCTTGACCAGGAATCCGCTGGCTCCGGCGCGCAGCGCGGCGTAGACGTACTCGTCGAGGTCGAACGTGGTGAGGATGAGGACGCGGACCGCGCGGGTTTCGGGATTGGTGCAGATCCGCCGGGTGGCCTCGATCCCGTCCATGTCCGGCATTCGGACGTCCATGAGCACGACGTCCGGTTGGTGGTGGCGGGCTAGTCGGACGGCCTCGGTGCCGGTGCTGACCTCACCGATCGGGTGCAGCCCGGGTTCGGCCTCGAGCAAGACGCGGAAGCTCTCGCGGACCAGCGCGTGGTCGTCGGCGAGCAGCACGCGGGTGGCGGGCGCCGTGGTGGTCACGAGGCGCTGCCCGGTTCGGTGTGGGGGATGTCGGCCACGATCTGGAACCCGCCGTCGACCCGGGGGCCGACACTGAGCGTGCCGCCGTAGGCGTCGACCCGTTCCTGCATCCCGATCAGGCCCTGACCGCCGGCCGGGCGACGTCGCGAGGTCGGGCGCGCGGGGCCGCCGTCGGCGACCTCGACGCGCACGGTGTCGGCGGTTCTGTGTACGGCGATGCGGCAGCGCCGGGCCTCGGAGTGCTCGACGACGTTGGTGAGGGCCTCCTGCACGATGCGGAAGACTGCCAGGTCGACCCCCGGCGCCAGCCCCGCTGTTCCCCTCATCGTGAGGTCGACCTCCAGGTCCGGGCCGCAGAGTCGACCGACCAGGGCGGGCAGGTCCGCGCTGCCGGGCAGCGGGCTCCACCCCGAGTCGTTGGCGCCGGCGCGCTCGCCGGCCGCGGCGGAGGCGGGGCGTAGCACCCCGAGCAGGCGGCGGATCTCGGCCATCGCGCCGCGGCTGGTCTGCTCGATGGTGTTCAGCGCGGCTCTGGCGTGCGCGGGGTTCTCGTCGGCGACACGGCTCGCCACGGTCGCCTTGATCGTGATCAGGCTCATGGTATGGCCGAGGATGTCGTGCAGCTCGCGGGCGATCCGGAGCCGTTCGTCGGCCACCGCCTGGACCGCCGAGCGACGCGCGAACTCGGCACGGGCTGCGCGTCGGGTGTGCACGACCCTCCCGGCCACCCAGGCCGTGGTGAGCAGGACGACCGTGAATCCGAGCTCGAACTGCCACCACAGCGGTACTTCGCTGGCCGACGCGCGGGCATCCACCGGCACGTGGAGGCGATAGAACGTGGGGACGGTCGCCGCAGCCGCGCCGAGGCCCGCGACCAGAGCGGCGACGGCGGTGGTGATCCGATCGGTCAGGTTCGCCACTGTGTAGGCGGCCGCCGCGACCGGGGTGTAGGTCACCCACAGCGCTCCGGTGCCGGCGATGCCGAGCAGGGTCGTCGACGTGGCGACGAGCAGGACCGAGGCCATGACCGGGGCGGGCCATCGGCGGCGCACGAGTAGGGGCAGCGCCGCGGCGCCGCCGACCGACCAGGCCAGCCAGGCGGGGCCGGGGTAGGCCGGACCGGGCGGGTCGAGCAGCGTGTACGCCACCAGCCACGCCACGGACACCGCCGCGGCGAGGTCGAGAACCACCGCACGGCGAACCCGGGCGACCGGGTGCTGGTCCAGGCCGGCGAGCTGCGGCACAGCGGCACGCTAACGCCAGGCGCGCCGCCACCGCGTCCCCCTCAGGTCCGACACCGAGGATCCGACTCCAGCCAGAGGTCTCAGGGCGTCCCTGCGCGCGACGCTGCCCTGATGACGACGCGGCACGAGCCCGACAGCCCGCCGGGGCGTTCCGGGTCCGATCTGCGGGCGGTCGGGGTGTTCGTCGGCGCGGTGGGGCTGGGTGGGGTTGGTGGGTTCGTCCTCACCGACCTGTTCGGGGTCGGGGAGCTGCGCCTGGGCGGCAACGAGGTCTCGGCTCTCGCCTCGGCGCTCGGCGCGCTGGTGGTGGGGGCCGCGGCGGGTCGGATGCTGCTGGGTGGGACCGGCCCGGCCATGACGGTGCACGCGGCGGGGCCGGTCACCGGCTGGCCAGGTTCACGTGTCGGCGCCGGCGCGCTCATCGTGGCTCCGTTGCTGTTGCTGGCCGGCGAGGCCGTCCGGTCGGGACACCACTACTTCTTTCCCGCGCAACTCGCCGCCATGGCCAGCACCCCGGGAACCATGCTCACCTCCTACGCCCTCTACACCGCCGGGCTGGTGCTGATGATTCCCGCCTTCCTCGCCGTGGCCGGTCTGATCGGGCGGGCGCGCCCCGGATGGGCGTTCTGGGCAGCGACCATCGCCGTCGTGGGCAGCGCGGTCCGCATCTTCGAGGAGGGCATGAGCTTCCTGGCCCTGCAGCTGGTGGGCGCGCAAGGGGTGGAGGCCGCGACGGCGGCGGTCAGCGATACCTACGGAGCCTGGTATGTCCTGCAGACCCTCAACGGCAGTGACAACCTCGCGTGGGCGTTGCTCGCGATCGGCGCCTATCGGGCCGGGGTGCTCGGTTGGGTGCCCGCCCTCGGCGTGGCGTTCATGATGACCCACTACAGCGGCGTGTTGAAGGGCACCGACCTCAACTCCCTCATCGCTTCGGTGCTCCTGGCGGCCGTGTTGGTTCCCCTGGGAGCAAGTCTGTGGCGGCGCACCGAGCCGGTGACGCGCCGGGTGTGGTGGGGCGGTCTCGCGGCGCTGGCGTTCCTCGCCGGGCAGTACCTGCTCAGCGCGGTCAACGGGTTCGAGAACTGGGGATGACGTTTCCTCCCCGGCTCGATTCTCCCCCGGCTCGAGGGACCGAAGGTCAAGGCGCCTGGATGACGGTCACCGCTGGGGCCGGTGGCGCAGGAGGTCGGCGGGTTTGGCAGTCGAGTTCTCGGGCAGGGGGCATCGAGGGTGCTGAAGCGGATGGCCTTGGCCCGGCCGTTCTTGGGGATCGAGAGGTTCAGCCCGACCCCTGAGGAGAGCTCGGTAAGGGTCATGCCGCGTTCAGCGAGCAGCTCGTCGAGGGTGACGATCACGGCCATCAGACGATCACGGTCATCAGATGTATCGATAAACGACACGAGAGCAAGGTGTGCCACCGATCCACTCAGGTGGGGTTGGCCAGGCGTCGCAGACCGGTGAGGAGGTCGTCGGCCGACGGGGCGCGTCCGGGGTCGCAGAGGTGCTGCACCAGTATCCCGGTCACCAGAGCCAGTTGCGCCGAGCCGGTCGTGCGGATCGTGGTGGGGTCGAGGTCGTCCTCGTCGACCCCGAGCACAGCCGCGGCCGCACCGGCACGGCCCTGCTCGAGGCTGTTCGCCAGCAGCTCGCGCAGCGGCTCGGATCGCCCGGCGAGGACCGCGGCCTCCAGGCTCGCCACGAACAGCGCGCGATTCGCGGCGAACGAGGAGATCATGCGCGCCCACATGTCGCGAGGGTCGGTGGCGGCGCCCATCGACGTGGCGATCGCCTGGCCCCACTCGTCGATCAGGTCGTCCATGGCCCGCGTCAGCAACGCCTCCCGCGAGCCGTAGTGGTAGCCGATCGCCGCCATGCTGACCCCGGCCTCGGTGGCGATGTCACGCACGGTCGAGGCCGCGTATCCCCGCTCGAGCAGGCAGCGCTTCGCCCCGGCCAGCAGATCGTCCCGGTTGCCCACGGCTCGCAGCGTAGCGCCCGGACAGGCGATCGACTGATTCGACCGCGCTAGTCGTTCGAACGCATTGATCAAACGCCTTGCGCGTTTGCCCAATTCTTGTCACGGTGAGGTCGGCGTCCCGTCCGGGACGGGATGGGGGTGCTCATGAGTCACCGTGCCGCGAGACCGCTGGGCGGTGCCCTCGGCCTCGTCCTCGCTGCCCTGGTGGGGTGCGCGGCCCAGCAGTCCCCGGCACAGCCGAACGACCAGCCGGGTTCGCGGTCCGGGAGCGACGCCCCGATCGTCTGGACCGATGCTGGTCCGGTGCGCGGCAGCATCGCCCCCGAGGCCGATGTGCATGCCGGCGGCGCCATCGGGGGTGTCGCCAGGTTCCGCGGCATCCCGTACGCGGCCCCGCCGACCGGCGACCTGCGCTGGGCGCCGCCCCGCCCGGCCGAGCCCTGGAGCGAACCACGGGACGCGACCGCCTCTGGACCGATGTGCGCGCAGAACGGCCTGGAGCTCGGACGCCCCAGCCTGGACGAGGATTGTCTCACCCTCGAGGTCACCGCCCCGGCCGCGGTCGGCACCGGCCGACCGGTCCTGGTGTGGGTGCACGGCGGCAGCCACAAGGACGGCAGCGGCAGCCTCTACGGCGCGAGCGGGCTGGCCCGAGCCGGTGACGCGGTCGTCGTGACGATCAACTACCGGCTCGGAGCGTTCGGCTGGTTCGCCCACCCCTCCCTGCCGGGTGCCGAGAACCTCGGCCTCGCTGACCAGCAGGCCGCTCTGCAGTGGGTGCAGCGCAACGCCGCCGCGTTCGGCGGCGACCCGGACAACGTCACCCTCGCCGGCGAGTCCGGCGGGGGTGCCGCGGTCTGCGCGCAGCTCGCCTCGCCCACAGCCGACGGCCTGTTCGCCAAGGCGATCATCCTCAGCGCCGACTGCACCGCCACTTGGTCACTCGAACGCAGCACCGCACCGCGCCCCCGCGACCTCGCCGAACGGCGCGGCCGAGCGATCGCCGACCGTCTGGGCTGTCCCGACCCGGCCACCGCAGCACCGTGCCTGCGCACCAGGTCCGTGGCCGAGATACGCCAGGCATCCGACGACGGCGAGGGCGTCGGCCCCTCCACGGGCACCGCGCTGCTGCCCGTGGATCCCGCCCGCGCGCTGGCCACCGGGCAGCTGCGCGCCGTGCCGACGTTGATCGGGTTCAACCGCGACGAGGAACGCTTCCGCATCTACGGCGAGGAACTCGGCAGCGGACGCCCCACGACCATGACCGATCTGCGGCGCGAAGTGGATCGGATCGCCGGACCACGAGCCGCCGCGGTCCACGCCGCATACCCCTGCGCCGACGACTCCTGCGCCGCCACCACCCTGGCCGAGCTGCTCACCGCGCGGAACTACGCGTACGGCGTCGTCGCCGCCGCCGGGCGACTCTCCGAGCGAGCACCGACGTTCGCCTACGAGTTCGCCGACCCCCACCCACCCTGGTTCCGCGCCCTGCCTCCACCCCGCTTCCCGCCCGGGGCCTACCACACCGCAGAGCTCTCCTACCTGTTCGACATCGACTGGGCCGAGCCGCTCACGCCCCACCAGCACACCCTGTCCGACCAGATGATCGGCTACTGGACACGATTCGCCCGCCACGGCGACCCCGGCGGCGAGGGCACCCGGTACTGGGCGGCCTACACCGGGCCGACCTCCGCCCAGGCCCTCGCGCCCGGGCCCGAGGGGATCCGGCCCGCCACCGACCTCGCCGAGCGTCACCGCCTTCCGCTCTGGGACGCCCTGGCGGAATAGATCGACTTTCGTTCGCGGCCGTGGGGCCATCTGTGCGCCGGCGCACCCAACGTGCCGTCACACGCTCGGCCCGTGACGTCCCCGAGCCGGACGGGGGCTCCACCATCGACTCGATCATCGAGTAGCCGCGCGGCTACGGTCAGCAACAGCGCTCGGCGGACCGATCCCCCGGGGGTTGGGACCCGACCCCTCCCCGCCCTACGAGATGCCCGACGAATGGAGGTCGGCGACGATGTGTCTCGACCTGCCGACGCCAGCGCACGTACAGGTGACGCGCCGGGCCGTCCTGGCCGGCGCCGCGGCCCTGGGCCTGGGCCTGGCCGGCTGTAGCGCCTCGGAATCGGCCCGACCTGCATCCGGATCAACACCCGGTCCCGCCCCGGGCACAGCCGGCCCCCGCGCGTTCGCGGTGCGCGACGCCGCGGTGTTCGACGGTGAGCAGTCCCTCGGCGCGGCGACCGTGCTCGTCGAAGACGGACACGTCCGCGCCGTCGGCCCCGATGTGCGCCTCCCCGACGGCGTCGAGCCCATCGACGGCCGCGGTGCCACGCTGCTGCCCGGCCTGATCGACAGCCACGTCCACGCGTTCGCCCCCGACCGGGACGCGCCCCGGTTCGGGGTCACCACCGAGATCGACATGTTCACCTTCACCGAGCTGCTCGGCCCCTACCGCGAGCAACGCACCTCGGCGGCGCCCACACCGTTCTGCGACCACTGGAGCGCCGGCACTCTGGCCACCGTGCCCGGCGGCCACGGCACCCAGTACGGCCCGGTACCCACCCTCGCGCCCGGTGCCGATGCGCAGCAGGCCGACACCTTCGTCGCCGCGCGCCTCGATGAGGGCTCCGACCACCTCAAGATCATCGTCGAGGACGGTGGGCTGTACGGGCAGCCCGTGGCGACCCTGGGCGGCGAGCAGGTCGGCCACCTCGTGCGCGCCGCGCGCCGGCGCGGCGCCACCAGCGTCGCGCACGTCGGAAGCCGCCGCGACGCCGAGGCCGCCGTGGCGGCCGGCCCCGACGGGCTCGCCCACGTCCCCGGCGAACCGATGCCCGCTGAGCTCGTCACGCGCGCCGCCGCGCAGGGCATGTTCGTCGTCGCCACCCTCAGCGTCTACGACGCCTTGGCCTGCGCCGGGGCAGGGCGTGCTCTGGCCGCCGACCCGCGCCTCGCGCCGTGGCTGACCGACGCCCAGCGCGGCGGGCTGACCGGGCAGGTCGGCGGACGCTGCCGACCTCCGGTCCTGCCCGCGGCGATCGCGAACCTGGGCGCCCTGCACGCCGCCGGTGTGTCCGTGCTGGCGGGCACCGACGTCGCCGGCCCGCGCCTGGCCCACGGAGCCGGCCTGCACGGCGAGCTCGAGCTGCTCACCCGAGCCGGCCTGACCCCGTCCGAGGCGCTGCGCGCGGCCACCGCAGAACCGGCCCGCCGCTTCGGGCTCGAGCGCCGCGGACGCATCGCGCCCGGGCACCGCGCCGACCTCGTCCTCGTCGAGGGAGACCCCACCCGCGACATCACCGCCACGCGCTCCATACGTCACGTGTGGCGCAACGGCCACCCCATCGACCGCCGCCCATGACACCCGTCCCGGCGACGGGCCACGGCGCGGAACCCGCCCCCGACCTATCGCCGTGTGTTGGGGGCAGAGGCAGCGCTCGGGCCAGTAGCTCAGGCGTTCGACGGCTCCCGCTGGGCGAGCGCCGCGTCGTCGGCGTCGGCGTCCTCGGGTGTCCAGGTGGGCTCGACCGGTGGATGTTCGAGGTGCCAGCGCACGGATTCGACGATGCGGCGTTCGGCCGGCTCGGGTGCCCAGCCGAGCAGTCGCTGCGCTCGCGCTACCGAGACCACGAGGTGTTGGGCGGGCGCTGCGGTGAGCGCGAGATCGGGCGGCAGGAGGTGTTCGGGGACGTCGACGAGGTCAGCTGTGGCACCGGCGGCCTCGAGGATGCGTCGAAACCACCAGCCGAGGGTTCTGGTGGTGGGCTCGCCGAGGTTGATGGGCAGCCCGGCGCCGACTCCAGTATCGAGAGCGGCCAGTACGCCGGTGGCGAGATCGTCGACATGGCCGCGGGTCCAGAGCAGGTTCGATGCGCCGACCGGGATCTCGCTGCGTCCGGCGCGAACGCGACGCAGCACCACCTCCTCACGCCGTTGCCAGTCGTGCGGCCCATAGATCAACGGCAGGCGCAGGACGGTCGCCCCCTGGGCAAGCCAACGATCCTCGACGTCGAGCTTGTCGTAGTCGTCGGGCACCACGTCGAGCCCGAGACCGCGGTACGGGTAGCGCTCTCGACGGAGCTCGGCGTCCTCGTCCAGGGGCACCGCCGCGACATCGCGCCCGCTGCGCAGACCGGCGTGGGCCTCGTAGACGTCCTGACTGGAGAGCACCACCGCCGGCAGGCCCGCGAACACTGACAGCACCGCGTCGACGTCGGCGCCGGTCAAGGCGCAGGTGTCCACGACCGCGTCAGGACCGAAGTTCCGAACCTCCGTGCTGCGGGACGCGAGGTCGTGGCGGTCGCCGAGCAGGTGCACGACCGGTACCCACGGTGTGGGCGTGCTGCGGCCCCGATGGATCACGAGCACCTCGTCGCCGCGGTCGTACAGCCGCTCCACGATTCGTCGCCCGAGAAACCAGGTACCGCCGATCACCGCGACACGCATCGTTGCCTCCCTCCACCGAAGCCACTGCCGTAGAACAGAGGATGGCTCGAGAAAGTAGCTCGGTGAGGTCGAGACGACCGGCGCGCTGGGGGGACTCGGTGGACGCAGCGGCGCATCAACTCGTCGAGGGGGCCGGGACGGCCCGTGATCTCGAGCCACGTCGCGAGCAGCAGGCTGACCGACCAGGCCGCGACAGCTACCAAGAGTGCACCAGCGCTTCCCACGAAGGTTCCCAGGCCGATCAGGTCGGGCTGGAGGGCGACCGCGACCAGGAGCGAGTTGAGGACATAGAAGGTCAACGAGCGTTGCCCCATCGCGGCGACCGCCCTGGTCAACGGGCGGCTGCGGTCGAGACGCAGACTCCACAGCGCGAACAGCGCCGCGTACCCGGCTCCGCCCAGTACCCCGGCAAGGACCTGGAGTCCCATGAACAGCCCACCGACGACCGCGCCCGGTGAGAGCACTCCGATCGCGGTCAGGGCCGACGGCACGGCGCAAAGCACGGAGACGGTGATGCCGACGAGGGCGACCCTGCTCAGGACTCGCCGATGGGCGGCAGGGTCGTCGAGCAGGCCCGCGCGGCCCGCCCGATAACCGAGGACCACCAGGAGCAGCAAGGGATAGGCGACGCCGATGAGCAAGGGGGCGAACGGCAGGCCGACGAGGCGCCCGATCCAGTCCTCGGCGGTGAGGTAGCCGGGCACGGCGCTGGCAGCATCGGCGCCGTCCATGCTCGTGAGCACGCTCATGGCGACCATGGCGCCCGGAACGCTGGCTGCGTAGAACACCGCCAGCACCACGGTCGCGCGCGCCAGCGCCTGGTCGGAGCGCAGCAGCAACCAACCGGTGATCAGGGCGGCGAGACCGTACGAGGACAAGATCTCGCCAGGGAAGACCAGGAATGCGTGCACGAACCCGAACAACAGCAGGAAGCTGCCGCGCCGGTGCAGGAGTCGGCGGACCTGTGGGGCGGAGGTGCCCCGGCTCTTCTGTCGAGCCACCATCCAGGCCATGCCGTAGCCGAAGAGGATCGCGAACATCGGGAAGGCGCGGTTGTCCAGCAACAGCGTGGTGGCCAGCGCGGCGATCCGATCCTGGAGCGGTTGTTCGGACATGTCGGTACCGAAGCCGGCCCCGACGTACACCCCGGCGTAGGCCATGGCGATGAGCAGCAGCATCACACCGCGTGCCAGGTCCGGGGCGAGCTGGCGGGAGGCTGCCCCGGCAGGCCGCCCCGGGGTGGACGGAGCCTCGAAGGCGGACATGTCGACGCGACCCCTGACTCGAGACGTTGTTCGGGTCTTCTCAACCAGCCCGATCGCGCGGCGAACCCCCACGCTCTGCCGTCCGTCCGTCTGCTGGGCCGAGTCGGGGGAACGGGCGGAGGGCGAACACGACCTCGACAGGCACGTCGAAGTGTTCGGCGATGCGCAGGGCGAGGTGCAGGCTCGGGCTGTACTCGCCGCGTTCGAGGTAGCCGACGGTCTGGTAGTGCACGCCCAGGGCGTCGGCGAGGTCCCGGCGGGAGATGCCGCGTTCGGCGCGCAGCATGGCGATGCGGTTGTAGGTGGTCTCGCTCATCGGCGCTCCCGACGAGTTGTCGTGTCCGTGCTGTTGATCGGTCAGGCCCCCCGTTGCAGAACTTGCTGACGGCGGTGTTCCATCACCGAGCCCGATTCGCGTCGGGCGCGGTAGCGCAGCAGCATCGGTCCGAAGACCAGCCCGGCGGCGGCCCACGCACCGAGCACGAGGACGGTCTCGACCGGGCGCCAGGAGCCGGCCACTTCGACCGCCGACGCGTCGGCCGTCAGGAACACCGACCGCAGACCGAGCCCGAGCCAGTACAGCGGGAAGACTTGGACCACGAGCTGCACCCAGGCCCAGAGGGCCTGCAACGGAATCCACAATCCCGACACGAACGCCAGGCCCATGGTCAGCAGGAACCCCAGCCCGCCGATCGCGCGCGGGCTATGGATCACCGAGCCGAGGGCGATGCCCAGCGGCAGGCACGCGAGCAGACCGAGCAACAGGTATCCGGCCAGTCCGAGCCACAACGTCGGAGAGGCGACGGGAACCCCGTCGACGATGAACAGTCCAGGCAGCAGGACCACGAGCACGGCCACCACGGTGTCGAGCACCGCGACCACGGCCAGCCCGACAACGTAGGCCGTCATCCCGTGCGGGGTGGCCTTGGCCCGCAGCAGGGTGCCGTCCTCGCGTTCGGTGGCGAGGTTGTAGGCGATGCCCATCACCGAGAACACGATCATCAATGCCACCAGCCCGGGCAGCATGGATCCGCCGAGGGTGACCGAGGTGCCCGGCAGTGGGACGTCGCGGTAGAGGATCAGGAACACCAACGGGATCGCGTTGAGCACCACCGCGTTGAACCAGCCCTCGGTGGTCGTCACGAAGCTGCGCCAGGTGATCCAGCCCCGCGCGAGCCCGAGCCGTACCGGCAAGAACCGCTCGCCGGCCGACGCTTGCTCTGGGTGGGTGAGAGTCATCAGCGTCCCCTCTCCTGCGCGAGCCCCACCGACCCGCGATCCCCGGTCTCCCCGGTCGGCCCGTGCGACGTGCGCACCATGGCCATGTAGGTCTCCTCGAGCGAGGGTCGCCGCACCTCGAGGTCGTCCACGGGACCGCCGGGCGCGTTGAGTAGTTCAGCGACGAAGCCGGTGGCGTCGTCGGTGGTGTGCACGTAACGAACGCCCTGACGGGCCCAACGCACTTCGGCTTGGCTGGCAACCCTACGGGCCAACGCGTCGGGGCTGTCGTGGCCGACGATGCGACCACCCGCCAGAATCGCGACCCGGTCGGCCAGCGTCTCGGCCTCGGCGAGATCGTGGGTGGTGAGCAAGATCGTGGTCTGTTCGACGTCGGCGAGCCGATGCACCAGATCGTGGAACTCCCGGCGGGCCTGTGGATCGAATCCCGCGGTCGGCTCGTCGAGGAACAACAGCTGCGGACGGCCCACCACGCCGATGGCCACATCCAGACGCCGGCGCTGGCCACCGGACAAAGCACCAACCCGCCGCTGGGCCGACTCGGTCAGCCCGACCAGCTCCAGCAGCTCGTCGACGTCGACCGGCCGCGGCCGACCCGGCGCGCCGAACCGCCGATAGAACCGCCCGAAGTGTTCCAACAGCTCCCGCACGCGCCACTTGGCATGGTCCCGCCATGACTGCAGCACCACACCGAGCTCGGCGCGCCAGCGCTCGTCGCCGTGCGCGGGATCGACCCCCAGCACCCGCACACTGCCCGCCGAGCGGGCCCGAAAGCCCTCCAAGATCTCGATCGTGGTGGTCTTGCCCGCTCCGTTCGGACCGAGCAGCGCCAGCACCTCGCCTCGGCGAAGGTCCAGGTCGACCCCGCGCAGCACCTCGATAGGGCCATAAGCCATGCCCAGCCCGCGAACGCGCACGATCACATCGCCGTGCTCTTCAGGCGCCCCCATCGGCCCCACCCTCACCTTCGTCGCAACACTCCCTCCGTCGATAGTACACATACTGCCCATGAAGGCAGATACAGGACAATCAGGACGGGCGGGACTGGGACCACCGATCCACATCGGACGAACGAACCACCGCTCCTCGACCGCATGGAGGCCGGCTCCGTGCAGCTCCAGGCGCTGGCGGGCGATCGGAGCGACAAGGGGCTCTAGAGCGTTCGGGCGAGGCGGCCGGCGTGACGAGCGAGGGTGGGGAGGAAGCGCGCGCGCATCGCGTCCGCCGAGATGCGGCTGGTGGAGGCGCTGACACTCATGGCGGCGACCGTGCGGCCGCGGCCGGTGACGACGGGGACCGCCAGGGCACGCATGCCGAGCTCGAGCTCTTCGTCGGTCATCGCGTGCCCCTCCTCCCGAGCACGGTCGATGATGGCGGCGAGATCATCAGCGCGGGTGACCGTGTGCACGGTGCGGGCCTGTCGGGACCCGGCGGCGAGGTAGGTGGCGACCTCGCCGCCGGACATCGCGGCGAGCAGGACCCGACCGGTGGCGGAGCAGTACCCGGGGAGGCGGGCGCCGAGTCGCACGCCGGTGGAGACGATGTGCTGGGCCTCTGCGCGGGCGACGAACACCGACCAGCCGTCCTCCCACACCGCCAACGACACCGACTCGTCGAGCTCTTCACGCGCCGCTACGAGGTGGGGCTGAGCGAGCTGGGGCAGCGGATCGGCCTCGAGGTAGGACGCTCCGAGCCGCATCATCCGCGGGGTCGGGCGGAAGTACTTGCCGTCATGGGTCAAGTAGCCCAGCTCGACCAGGGTCAGCAGGCAACGGCGCGCCGCGGCCCGTGTCGTGCCCGACGCCTCAGCGGCCTCGGAGACCGTGAGCTGCGACGACGTTCGCCCGAACGCCTCGATGACGGCCAACCCCTTGGCCAGCCCGCCCATGCCCTCCGGACTGCGCCCGCTCCCGTCGTCCTTGACAGGCGGGTCACTCGACGGTTCTTCTGTTCGCGAGACGACCACGTGTTCGTTATACGAACAGACGAGGTCGTTGTCAACCGCGACACAGGGAGCCACCACTCGTGCCGAGCACCACCACCCGGGACCGTCCGGACTGGCCCGCGGGCCTCACCCGCATCCCCTACTGGATCTTTCAGCGCGAGGACGTCTACGCCGACGAGCAGCAGCACGTCTTCCGAGGCCCGCACTGGAACTACCTCTGCCTCGTCGCCGACGTCCCGGAGGTCGGCGACTACCGGGCGACGTTCGTCGGTGACACCCCGGTGCTGGTGGCGCGCGACGTGGACGGCGAGCTCTACGCCTTCGAGAACCGCTGCGCTCACCGCGGCGCGCTGCTCGCCCTCGACGACCGCGGGAGCACCACCGACTTCACCTGCGTCTACCACGGGTGGAACTACAACCTGCAGGGCGACCTGACCGGGGTGGCCTTCGAGAACGGCGTCGGCGGCAAGGGCGGCATGCCCTCGTCGTTCTGCAAGCAGGCCCACTCACCCCGCAAGCTGCGCCTCGCGGTCCTGCACGGGCTGGTGTTCGGAAGCCTCTGCGACGACGTGCCGGAGATCGAGGAGTACCTCGGCGAGGAGATCACCGCCCGCATCGAGCGAGTGCTGGGCGGCCGGACACCGGTGGTGCTGGGGCGCTTCACCCAGCAGCTGCCGAACAACTGGAAGCTCTACGTGGAGAACGTCAAGGACTCCTACCACGCCAGCATCCTGCACCTGTTCTTCACGACCTTCGAGCTCAACAAGCTCTCGATGCGCGGCGGCATCATCGTCTCGGAGTCCGGCGGGCACCACGTCAGCTTCTCGGCGATCGACCGCGAGGCCGAGGCCGCCCGCGACCGCTCCTACGCCGAGGCAGGCATCCGCTCCGACAGCGAGTACGCGCTGGCCGACCCCAGCCTGCTCGACGGGTTCAGCGAGGTCGGCGACGACACGACGCTCCAGATCCTGTCGGTGTTCCCCGGCTTCGTGCTCCAGCAGATCCAGAACTCCGTGGCCGTGCGCCAGATCCTGCCGCGCGGCACCGCGTCCACCGACCTGAACTGGACCTATCTCGGGTTCGCCGAGGACACCCCCGAGCAGCGCCGGGCGCGGCTCAAGCAGCAGAACCTGGTCGGCCCGGCGGGCTACGTGTCCATGGAGGACGGCTGCGTCGGCGGCTTCGTCCAGCGCGGCGTCGCCGGCGCGGCCGACGAGGCCGCACTGCTGCAGATGGGCGGTGACGGCGCGGAGTCCAGCTCCAGCCGCGTCACCGAGGCCTCCATCCGTGGCTTCTGGAAGGCCTACCGCGCCGCGACCGGCTACTGAGCCGGACACCCCCGAGGAGAGACCGTGCACGACGACGCGTTCGCCCGGGTCAGCCGGGCGCAGGCCGCCTACGCCCGCTGCATCGACGAGGGCCCACTCGAGGCGTGGCCCGACTACTTCACCGACGACTGCTTCTACCAGGTCACCACCGCCGACAACCACCGCGACGGGCTGGAGGCAGGCCTCATCTGGGCCGATTCCCGAGGCATGCTCGCCGACCGGATCTCGGCACTGCGTGAGGCCAATGTCTACGAGCGCCACACCTACCGTCACCTGCTCGGCCAGCCCCACCTCACCGACGCCGGCACCGACGACGTCGTCGACAGCGAGACGCCGTTCCTCGTCGTCCGGGTGACCCGCGACGGCGAGAGCGACCTCTTCGCCACCGGCCGCTACCTCGACCGCTACCGGCTCGACGACGGGGACGCGCGGCTGGTCCGCCGCGTCGTCGTCTGCGACAGCAACCGCATCGACACGCTCCTGGCGCTGCCGCTGTGAGCCCCCGGACCCTCCTGACCACCGGCGACCCGCACGGCATCGGCCCCGAGCTCGCGGCCTCCGCGGTCGCCGCACTCGCCGCGAACGGCGAGGCACCCCCACTCGTCGTCGGCCCACCCGGCCCGCTGGCCGCTCCCGCGGCGCGCTGCGACCTGGCCGTCCGCGAGACCGACGGCACCGCCGCACCCGAGCCCGGCGTGCTCGACGTGGTCCCCGTCGACGCCCCCGGCCTCGGCGCACCGGGGACGCCGACGGCCGCCTCCGGCGCGGCCACCGTGGCCTCGGTCCGCGCCTGCCTCGCACTGGTCGCCCGGGGACTCGGGGGCGGGATCGTCGCCGCACCGCACTCGGAGACCGCGGTCGCGGCGGCGGGCATCGACTTCGCCGGCTACCCCGCACTGCTCGCCGACCTGCTCGGCCGGTCCCGCGACACGGTGTTCCTGCTGCTCGTCGGGGGCGGGCTGCGCGTCGTGCACGCGACCCTGCACGAGCGCCTGGCCGACGCCCTGACGCGCCTCGACCCCGAGCTCGTCGCGGCCGCCGCCCGCGAGGCCCACCGGGCGCTGCGCGCGCTGGGCGTCGAGCGACCCCGCCTGACCGTGTTCGGGATCAACCCGCACGCGGGAGAGGGCGGTCTGTTCGGCCGCGACGACGACGCCGTCACCGTGCCCGCGGTCGCGCGGCTCCGCGCCGAGGGCCTCGACGTCGACGGCCCCGTCGGCGCCGACATCGTCCTCGCCGACGAGCGACGCGAGAGCTACGACGCCTTCGTCGCGATGTACCACGACCAGGGCCACCTGCCGGTCAAGCTCCTCGCCGGCCGCACGGCGAGCGCGCTCTGCATCGGCGCCGGGCCGGTGTTCGCCAGCGTCGGGCACGGGGCCGCCTTCGACATCGCGGGCGCCGGCACCGCCGACGTGACCCCCACCCTGCGCGCCCTGCGCCTTGTCACCGGCGTCGTCACCGGCGTCACCACGTCCACCGACCCGGAGGTCCGCGCGTGACCACGTCCGCCCTGCCGTCCACGAGCGATCCCGGGCCCGACTCCGCCGGCACGCACACCATCAGCATCAGGGCCAGCGGCCTGTCCTTTCCGTGCGCCGACGGCCAGACCGTGCTCGAGGCCGCCGAGACCGCCGGGCTGCGCATCCCGTATTCGTGCCGCAAGGGGGTGTGCGCCACCTGCGAGGGCGGGCTCTCGCGCGGCGTGGCCGACGTCCGGGGACGCGGCGCGGTCACCGGGCCCACCCCGGCGGTGCGACTGTGCCAGGCCCGCCCGCGCGGCGATGTGGACGTGGTCCCCACCCGCGTCGAGCGCCGCGGCCCGCCGGAGCGCAAGCGGCTGCCCGCCCGCGTGTTCGGCCTGGAGCATCCCGCGCCCGACGTCACCGTGCTCAAGCTGCGGTTCCCCATCGGACGTCGGGCGCCCTTCGCGGCGGGCCAGTACCTGCGGGTACACCTACCCGGCGGCGACAGCCGCAACTTCTCCATGGCCAACGCCCCGCAGGACAACGACGGCGCCGAGCTGCACGTGCGCCACGTGCCGGGCGGGCGCTTCTCCGAGGAGGTGCTCGGGCGCCTGCGCCGCGAAGACATCCTCGACGTCGAGCTGCCCTTCGGTGAGTTCGGCATCCCGCCGACCGCCGACGACACACCCGCGCGCCCGATGCTGCTCGTCGCCACCGGCACCGGGTTCGCGCCGATCCAGTCGATCGTGCTCGACCACGTCCGCCGGCGGCTGACCCGCCCACTGCACCTCTACTGGGGCGCCCGGACCCCGGCCGACCTCTACCGCCTCGACACCGTCTCGGCCTGGGCGCGGCGCCACCCCTGGCTGCGTGTCACCCCCGTCGTCTCCGAGGCCGCGCGCACCTGGACCGGACGCACCGGGCTGGTCCACCGCGCCGTCCTCGACGACCACAGCGATCTGGCCGGACACGAGGTCCTCACCTGCGGCAACCCGGCCATGACGACGGCCGCCCGCGACGAGTTCACCGGCACCGGCGGCCTCCCGCCCGCGCATTACCTCTCCGACGCGTTCCTGCCCTCCGGCGACGCCTGACCCCACCGCGACCACCACCACCCGACAGCGAGGTCAGCCATGCCCACCGACACCACCAGCGGGGAGAGCGTGCGGCTCCCGGACTTCGTCGACGATCGGCCGATCAGTCGCTTCCAGTACGGCGTGCTCGCGCTGTGCGGGCTGGTCATGTTCATCGACGGCTTCGACACCCAGGCCATCAGCTACATGGCGCCGTCCATCGCGCGCGAGTGGGGTCTCTCCCCGGCCGCGCTCGGTCCCGTGTTCTCCTCGGCGCTGGTCGGCCTCATGGTCGGTTACCTCGCGCTGTCGCCCCTGTCGGACCGGTTCGGGCACAAGCGCATGGTCGTCGCCGCCACTGGCCTGTTCAGCCTGTTCACACTGAGCTCGATGCTGGTGGACTCCGTCGGCCCGCTGCTGGTGCTGCGGTTCCTCACCGGCGTCGGCCTCGGCGCCGCCGCACCCAGCGCCATCGCCCTGACCAGCGAGTTCGCTCCTCGACGGCGGCGAGCGACCTTCGTGCTCGTCATCTACTGCGGATTCTCGTTCGGCTTCGTCGTCGCAGGGCTCGCCGCCGGGGCGCTCATCCCCGCCTTCGGCTGGCGCTCGCTGTTCCTCGTCGGCGGCGCCGTCCCGCTGGTGCTGGTGCCGTTGCTGCTGCGCTACCTGCCGGAGTCGATGAGCTTCGCGCTACGCCGCGGCATCCCGGTGGCAACCACCCTGCGTCGCCTCGACCCCACGCTGCCCGTCGACGTCACCGCCACCAGCGCCGACGCCGAGCCGGCAGCCACGCGCCGCTCGCCGGTGACGGTGTTGTTCACCCGGCGCTGGCTCGTGCCGACACTGCTGCTCTGGCTCGTCTTCGTCATCAACCTCGCCGAGTTCTACGCACTGCAGAGCTGGTTGCCGACCATCCTCGAGGACCTGCAGTACCCCACGAGCGCCGTCGTCGCGGCCACCACCCTCACCACCGTCGGCGGGATCGCTGCCGCCCTGATCACCGGGCCGGCCATGGACCGCCTCGGCGCCGCCCGCACCCTCGGCGTGCTCTACGTGGTCGGCTTCGTCTTCGTCGCCGCCATGGGTCTCGCTCTGTCCGCGCCCCTGTGGGTCCTGCTCACCGCCAACTTCCTCGCCGGCTGCTGCGTCAGCGGCGGGCAGAAGAGCGTCATCGCCTTCGCGTCCGTGTTCTACCCCGAGCGCATCCGCTCCACCGGCGTCGGCTGGGCACTCGGCGTCGGCCGCGTCGGCGGCATCTTCGGCCCCATCGTCGTCGGCCTCGCCATCGCCGCGCAGTGGTCCCACAGCACACTCTTCTTCGCCCTCGCCGTACCCATGCTGCTCGCCGGCCTCACCGTCTTCGCCCTCCGTGGACGCGGCGACGACACCGAAACGGCCACCTCATCAACCGCCGAGTCGGTGCCGGCAGGGAACTGAGCAAGGACGCAGCCCCGGCCGACCCGTTCAGTGCCGAGCAGGCGACGGTTGACCGCACGGACGAGCGGCGCGGTGCGCAGGAACCTCTCGGTCCGATTCGTCGCGTTGCTCACTCTCCAGTGTGCCGTTCGCGGGGACATCAGCCTCGAGTCGGGCCGGGCAGCCAGACCACGGGTTCGGTGACCATGACCTCGGCGGTCGTCCCGACCGCCGGGGGGTGTCTCTATGGGGTTGTCAAGCCGCGAGGGGCTCGGGTGCTCGCGCTGGGGCGCGGTAGGGCTGGTGGTCGCGGAGCATGGCGTAGATGACGTCGGTGCGGCGGCGGGCCAGGCATATC
>NZ_JBXUHE010000071.1:0-15415 GCF_057180585.1 Actinomycetospora sp. 2LY8.5
GCGGTCGTTGGCGCCCTCCGACCACGGTGACAACACCCCCCAGATCATCAACGACAGGGGCACTCAGTCATGCCGTGGCCGGCGGCCTGCAAGCCCTCACCGGGCCTGATCAAGAAGGTAACGGGGGCGTCGGCGGTGAAGATGACCAGCACGGCCCAGACGTGGCTCACGCCGATCCAGCGCGAGACGGGCATCTCCTCGCGTCCGCCGGCACCAGCAGCGGCCAGAACGCCGGCGGGACGCCCGACGCCCCGGGTGCGGTCCTCGTCGCCCGCCGTCACGGTGGGGTCGACGGTGGCCACCGCCGCACCTCATCACGGCGCGCCGCGTCCTGCCCGCGTCCGTGGCGTGATGCGGGCCGCACTCGCCGGGCCCGTCCTGGTTACTGGCTGGTATCCCTCACCGGGCGAGGAATACCAGCCAGTAACCGTCGGTCGGTGGGCCGCCCGGTCGCCTACTGCTCGTTCTCGGGTTCCGGCAGGACCGCCCAGGTGTCCTTGCCGGACAGCAGCGCCTGGAGGTTGTCCCCGCGCTGCTCGGCCTGCTCGGTGGCCGCGGTGACCTGGGCGCGGGCGCCGTCGTCGTAGGTCGGGCGGTCGACCTTGCGGAAGACGCCGGTGACGGTGTGGGTGAGGTCCTGGTCGGACAGCCGTGACAGCGCGAACGACTGCGTCGGGTCCTGTTCGCCGGCGTGGTGGACCACGACGTCGTCCTCGGCCACGCCGTCCGGTCCGCCCACCCTGGCGACCTCGAGCCCGCCCGCGGCCGAGCGGACGACGCCGTACTCGTTCTCGTTGCCGAACAGGATCGGCTCGCCGTCGACGAGCTTGATCAGGCGCTCGGCGACGTCGTCGCCCTTGCGCAGGACGTCGAACGAGCCGTCGTTGAAGATCGGGCAGTCCTGGAAGATCTCGACCAGCGAGGCGCCGCGGTGGGCGGCGGCCTGGCGAAGGACCTCGGTGAGGCCCTTGCGGTCGGAGTCCAGCGCGCGGCCGACGAACGTCGCCTCGGCGCCGAGGGCCAGCGACACCGGGTTGAACGGGGCGTCGACCGACCCCATCGGCGTCGACTTGGTGACCTTGCCGACCTCGGAGGTCGGCGAGTACTGGCCCTTGGTCAGCCCGTAGATCCTGTTGTTGAACAGCAGGATCGTGATGTTCATGTTGCGGCGCAGCGCGTGGATCAGGTGGTTGCCACCGATCGAGAGCGCGTCACCGTCACCGGTGACGACCCAGACCGACAGGTCCGGTCGCGTGACCGCCAGGCCCGTGGCGATCGCCGGCGCGCGCCCGTGGATCGAGTGCATGCCGTAGGTGTCGAGGTAGTACGGGAACCGCGACGAGCAGCCGATGCCCGAGACGAACACGATGTTCTCCCGGCGCAGGCCCAGCTCCGGCAGGAACGAGCGCACCGAGGCGAGCACGGCGTAGTCGCCGCAGCCCGGGCACCAGCGGACCTCCTGGTCGGAGGTGAAGTCCTTGGCCTTCTGCGTCTCGTCGGTGGTCGGGACAAGGTCGAGTCCGCCTCCGAAGGACGGCTGACCGAGTTCGACAGCGGTCATGCGGGCAGGTCCCCCTTCACGGCGTCGGTGAGGACGCCGGCGAGCTCTTCGGCCTGGAACGGCAGGCCGGCGACCTTGGTGTACGAGTGCGCGTCGACCAGGTACTTCGCGCGCAGCAGCATCGAGAGCTGCCCGAGGTTCATCTCCGGCACGACCACCCGGCGGTACGAGCGCAGCACGTCGCCGAGGTTGCGCGGCATCGGGTTGAGGTGGCGCAGGTGCGCCTGGGCCACCGGCAGGCCGGCGGCCCGCACGCGGCGGCACGCGGCACCGATCGGGCCGAACGACGAGCCCCACCCGATGACGAGCACCTCGGCCGGATCGTCGGGGCCGGTCGGGTCGTCGACGGTGAGGTCGGGGACCTCGATGCCCTCGATCTTGGCCTGGCGCAGCCGGACCATACGGTCGTGGTTGTCCGGGTCGTAGGAGATCGTCCCGCGCCCGTCGGCCTTCTCCAGGCCGCCGATGCGGTGCTCGAGCCCCGCGGTGCCCGGGATCGCCCACGGGCGGGCCAGGGTGTCGGCGTCGCGCAGGTAGGGCCAGAACTCCCCGGAGCCGTCCGGGGCGTTCGGCTCCGTGGCGAACGTTGTCGACAGGTCGGGCAGGTCCTCGACGTCGGGGATGCGCCAGGGCTCGGAGCCGTTGGCGATCGCGCCGTCGGAGAGCAGGAACACCGGCGTGCGGTAGGTCAGCGCCATCCGCACCGCGTCCAGGGCGGCGTCGAAGCAGTCGGCGGGCGACTGCGGCGCGATGATCGGCACCGGGGCCTCGCCGTTGCGCCCGTACATGGCCTGCAGCAGGTCGGCCTGCTCGGTCTTGGTCGGCAGGCCCGTCGAGGGCCCGCCGCGCTGTACGTCGAGGATCAGCAGCGGCAGCTCGAGCGCCACCGCGAGACCGATCGTCTCCGACTTCAGCGCGACACCCGGACCCGAGGTCGACGTGATGCCCAACGCGCCGCCGAACGACGCCCCCAGCGCGGCGCCGATGCCCGCGATCTCGTCCTCGGCCTGGAACGTCGTGACGCCCATGCCCTTGTGCTTCGAGAGCTCGTGCAGGACGTCCGAGGCCGGAGTGATCGGGTAGGTGCCCAGGAACACCGGCAGCTTCGACTGCTGACCGGCGGCGACGACGCCGTAGGCCAGCGCGAGGTTGCCGGTGATCTGCCGGTAGGTGCCCTCGGCGAGACGGGCCGGCGCGACCTCGTAGGTGACCGCGAAGCTCTCGGTGGTTTCGCCGTAGTTCCAGCCGGCGCGGAACGCGAGGATGTTCGCCTCGGCCAGCTCGGGCTTCTTGGCGAACTTCTCGCGCAGGAACTGCTCCGTGCCCTCGGTGCCGCGGTGGTACATCCACGAGAGCAGGCCGAGCGCGAACATGTTCTTCGCGCGCTCGGCGTCCTTCTTGCTCATCCCGGTCGGCTCGAGCGCGCCGCGCGTCAGTGTCGCCATCGCGACCTGGTGCACGGTGTAGGGCTCCAGCGAGTCGTCCTCGAGCGGGTTCGCCTCGTAGCCGACCTTCGCGAGGTTGCGCTTGGTGAACTCGTCGGTGTTGACGATGAGGATCCCGCCGTGCGGGAGGTCGGAGAGGTTCGCCTTGAGCGCCGCCGGGTTCATCGCCACCAGCACGTCGGGGCGGTCACCCGGCGTGAGGATGTCGTAGTCCGCGAAGTGGAGCTGGAAGCTCGACACCCCGGGCAGCGTGCCGGCAGGAGCGCGGATCTCGGCGGGGAAATTGGGCAGCGTCGCGAGGTCGTTGCCGAACGCCGCGGCCTCGGAGGTGAACCGGTCACCGGTCAGCTGCATGCCGTCACCCGAGTCGCCCGCGAAGCGGATGACGACCCGATGGGTCTGGCGCACCTCCCGACTCGGCGGCCCGACGGCGGTGTCAGTGCTCATCGAGCTCCATCCGTCCCTTCGCACTCCTCGTGGTACGTCCCCTCGATCAGGAGCGGACTCCTCAGGCTAACCTCACCGCTCCGTGACCGGTCGGCGGCTGGTCGTGGGTCACAGGCTGGACCGAAAAAGGACGATCGCGCACCGTCGATGTTCGGCGTGACGGCACTGCGTCATGTCTTCGTCATGTCTTCGACGTGGCCTGGCGCACACGAGCGAGTCCCTCGCGGAACCCCTCCGAGCGCAGCGACTCCAGCTGCGGACCCACCTCCACGGCGACCGCGTCGCGGTGCCGGTCGAGCTGCGCGGTCGCCCGCAGGGTGGCCTTGGTGGCGACGACGAGCTCGCGCGGCGCCGCCGCCGACACCGCCGCCATCCGCAGGGCCTCGCTCACCGCCGCAGATCGTCGGGTCGAGCTCCGCTCCGCGTCCTCTCCCGCCCGCCCGTCGCGGCCCTCGCCGGTGGCGACGCGCAGGGCCAGGCCCAGCTCGACGGCCCGCGCGGCGTCGAGGCCCTCGCCGCCGAGGAGCATCGCCGTGGTCACCTGGGGGCCGAGCAGCCGCTGCGCCATCCACGTCATGCCACCGCCGGGGTGCACGCCGAGGCGCAGGAAGCCGGGCTCGAAGCGGGCGGTCTCGCCGGCGATACGCACGTCCGCGGCCAGCGCGAGGTTGAGCCCGGCGCCGACGGCGGGACCGTCGACGGCGGCGAACGTCGGCAGCGGGCACTCGGCGAGGGCGAGGAACCCGGCGTAGATGCGCTCGAGCGCGTCGGGGCCCGCCTCGCCCGCGGCCGCGAGCTCGTCGAGGTCGCCGCCGGCGCAGAACGCCGGCTTGGGGTCGTCGTCGCCGGTGATCACGACGGCGCGCACGGACTCGTCGGCGCCGACCTCGCCGAGCACGGCCACGAGGCGCTCCGAGAGTGCCGCGGTCATGGCGTTGCGCCGCTTCGGGTCGGAGACGGTGAGCAGGGCAGTGCCCTCATGAGGGCCGTCGAGGCGCTCGAGTCTGACGTCCGGGACACGGAGCGCAGCGGAGCTGGACCCTGATGCGGTGGCCATGGCCCTCAGCATGCCGTTCGCGTGACGTGGCTCGCGGCCGGGGAGGTCGTTGTCATGGGTAACGTGCGGCGCGTGGCGATGTCGATCGAGCCGCCCGCGGACGCCGAGGCGCCGCAGCGGCACCCCAGGGCACCCGAGCCGGGCGAGTCGACGGCCGCGCACTACGAGGGCTGCCGTGGCTGCGGTGACGTCCCGGGCAGCCTGCGCATCCGCTCGTGGGTCGGTGACGACGGGGTGTCCGTGCACAGCCGTTTCGACGTGCTCGCCGAGCACCAGGGGGCGCCCGGGCTGCTTCACGGCGGGATGCTCGTGACCGCCTTCGACGACACCCTGGGCACCGCGTACACCCAGATCACGCGCTCGGCGGTCACCGCCCGCCTGGAGACCGACTTCCGCCGACCGGTGCCCGTGGGCACGACGCTGTGGCTGCGCTCGCGGGTCGACGCCATCGTCGATCGCAAGATCTTCACGTCCGGGGTCGCGTTCCTCGGCGAGCTCGACGGCGAGGTCGCGGGCACCGCCCGGGCCCTGTTCCTCCGGGTCGGCGTCGAGCACTTCCTGCGCCACGGGCGCCTCGAGGACCTCGAGGCGCTCGGGGCCTCCCGCGAGGTGATCGAGGCGGCCCGCGCGGCGCACTGAGCTCGGGAACGGGCCGCGCGTCGCCCGCGTTGTCCACCTCGGAGAGTGCGAAGCGTCCGAGGTGAGAGGAGGTACCGGTGCGTAACGGGCTGAAGACGGCCGCGCTGCTCGGTCTGATGAGCGCGATCGTGCTGATCATCGGCTCGCTGTTCGGGCGCACCGGGCTGCTGATCGCGCTCGTCGTGGCGCTCGGGGTCAACGGCTACTCGTACTTCTTCTCCGACCGCCTGGCGCTGCGCGCCATGCACGCGCGCCCGGTCAGCGAGGCCGAGCAGCCGGTGATGTACCGGATCGTCCGCGAGCTCGCGACCGACGCCCACCAGCCGATGCCCCGGCTCTACGTGAGCCCCACCGACGCGCCGAACGCCTTCGCGACCGGGCGCAACCCGCGCAACGCGGCGGTCTGTGCCACCACGGGCATCCTGGCGCTGCTCGACGAACGCGAGCTGCGCGGGGTGCTGGGCCACGAGCTCTCGCACGTCTACAACCGCGACATCCTCATCTCGTCGGTCGCCGGCGCGCTCTCGAGCGTCGTGTCCTACCTCGTGCTCGCCGCCCAGCTCTTCGGCGGCAGCCGCAACGTCCTCGCGACCCTGGCCGTCGCGATCATCGGCCCCGTCGCGGCCGCGATCATCCAGATGTCGATCAGCCGCTCCCGCGAGTACCAGGCCGACGCCAGCGGCGCGTCGCTCACCCACGACCCGCTCGCCCTGGCCTCGGCGCTGCGCAAGCTGCAGTACGGCACGGCCGTGGCCCCGCTGCCGCCGGACCCGCAGCTGGTGAGCCAGTCGCACCTGATGATCGCCAACCCGTTCCGTCCCGGCGAGGGCCTCTCGCGCATGTTCTCGACCCACCCGCCCCTCGCCGACCGCATCGCCCGCCTCGAGGCCATGGCCCGCAACGGCGGCCGGTGACCCCACCGCATACGGGGTGTGCGAGCGATGCGGCATCGCTGGCGTCTGACGCCAGGATCGCCACAGCCTCGCTCGCGCGACACGCCGACCAGGCGCCTCAGCCTGGGGGCCACCGGCGGCACGCGGCGCAGCAGAGCTGCCGCGCCGGAGGCGAAAGGCCGGCGTTGAACGTCAGAAGATCCGCCCGCTCGATCGCTCCTTGACGAGACGCGAGCCTCACGATCAGATACCGGCAGCGTCGCGTCCGGGCCGGTGCCAGACCGGCGGATGGAGGCGCCCGGAGCCCTGGAGTGACACACCCCATGGCCGTTCGTATCGATCACCTCGCGCTCGCCGCCCACGACGCGCGCGAGTCCGCCCAGTTCCTCGCCGACCTCCTCGACCTGCCCGCCCCCTCCGAGGCCGGGCCGTTCCTCGCCGTCGACGTCGACGACACGTTCACCATCGACTACGCCGCCCCACCGTTCGACTTCCCCGGCCAGCACGTCGCGTTCCTCGTCGGCGAGGCGACTTCGACGTGATCCTGACGAAGCTGCAGTACCGCGGCATCACGTACTGGGCCGACCCCCGGCGGCGCTGGGTCGGGCAGTACGACACCGACGACGGTGGCCGCGGCCTGGACGTCGACGATCCCGGCGGACACCACTTCGAAGTGATCACCCGCCGGTACGGGTCCGGTGGGTGAGGTCCGGCGGGCGGGACCCGACGACGCCGAGACCGTCGCGGCCCTGCTCGACGACTTCAACACCGAGTTCGACACCCCGACCCCCGGCGTCGAGATGCTGACGAAGCGGCTGCGACAGCGCTTGGGCACCGACGACCTCGTCGCCCTGCTCCACGACGACCCGCCCGACGGGCTCGCCGTCGTCTCCTTCCGTCCCAACGTCTGGTTCGACGGCCCGGTCGCGCTGCTCGACGAGCTCTACGTGCGCCCGGACCGCCGCGGCCGGCGAATCGGGCACGCCCTGATCGAGGCGGTCGAGTCGTTGGCGACGGAGCGCGGCGGGCGGATCGTCGAGGTCAACGTCGACGGCGAGGACGTGGACGCCCGCCGCTTCTACGCCGCGCACGGCTACGCGTTCATCGAGCCCGGAGCGACCGAGCCGAGCTACTACTACGCCAAGGAGTGGTGACCGACCCCGGGACGGACCGGGGATCGACCCTGAGGTGGCGGACGGTCCGGGGCGCGACGGTGGTCGACATGACGATCGCCGCGCGCCAGACGGAGCGGGTCACCCGCGTGTTCCTCCTCGCCGACCAGGAGGCGGCCCGGGGCGGGGACGCCCGCATCCGGACCGTCCACCTCCTCGTCGGTCTCGCCCGCGAGGAGCGTGACCGCGGCGGCGGGCTCCTCGACGCGCTCGACCTCGACGGCGTGCGCGCCGAGGCGACCATCCGGTGGCGCGGGAGCGGGCACACCGGCCGCCGGCCCTACACCCCCGGCACGGTCGCCGCCCTCGACGCCGCGGTCCGCGTCGCCGACGAGTCCGCCGACCCCAGCCTCGGAGTCCGCCACCTCCTCGTGGCCGTCCTCGCCGACGACGCCGAGGACGCCTCGCAGGTCCTGCACGCGCTCGACGTCGACGTCGACCGGTTGCGCGCCGACGCCCACCGCGAGCTCGCCGCCGACAGGAGCCCGCGGCCCTACGCCGCGGCGGCGCTCGTCATGCCCCAGCTCGACCGCATCCTCGATGCGCTCGGCCGTATCGACCGCCGGCTGGTCACCCTCGAGACACGCGAAGCCTGAGCGCATCGGCGATCGCTGCCCGCGTCGCCGCGGGGTCGAGGTAGTCGTCGGTGTGCTCGAACTCCGCGAGCCGCCCGCTCGCGCCCGTCAGGAACCCGAGACGGACCGCGCTCGCGCCGTGCAGCGCCGAGAGCGCCCACGCCGACGCCACCCGCGCCATCGCGGCCGGGGCGCGCATGGCCCACAGGTGGTACGCCCGTGTCACCCCGGCCGCGACGCCGCCGGTGAGGTCGACGCCGAACGGCTTCGCGACGGCGTCGGTGCCGCCGAGGTCGACGACCATGCCGAGGTCGCGGTGGCGGTACTCGCGCGTCGGCGCTCCGGTGAGGCCGGCGACGACGTTGTCGGCAGCGACGGGGGCCTGGCGTGACGCGTGCTGGGCGGTCGGCGGGCAGACGGCGCCGCCGCCCGTGGCGAGGTCGGGGACCGCCGCCGCGTCCCCGAGCGCGAGCACCTCCGGGTGCCCCGGCATCGACAGGTCGGCCTCCACGACGAGCCGGCCGTGGTCGGTGGCGGCGTCCAGGCGGCCCATCAGCGGGCTGGGGGAGACACCCGCGGTCCAGATCAGCGTCTGCGTCGTGAGCCGGCGGCCGTCGGAGAGCGTCACCGACTCGTCGTCGCACGAGGTCAGGCTCGTCCCGAGGTCCACGTGGATGCCGCGGGCCTCCAGGACGCGCCGCGTGTCCTCGCCGAGCCGGTCGCCGAGGCCGGGCATGAGCCCGTCGCGGTGCTGCACGACGTGCCACTGCACGAGCTCCGGGTCCAGGCGCGGGAAGCGCCGTGCGAGCGCGGTGGTCATGAGCTGCAGGTTCGCGGCGGTCTCGACGCCCGCGTAACCGCCGCCGACGACGACGAAGCGGCAGCGTCGGGCCCGCTCGTCGGGGTCGTCGGAAGTGTTCGCGACCTCCAGCTGGCCCAGCACGTGGTCGCGGAGATACGCGGCCTCCGCGAGCGTCTTGCAGCCCCGGCCGTACTCGCGCAGCCCGGGGATGTCCATGACCTTGGTGACGCTGCCCGGCGCGAGCAGCAGCCGGTCGTAGCCGAGGACCTCGTTGTTGCCGGTGATGCTGTGGACGAGCACCCGGCGGGCGTCGAGGTCGATGCCCGTCGCCCGGCCGGGCACCAGCACCGTGCCGCGCAACCGCCGCGACAGCGACACGACCGCGGCGGGTGCCGGCAGCAGCCCGGCCGCGACCTGCGGCAGCAGCGGCAGGTAGAGCATGTAGTCGTCGGGGCAGACGAGCCGGATGTCCGCGGCGGGCCGCAGCCGCTCCAGCCGCCGAGCCACGTCCGATCCCGCGAAGCCGCCACCCACGACGACGATCCGCTCGCTCATGCGCTCTGCCTACCCCAGGCGGCGCCCGCGCAGGGTGGGCGTCACGCGGGCGAGTCGGGGACGATCCCGCACTCGAGGTCGGGCGCCGGGGACGGTGTGCCCGAGCCGGCCGTCGGGACGCTCCGCGTCCCGTCGTGGCCGACGGTCCCGACGACGATCTCGGTCGGCGTCCAGCGGGGCGGGGAGTCCTCCCCGGCCATCGCCTGACCCGCGCCGAACGGCACGGCGGCGAGCAGCGCGGCGACCACGAACCACGACCGACGGGAGCGCATGTCCCCGAGACTGTTCGACGGCGGACCTCGTGGGATCGGGGACGACCCCGAGCCCGTCCCCGAGTCCCGGCGTGCAACCCCCGAGAGACGCCGCAGGACCTGCGGGGTTGTCCCGGTCGTCCGGACTTACCCCGCTCGTGTGGTTCCCCGCGATCTCCCCTAACGATCGCGGAGCCGGTGGCGACGGTGGTGCTGAGTGCGACGTCGTGCTCCACCACACCACCTCGGGAGACCCTCCGTGCCTGCTCACCGCGCCGTCCGCCGGACCCGCCGTACCCGCGCCGCCGCCCTCGGGACGTTGACGCTGCTAGGGGTGTTCGGGCCCGGAGCGGGCATGGCGCTCGCCGCCGGCCCCGACAAGGACTGCGGCGACTTCTCCTTCCAGGAGGACGCGCAGGAGGTCTACGACGCCGACACCTCCGACCCGCACCGCCTCGACGGCAACGACCAGGACGGGCGGGCCTGCGAGAGCCTGCCGAGCCGCTCCGCGAGCGAGGAGCTCGGTCTCACCGACGAACCGACGTCCTCGGGTTCGACGCCGGTGACGTCCGGGTCCTCGTCGTCCGGTTCGGCGGCGTCCTCAACGACCCGCACCGGGCTGACCCAGGACCGCGACTGCGCCGACTTCTCCTCGCAGGCCGATGCCCAGGCCGTCCTCGACGACGACCCGAGCGACCCCGAGCGCCTCGACGCCGACGACGACGGGATCGCCTGCGAGTCGTTCGGCTACGGCGACGAGACCGGCGACTCCGGCGACGACTCCGGCGACGATTCCCGTGACATCGACGTCCGGCCGGCGGCCGCGACCGAGCCCGTGAACGCCGCGAACGACTACCCCGTCGGCGGCGTTGCCGCCGGTGACGGTTCCGCCCCGTCCGACGGCTCCGACGCCCTCACCTACGCCCTCCTGGGCTCGGCCGCGGTCGCCGGTGCCGTCGCCGTTCGCCACGCGCGTCCCGGCCGTCACCGCCGGGTCTGACGTTCCCCGGCTCACCGCTCGCGTAGAGGTACGCCGGGACCTGGGTTCCGGGGCCGGTGTCAGGCATCGTGGTGCCGAGCCGGTGCCAGCCGAGGCGTTCGTAGATCGCGATTCGCCGCGGTGTCCTTGGCCATGACGTCACCGACGATGTCGAGGGTGTGGTGCACGGTCCAGTCGGTGAGCGTGCACGCCATCCGCATCCCCAGACGCCGACCTCGCCCGGCCGGGGCGACGATCAGACGGGCGCCGACGATCGTGGTGGCGATGTCACCGCCCTGCCGGACCCAGGCATCGACGGCCGCGACCTCCGGCTGCGCGGTCCGGGCCAGCGCGTGGCCGACGACGGCCTCGTCGACCGTCGCGACCCAGGCGTGCAGGGTGCCCGGCGGGGTGAGCCAGGCGTACGGGTCGGCGACGCCCTCGACGGGATAGCCGTCGACCCGGTGGACCTCGACCAGCGCCACGGCCAGGGCGTCGAGGTCCCCGGGCCTGCGGTCGCGCACCGCGGCCACCACACGCCTCAGCGGTAGTTCGTGGACCGTGCCCGACCTGCGACTTCGGCTCCGCCCGGTCTCTGACGTGCCCGGACGCTGTCTGACGCTGTCTGTTGGTGTCGGCCAGTGCGTCCTGCGTCTTGTACCCGATCTGTACCCGCGGTGGGGCATGCATGGGAGCTTCCGGCCGTGGCCGGCCGAGCCCTCGCGCATGTCGGGGGTGGATGCGAGGGTGTGGTTCCTAGCGCATCGAGGTGTGACGGAACGTGTGGTGCGGCGTCGCTGGCGTAACTCCGGGGGTATCCAGCCGTTGCCACGTCAGGCGGACTGTCCGGGGGAGCGTGATCGGGTATGCCACAGCCCAACGGCGCGCCTCGGCCGCGCACCCGGCCGCCAGCCGCTGACGTCACTCCCATTAATG
This sequence comes from Actinomycetospora sp. 2LY8.5, assembly GCF_057180585.1. Lineage (NCBI taxonomy): Bacteria > Bacillati > Actinomycetota > Actinomycetes > Pseudonocardiales > Pseudonocardiaceae > Actinomycetospora > Actinomycetospora sp. 2LY8.5. The sequence goes on from NZ_JBXUHE010000071.1 coordinate 11,313, forward strand.
GTCAAACTATAGCCGGATGCACTGAACTACAATTTGACTGCTCGGCGCCCGAAAAGGTACTGTAACAATATGGCGGGGAAAGATATCAAGGCGATGATCGCGGCTTATCGCGATCACGACGACCTTGCTTTTCGCCGTGCGGCAATGAAAATAATTGAGGAAGAAGAGTCTAAAAAGCACGTAGCACTGGCTCGCGATTTGAGAAAACTGCTATCAACAGGCTCTTCCCATTACTCTACGCCAGCCAGTCCGGCGCTTAAGCCCGAGCCGCCAACGGACCGTGAGTCTAGCCTTCCTCTTATCGAGATAACTCGGTCGGAGACGTATCTGGACGATCTGGTTCTTCCTGCTGACCTTGAGGAAGAACTTGCTGAGCTTGTTCAAGAAGTCTCAATGTGGAACGAGCTCGACGCGGCGAGTATCCCGCGCCGCCGATCGCTTCTGCTTTACGGTCCGCCGGGTTGTGGAAAGACGTCGATAGCTGGCGCTCTCGCTGCAGAGCTGGGTCGACCCTTAGCGGTTGTCCGCACAGATTCGGTGATTTCAAGTTACCTGGGTGAGACCGCTAGCAACTTGGCGCGGGTTTTCGAATTTGCTAGCGCCGGTCAATATATCGTCCTATTCGATGAATTCGATAGTCTAGGTAAGAGTCGTGATGACGATAGCGAGCACGGGGAGCTTCGTCGGGTAGTTAACGCTGTCTTGCAGTTTGTGGACAGATACTCTGGCCCTTCTCTGCTAGTGGCAGCGACCAACCATCAAGATATATTAGATTCCGCGCTATGGCGTCGCTTTGCGGAAGTTGTGGAAGTCCCCCTCCCAACTGGAGCTCAGCGCTCGTCAATCCTAGCTCGACGTCTAATGCGGAAGAGTGCGGAAAATCTTTCACTAAATGCCGCAGCAGATCAGCTAGAGGGATATCCACATGCCGCGGTCGAGCGGGTGGCGGTGGATGCTTTGCGAAATAGCTTCCTTGCAGGGCGCAAGTGCGTGAACCCGACTGATCTTGAGCAAGCGGTCAGGCGTACCCTTCGCCGCCGGTGGATGTGATCCGCGCTCGTTGCTAGTCCGCTTGGGTGGTGCTGTAGCCTTATCGGCGTGTCGTAACACGTTCGAGTGAGAGCTGTGTTACAACTGAATACATGGCCGACCATTTGCCGCTGCCGCGTGGAAGAACCCTTGGTAGTCGCAGAGAGCGAGGCAACCCGCAGCCCGAAGCCCCCGTTAAGCGGCCGGAGCACTCAGAGAATTTGCGGGGACAGCTACGCGAGATTGACCCGTACTTGGAGGGTCCCTCTCCCGAAGAGGTCGACGAGGACGCGCCCGAAACCCGGCTAGTACTCAAGTTGAGTGGAACCACGCGCTTGGAGGCGGGTCCATTAAACGGTCTGAACCTCACTCAACTCGGAGAGGGAGCCGGTTGGACGTACGCCGTGATGAGCACTCGGGGTGCCAGGCGGCTGCTCAGCGATCTTCTGGCTCAGTACGCACCCACTGAGGTAGGCGACGTATGGGAGCGACCCAAGAGTTGGGCCAAGCTATTCGACCACCTCGAAGGTGTTGAGGTTTATGGGCCGGAGGATCGATTCGATCCAGAGCTGGCAGAGCTAAGTTTTGAGCAGCCGGAAGTGCTCGACATCTTGATCTGGCCATCACAGAGTCGGGCCGCGTCGGATCAGCGGATCGCTACCGTGCGCGCGGCAGTTGAGCAGGCGATTGGGACGGCTGACGTTTCCCCTGTAGAACGAGTCGTGAGCGTCGACCCGCGGCCGCAAACCACAATGCTGAGAGCGAGACTTCTTCGCGAGACACTTGAGCGCCTACTGGAAGAACCATGGATTGAGCGAATTCGTCCTCCGCTTCGTCCGCGCCTAACACAAGCACAAGTTGCGCAGACGGAGGTGACGAGGACACTCCCCCAGCCCGAGGGCGCTCCTATCGGGGTAGTTGACGGTGTTGTTGTCTCAGACAATCCGGTCTTGGCTGACCGCGTGCTCGAAGCTCGAACGTTTCCAGATGGCTACGCGTTTGCTGGCGCCGACTCGCATGGGACCCGTGTCGCCTCCATCGCTTCTTGGGGGAATTTGTTCTTCCTCCCCAGACGGAGGGCCGGCTCCCGTATCATCTCCGTTGATCTGCGCCCGTGTTTTCGACACTCGAGCGGACGGGGAGATGGAGGTGGCGGGCGAAGCGCACAAGACAGTTGAACAAGCCGTTCGCTGGCTCGTGGAGGAACATGCCGTTCGGGTGGTGACGATGTCCGTAAATCGTCGTTATCCTCGGCAATCACTGCTTCCTTCTGATCTCTGCTATACAATCGATTGGCTATCCCGTGAACTGGACGTTGTGTTTGTACTGAGCTCGGGCAACAGAGAGTCGATCCCCGAGGGCGGGTGGTTCGACCGATACCCCGAGTATCTTTCAGATGCAGACGCGGGAATCGCTGATCCCGGCGATGCTGCCTTGGCTATCACAGTCGGTGCACTATCGCTTCGGGACGTCCCCGGAAGTCGAATACGCGAACGAGAGCTGGCGGTCGCCCCTGCTAGATCGCCAGCCCCGTTCACCCGCTGCGGGCCTGTGAAGGGTAGAACCTCGCAGGGCATGCTGAAACCAGAGTTTGTAGCCGACGGCGGCAATTTCGTAAGTCATGCGGACTACCCGACCTATCGCGACGATGACCCAGGCGTTGCAGTGCTGACTGCCATCCCGTCCGATCGAGGAGGACGAGCTCTCGGATTCTCATCTGGAACGAGCTTTAGCGCACCTGCTGTTGCACACGAAGTGGCGATGCTCGCGTCTAGGTATCCAACCGCCGATGCTAATCTGCTTCGCGCGCTCACTGCGCTCTCTTCTCGCAGGGCTGGACACAGAGAGTTTGGAGCGATCGATAAGTTCAGAGTTAGCGCTTATGGCACCCCCGAGGCCGCTAACGTTCTGGAGAGCGATGGCCCTCACGCGATCCTGACGATCCAGGCGCAGATGGCAACTAACTCCACCGTAGTTCACCGCTTACCGGTCCCGTATGAGTTCGCTCGCGGCGGAACGCGGCGCACTCTCAGGGTTGCGTTGGCGTACGACCCGCCAGTTAGAAGAGGCCGGCGTGAGTACATTGCTGGTCACATGACGGTTGAGCTTGTGCGCCGGTTGTCGTTCGAGGATGTCGACGCGATCTACTCGAAGCAGCCGACTAAGAAGGAGCGTGACGCGAACCCCGAATTGGTCAAGCTCAACCTTCCGGATGGTGCACTTCGTCCTTCCCTGGAGCCGGGTGTCACTCGGCTTGAGTCGAACACTTTAGTAAAGAGGGAGTTCGTCGACGGGTCGTGGGATCCCGACGATGAGAACTACTTTCTTGTTGTAACTCACAATCCAAGCCCCTGGGGCGTTTCTGCGCGAAGGTCGTACCAGGAGCAGAAGTACGCTATCGCTGTCGAGCTTCTCGACGAGGAGCGGGCGGACCTGGATGTGCACAACCTGGTTCGCGCCGAGATCGTCCGTCTTGAACAGGAGCAGCGACTGCGCCTTCGATAGTAAACAATCTACGAGAGGTGCGAGGTCAACATGCCATCCCGTCGACCTGGCTCAGCCCGATCACGCCGGTGGCGGGCGGCAACCTTCGACGTCGACCGGACTGGGATTGGCCAGGCTTGCCGCTCGCCGGCGGTGTGATAGCCCTTCGGGAGGTCGTCGGGATGGCACCTCGCAACCACCCCACCCGCCGGGCCCGCGGACTTTCTTGCGCCGCTATCCCGGAGACCTGCCCGTCCGGCGAGGACATCTCTTGTGGTTCTGGGTGGTCTGCGTTGCCGGTGGACGGGCGTGCCCGCGCGGCGCCCGCCGGGCCGGAGGCAGGAGGCGGGGTGCCGTGGCGGGCCGCCCGTTGGCGGCCCGCCAGGGCCGCTCTTGATCCTGTAGAGAAAGTCCTCACCCGGTCCGGGTCAAGCGTTTGTCCTGTCTCGGGACATGCTTGACACCGTGTTCTCAGGACATGTTTGACACCGGCCGTGATCGGCTTCGTTGTGCTCCCGTCGTTGGCGGGATGCGCGGGAGGCCGGATTGGCCCTGGTGGACATGTCGGTGGTCGAGCAGCGCTATCGCGC
>NZ_JBXUHE010000072.1:0-15279 GCF_057180585.1 Actinomycetospora sp. 2LY8.5
CATGTCCACCAGGGCCAATCCGGCCTCCCGCGCATCCCGCCAACGACGGGAGCACAACGAAGCCGATCACGGCCGGTGTCAAACATGTCCTGAGAACACGGCGTCAAGCATGTCCCGAGACAAGACACTTGAAGCCCCAAGTTTCCGTGAGGACTTTCTGTACGTCTTCAAGACACTTGAAGCCCCAAGTTTCCGTGAGGACTTTCTGTACGTCTTCAAGCCGGCCCTGACGGGCCGGACCGGGCGGCTCCGCTGCCGGTCCGCCTCTTGTCTTCGACCCGGCGGCCGGTGCGGGCACGCCCGGCCGGCGATGAGGGGCACGAGTTCGACGAGAAGTCCTCACGACGGATCTACTTGAACTCTCACTGGCATGCTGGACCCAAGGCCTTCAAGGTCGCCTCTGAGCGTTCTGGGGTTCTCAAGTAGCCTCGAAGGGTCGTAAATAAAGCAAAACAATGCACTACACGATGGGTGGCCAGCGTACTGAGCTATGTCGACGATGAGTTCGTCGCGAATCTCTCCCGCTTTATGGCTTGGTCGAGCCATCTTGCATTCGACCAAAACGCCGACTGTTTTCAGAAGAAAGTCAACTCGACTACTCGAACCGCCGAAGCTGGGTATGAATTCTTCTGCAATCACCTCGTCAAACTCTAGCCGCAACACGGCGCGTACAAGTATCTGCAAATCATGCTCGTTCGCAATCTCGACGTTGATCGAATTCCGAGGCGAGCGAAGCAAGACTCTCGAGAACTCGTCAAAACGGCCGAAGATTCGTCCCAACTTCTCTAGGACGCTGTTGACGTCCTCTGGGTCGACGCCAGACGTAAGCTCGGGCGCTGGCGTTAGTTGCGCTCCATTGCCAGTAGGTGTTGTAACTGCCACAACGCTAATCAGCTTTCGTTGCTTCTCTAGTCTCAATCGATAAGTCGGCTCGTACTTGTGCTGCCATCCCTTAAATATGGAATTTATTGCAAGGGGAGCATCTAGGAAATTCTTGATTCCCAGTAGTCCCATCGACCCAGTGTAGAGTTTCGTGAACTGCTTTAGCTCTGGGCCCTGCAGGATCGCTGCAACTTCGCGAAACCAGGTGTTGTATCGACTGGCGAAGTCGTCGATGTCGTGTTGGGTAGGCCCCTCCGCATCCGGATCTTGCCAAGTACTTGGCACAGCTTCTAGCTCACGAGACTCGAATGCCAGTCTTTCTAGTGCCTGTCGCTGTTTCTCGTCCATCCTGTAAGCGCGGCTACCGCGGCGCTACCCTCTCGGTTGTCCGGTGTATGTGCCACGTAGAGAATAGAACGCGGGGCGCTCGCCGCCCCCGCACCCCCGGCGGCCTCCGGGGAGTGGGTAGGGCGGTCTCCCTGCCGGCCACCCGAGGGCGTAGCACCCCAGGGCCAGGGGGCCAGGTCGTTCAGCGCGTCGGGTGCTCCACCTGGCCCCCTGGCCCTGGGGTGCTCCGGGAGGGCCTTGGCCGACGGGGAGACCAGGGACCCGGGCACGAGCTGCGCTCGGGGCACATCGGGGGCACAGCAGCTCTCGATGGCACCGGAGACGGCGAGAACCACCAGAAGGTCAACACCCAGGTCAGGCCCAGCGTCGTACTGACTGAGCAGGTTGCTATGCACCCTCGGACACGCTCCGGCTTACAGGCCGACTCGTCCGCCCCACACCTCCGACCACGGGAAACCCTCGTACGTGCTCGGCCGGCTCCTCGACGACGAGCCGGGGGAGCGGGGTCGTCCGGTGCGACGCCGAGGTCTTCGGCGGCGCCAGCACAGTGTGCGAGTGAACCTCAGGGCGCTACCCGAACAGGTCGATGCCCTTCTCGGCGGCCAGGCTCTGGAGCTTCGTGACGTCGTCGGTCTGAATGCAGACGCAGGCCCGCAAGCCATCCTGTTCCCTTCGCAGGATGTAGTGGCCGTTGCTGTCGACCAGCTGGTGGCCGCCGGCGTCGTAGAACAGCCAGCGGACGTGTACTCGCGTGAGAGCGTTGGAGAGTTGTTCCTGGCTCAGCAGCTCGTAGCCCACGGAGGACAGGCCGAGCTTCTTGTAGAGCGGGTATGACTGCTCCAGGCCCGCAGCCATGGCCTCCCGCGCCTCGATGGTTCCGGTGACGTTGTCGTCGACGATCACACCCGGCATCGCCCAGAGTTCCGCGGCCCCCGCCGCGTCGAAGTTGGTCAGTGTCTCGGCGTAGCGGTCCAGGTAGTCCGCGATCTGCGTGTCGATGTCGCTCACAGCCTGAACTCTAGGAACGAACCCCGTCAGAGCTGTGTCGCCGTTCCGCCCCGTGGGTCCTGCATCGGCTCAAGGGTTGCGACCAGCTTCTTGAACGCGCTCTGCGCAACGCCCGAGGTGAAGGGGCCGACGGCCACCACCGCGGCAAGCAGCGCCGAGACCTCACCAGGGGTCAGCGTCACCGACCGGCTCTGCTCTCGCGCCGACAAGCGATACCCACCACGAGCCCCCGTCACCACCTGCAGGGGGACGCCGGCCTCCCTGAGTCGAGCAGCGTCGCGCTCGATCGTGCGGGGGCTGACCCCGACCAGGCCGGCCAGCTGGGCCACCGTCGTGACCTTCGGATGCCGTGCACGCAGGTGCTCGATCACCGCGTACTGCCGCTCCACGAGCGGCACGACGAGATGCAGCTGAGCCCTCTGCGCCATGCCCGGAGGCTGACACACCGAACGTCGGCCTCCGGAGTGGCGCGCAGGCCGGAGCGGCTGAGCGGCGACAGCGACGGCCTACTCCACGCTGGTGCCATGTCGTCGTCGAAGGTCGGGACCCGGCGTGCGATCGGTGTGCGATGACGGGTGGTCAACCACGTCGGCGATGTCGAAGCGGACAGCACCTGTCCGCCTCTCTCGCGAGACTCGGCTCGTCATCCACCACGGAGCATGGAGGTCCCGCGATGTACGCACCCGCCCGGCACGACGAAGTCACCGGCATCCTCCGGTACCTCGACGAGCAGCTCACGGCCATCCGCGCGGCCGCGTTCGGCCTGACCGAGGAGCAGGCGCGCGCGACGCCGTGCCGCAGCGACCTGTCGATCGGGGGCCTCATCAAGCACGCGACCTACGGCATGCGGGGCTCGCTGGAGCGTCTGACGACCGGCGTCGTGGCGCAGACGATCGACGCGGAGGCGTACGCCGCCTTCGCCGACAGCTTCGCCGTGCGCGACGACGAAACGGTCGCGGGCACCATCGAGGACTTCGACAAGGCGCGGGACCAGTTCGTCGCCGCGGTCGCCGCGACCGACCCGGCCGCCGAGACGACGGCGCCTCCCGCGCCCTGGCACGGGATCGACGACGCCCGCCCGATCCACGCCCGCCACTACCTGGTGCATCTGATCGAGGAGTACGCCCGGCACGCGGGGCACGCCGACATCATCCGCGAGCAGATCGACGGCGTGGCGGTGCCGGCGCTGGTGCTCACCCTCGCCGGGGCGCCCGCCAACGACTTCTTCCAGCCCTACCAGCCGGCGCCGGGCACCCTCCTGGTGTGATGCGCACCCAACTAACCTCCCGCCATGCGTCCGCTGCGGTACTCGATCAACGTCACGCTCGACGGATGCTGTGACCACCGCGCCGGGCTCCCCGCCGAGGACCTGCACCGTCACGCGGCGGAGACCCTTGCCCGCGCCGACGCCCTGATCTTCGGCCGGGTGGTCTACGAGCTCATGGAGGCGGGGTTTCGCGGTCCGGGGGGAGGGCGACCCGCGTGGACGGAGCCGTTCGCCCGGACGATCAACGAGGCGAAGAAGTACGTCGTCTCGGACACGTTGGAGAGCGTCGACTGGAACGCCGAACTGGTGCGCGGGGACGACCTGGAGGCGACCGTCCGTCGGCTCAAGGAGGAGCCGGGGGAGGGGCTCTACGTCGGTGGCGTGACGCTCCCGCTGGCGCTGGCGGAGCTGGACCTGATCGACGAGTACGAGTTCATCGTGCACCCCCGGCTGGCGGGGCACGGGCCGACGCCGTTCGCGGGGCTCTCGAGGTACGTCGACCTGACGCTCGTGGGTCGGCAGGAGTTCAGCGGCGGAGCGGTGGCGCTGCGGTACGAGACCCGGTGAGGGCTCAGCGCGGCCCGTCGGGATGCGCGAGAACGTCGGCGCGGGAGACCGCGACGTCGACGATCTGTTCGACGCGGAACCGGCAGGCAGCCGCGGACCTGGGCCGGTACGGGCTCTCCAGGCTCGAGCCCAGGGGTCGCACGTCGTCGACACTGGCCACGTCGGGCGGCATGGCCCGAGACTGGCCGGATGCGCGTCACCCGCATCTACGCCGACCTGCACGTGGGCGACATCCCGTCGGCTCGCGACTTCTACGCCGGCTACCTCGGCCTGTCCGTCGAGAGCATCGGCATGGACTGGGTGACCCGCTTCTCGTCACCGGACACCGACGCGAGCCTCCAGGTGGTCACCCGCGACGCGACGGCCCCCGAGGACCCGGTGGCGTCGATCAAGGTCGACGACGTGGAGCAGGCGCTGGCGGACGCCCGCCGGCGCGGGTACGAGATCGTGCACCCGCTCACGACGGAGCCCTGGGGTGTCCGGCGCTTCTTCGTCCGCGCCCCGGACGGCAACGTGTCCAACATCGTCCAGCACGTCGGCTGAGGCGGCGACCAGGCTCACCGGATCTCGCCCGGCCGCAGGCCCGGCGCGTTCGCGATCGTGGCGTCGTGCCCCGGTGATCGGGGTTTCCTGCATGGTTGGTCTGGCCTCCGCGATGCGCACGTCCTGACGTGAGCGTCAGGGCGCGCGCGTGCCCAGCCGGCCCGCGGCCACCAGGACGACGAGCACGTCCATGATCGCGCGGCACCCGAGCTGGGCCGTGGAGTCGCCGGGTCGTAGGGCGGGGAGGTCCGGCGGGAGGAGCGCCTGCACGTCGGGCTCGCAGCAGCCCCCGCCGGTCGAGCGTGCCGAGGTCGAAGCCGAGCCGCTGCTCCTCGAGGTCCACGCCCGGGCGGGGGCGTGGCCGGTGGTGGTTCACGGTCCTCGACGACACCGTGGCTGCGGTGGCCGAGCATCATTCACTCGATCAGAGGTAGAGGGTCTATCGCGAGTCACCGACTCGACCCCTTATGGTGTCCATCGCTGTGACGCGTGTGGTTTCTGTGACTGATGGGATGGATGAGGCTCATGCTCAGCCCTCGGCAGCGCGTCATCCTGCGCCAGATCGTCAGCCCGCCGTACATCTACCGATGGGCCGGGCTCCTCACGACGATCGCGCTGATGGCGGGTGTGACGGCCGTGGTGCTGACGGATGTCGGCGCGCGGCAGGTCCTGGCGACCGGGCCCGCGCCGGCGGCGACCACGGGTCCGGCCGGGAAGCCCGCGCGCTCGGCCGCGGACGCGCCCGCGCTCGGCATGCCCGGCATGGCCCGGCCGGCGATCACGCCATCGCTCCTCACGGTCACGGACTCGAGCGTCGAGCAGCCATCGGTCGCGCTGACCTTCGACGACGGCCCGACTCCGCAGTACACGCCGCAGGTGCTCGACCTGCTGGCGCAGTACGGGGTGAAGGCGACGTTCTGCACGATCGGCAACCAGGCCGTCGCGTACCCCGACCTGATGCGGCGCATCCTCGCTGAGGGTCACCGCCTCTGTGACCACACCATGACCCACGACGCGACCGTGGGTCACGGCGACGAGGACCTCATCAGTCGCCAGCTCACCACGAGCAAGCAGAGCATCGCCGAGGTCGTCAGTCCCCCGGCCACGATGGACTACTTCCGCGCCCCGGAGGGCGCGTGGACGCCGGCGCTGGACCGGGTCGCCGCGCAGACCGGGATGCGGCCGCTGGGCTGGTCGGTGGACACCCTGGACTGGACCCAGCCCGGGACCGCGGCGATCGTCAACAGCGTCAAGCAGGGGATGCACCCCGGCGCGATCGTGCTCTTCCACGACGGCGGCGGCCCCCGGGAGCAGACCGTCGAGGCGGTGCGCCAGCTCTTGCCATGGATGCAGGACCAGGGCTACCGGTTCGTCTTCCCGAGCTGAGCGCCCCGCGCGTCAGTGTTTCCGCACGACCTTCTCCTCTCCGCCCTCGCGCCAGGTGGTGACGTCCATGTGGTCGCTGCCGACGGCCACCGAGGCCGCGCCGGCGATGTCCGCGCGGAGGAACTGGTCGAACTTCTGCCCCCGCAGATCGAGCCCGATCTCCGCGTAGACCGCCTCGGCGAAGCGCTGGTGCAGCGCCTCGTCGCGGACGTCCTCGACCCGGCCCCAGAGCTTCGCGTCGCCGTCGCCGACCTGCGTGTCGACCGTCGCCGTGTGCAGCGCGAAGCGCGGATCGGCCCGCAGATCGGCGAACTTCGCGGTGTGAGGCATGCCGACGATCCAGAGGTCGCCCTCGAGGAAGCGCGGCTCCATCGGGCTGATGCGCGGGAAGCCGTCGGGCCGCAGCGTCCCGAGCATGCAGAGGTTGCCGGTGGCGGCGTGGCGGCGGGTGAAGACCTCGGCGATGCGCGGCGCGGCGGCGGCGAAGTCGGTCCAGAGAGCCATGGACCGGACGGTAGACGCGCCCCCCGACAGTCGGGAGAGTCTCAGGTCAGGCTGCGGACGCCGGCGACGTCGTACTCGGCGACGGCGGCGCACCCGGCGCAGTAGGCCCACGCTCGGCGACATCGACGTGCTGCTCTGGGCGGCGGGACCACTGCCCGCCCGACGAACCAGCCCGCCCCCGTCACCGCGACCCGCACGGGCGGAGCCTCGCAGGTCGCCGGGCATCGAGCGCGTGGCGTTACGGACACTCAACGTCTGCGACGCCACGCCGCTGACACGGGCGCGCGATCGGAGTGAGGGTAGCCTTACTCCGCTACGGACCCTAGGGTCGTCCCGGAGACCGGCGAAACCCGGAGGCGGACCGTGAGCGTGAGCGAGCATCAGCCCTTCTCCCAATCCCTGCGTCGGGCGACGGCGGCGAGCCACGAGCGCGCGCACCACTCCTCCTACATGGACGCCCTGCTCGGCGGACGGCTCCCGCTCGACGACTACGCGACGCTGGTCGTGCAGTACTGGTACATCTACTCGGCGCTCGAGGACGGGGCCGACCGGCTCGCGGACCACCCGGTGGTCGGCGGGTTCGCGGTCGACGCGCTGCGCCGCCGCGCCGCGATCGCTGCGGACCTCGCGTTCCTGCGCGGCGCCGACTGGGCCGAGGACATCCGCCCGCTGCCCAGCACCGCCGCCTATGTGGAGCGGATCTGCGAGACGGTCGACGGCTGGCCCGGCGGATGGGTCGCCCACCACTACACGCGCTACCTCGGCGACATCGCCGGCGGGCAGGCGGTCCGGGTGCTGCTCGAGCGCACCTACGGGGTCACCGGCGACGGCGCACGGTTCTACGACTTCGCCGCGCTCGGGCCCGTCCCGCCGTTCCGCGCGCACTACCGCGGCCTGCTCGACGCCGCCGCCTGGGACGACGTCGAACGCGCCCGGATCGTCGACGAGGCGTGCCACGCCTTCGAGCTCAACATCGCGATGCTCGACGAGCTGGCCGACACGGTGCCGCCCGGCCACCTCGCGGCCTGAGTCACCCCCGGCGGGCCACCGCCAGCCACGCCGGCAGGTCGATGTGCCCGCCGACGGGCACGCGGAGCTTGTCGGCCTGCTCCTCGTCGGGCACACGACCACGGTAGGCGCTCTCGCGGAGCTCCTCGATCGTCCAGCCGGGCCGGGAGAAGGCCGCGCGGATCTCGTCGTCGGTGACCTCGGGGCCGAACGCCGGCCCGGGAGCGAGGCCGAGCAGGACCACGCGGCCGTCGACGACGACGTCGCGCAGGGCGTCGGCGTACCGGGTCTGGTCGTCGCTGTCGAAGATGTGGAACAGGGCGCTGTCGAGGACCGTGTCGAACCCGCGGAGCTCGGCGGGGTGCATCGCGTCGGCGACGACGAAGGTCGCGTCCACCCCGTGGGCGGCCGCGATCGTGCGGGCGCGGTCGAGGGCGGCCGGGGCCGAGTCGGCGCCGACGACGTCGTAACCGCGCTCGGCCAGCAGGACGGTGTGCTCGCCGGTACCGCAGCCGAGATCGAGCACGCGGCCGCGGATCAGGCCCTCGGCCTCGGCGGCGACGACGGTGGGCTGGGGCTCGCCGATGATCCACGGGGGCTCGCCGGTGAGGTAGGCGTCCTGGAAGCGTGACGGTGCGGGCGTGGCCATGAGGACCTCCGTGACTCGGGTGATCGCCGCTGGTCTCGAGCCTCCGTCCTCGACCTCGCTCGAGGTCAAGGACCGCGTCGTCCGCGGTTCGCCGCGCAGCCGCCCGGTGCCGGCCGGAGGACGACGGGGGCGGCGGCGCGGCGGAGGTTTCCGGAGGTCAGTCGTCGTGGGCGACGAACATGGTCACGCCGCCCGTGGCGAAGTTCGGCACGTCGGCGACCGCGGCCTGCCCCGCCTCCGAGCCCACGGCGCCCTGGAGGCTCTCCAGCGAGTCGAAGGCGAGCTCGGCGATCAGGTGGTACGGCGGCGGGGCGGCGTCCAGCGAGATGGTGTTCCGGTAGGTGAAGGACCGGACGTCGGGGATCGCGTTCGCCAGGGGAACGTGCGTCTCCCGGTAGTACTTGTCGAACGCGGCAGGGTCGTCCGGGTGGTGGTACAGGACCGTGAGGATGTGCATTGGATCACTCCATCACGAACGGCGGCCCCGGAGCCACGGCCTGTTTCCAGTCCGCGGCGCCGGGGCCGTCGTGGGGGGAGCGGGGAGGGCTCGTCAGCGCGCGTGCTTCTCGATCACGGCACCGAGGCCGGGCAGGGCCTCGATGACGTTCTCCTGCGCCTTCGGGCGCAGCTTGCTGTAGATCGAGGTGATCGCGGCGCGGCTGCTGCGCTCGGCGCGGCGGTCCGACACGGCGAGGAGGGCCTCGGAGGCCTCCTGCGGGCGGGTGCCGAGGAAGGTGCCGAAGTCGCCGGCGGCCTCGGTGGTGTAGGTGACCCAGAAGGGCTCGAGCTGCTCGACGAACTCGTCGAGCATCTTGTCGATCGCCTCGCGGATGATGCCCGGCTTGACCTTCTTCACGCCGGCGTACCCGGTCTTGACCACGCCGCCGGACAGGCCGCTCTTGTTCGCGACCTCGGAGTCGACGAGGCCCTGCAGGTCGTCGATGACGGCGCTGCGACGGTCGGAGTCGAGAAGGCGAGCCTTGAGCGTCTCGGCCATCGGTGTCCTTCCTCGGGGAGCAGGGGAGCGCCGCCGACCGTACGACAGGGCGGGGGCGGGATCTCCAGCAGGCCCCTCGGACGACACCCGTGTCGTTCAGGGTCCGTCGTGCGCCGCGAGGAACCGCTGGAGGTCGTGCCAGGAGTTCTCGCGGGCCCGGCGGCCGGCCAGCACGCCGAGGTGGCCCCCGGGTCGCACGACGAAGCGCAGGTCGGGGGACGCGGTGAGCAGCTCGGTCGCGCGCTCGACGGCCGCGACGGGCGCGATGACGTCGTCGGCGCCGGCGATCAGGAGCACCGGGACGTCGACGTCGGCCAGCCGCACCGGCCGGCCGGCGAGGCGCAGCCGGTCCTGCGCGAGGTCGTTGGAGCGGACTACGTGGTGGTAGATCTGCCCGAACGCCCGCCCGGGGTAGGCGGTCATGTTGTCCATGAGCAGGTCGACGGCCTCGATCTGCTCGAGCAGCTCCCGGTCGTCGAGGTGGGTCGCGAGGGTCACCGGCTTGGTCAGGTACCGCTCGACGCTGGTCAGCTGGAACGCCCACTTGACCGCGGTGGCGGGGAACGAGCCGAGCGTCCGGTACGCCACCGAGAAGACCCGCCCACCCGTGTACTCGGCGACCGACCGGAACGGCGCCACCAGCGGGACCGCGGAGACGTCGACGGGCGACGCGAACGCCGTGACCGAGCGGATCGGGGCGCCCGAGACCCCGCTCGCCGCGGCCAGCAGGGTGAACAGCCCGCCGAGGCTCCAGCCCGCGAGATGGACCGGGGCACCGCTGTGCCGGTCCGCGATCGCGTACAGAGCGGCCGGGACGATCTCGTCGACCCACAGCTCGAGGCCCCGGCGCCCCCCGGCCCGGCCCGTGGCGCCGTAGGTGACGATGAAGATCTCCCGGCCGGTCGCGAGGAGGTCCTCGACGAGGCTCGCGCCGCGGCGCAGGTCGAAGGCGAAGTCCGGCGCTCCGAGCGGCGGGACGAGCAGCAGAGGCGCGAGCTCGGCGTCGACGGCCACGGTCGGCTCGTAGCGGTGCACCGTGTAGCCGTCGCCGAGATGGATCGGCATCCGCGGCATGCGGCGGGTGTCGGCGAGGTGGCCGTGGGCGGCCCAGTCGCGCACGTTGGCCCACGCCCGGGCGGCGGAGTGCGCGGGGACGCCGGCGAGCCCGGCGAGCGCGGGCCCGACGCCCCCGTCCCGGTGCTCGGGCTGCTGCTCGGCGGTCACGTGCGCCGATGCTAGGGCCGTCCGGGTCGCCGTGACGCCGGCGCTCACCCACGCGTCGTGATGACGACTCACTGTCGGTGACGGCCATCTCGGGCTGCCGCAGGCGTTCCCGCATCTCCGGGCCCGGTTCGGGCGACACCCGGTTGGGCTGTCCGGGCCGCCACGGGTCCGCCCGATCGTCAGAACCACCGTCACACCCCCCGGCGCGTTGGACCGGATGGCGCCGCCCCGGGATCTTCACCCGGGGCGGCGTGGCGCCCCCCGCGCCGGGTCCGGCTCGGTCTGCGGGGGGCGCCGCATCGGGGTCGGGTCGCCGAGGACGAGGAGAGAACGCGCCGTGAACCTGTGGGAGCCCGCCTCGTCGTCGACGGTGGAGGCGATCGGGGAGGCGCCCGGTGATCGGTGCGTGGGGCCCGTCCGCGAGACCCCGTGCGACCCGCCGCCGACCCCGCGGGCCGAGCGGCGCGTGCGGCTGTCGCGGCTCGCGGCGAGCCTGGGGGTCGGGATCGTCGGCGTGGCCTCGCTGACCACGGCCGTGTACCAGACGACCACCCAGGCCTCGACCGCCCTCGGGATGCCCGGCGCGGTCGACGAGCGCGACGGTCCGCTGCCGTGGGCCGCGGTGCCGGGCGCGGCCGGACCCGCGCCGCCGTCGTCCACCACGATCGTCCCGACCGTCGCGGACCTGGCCCTGCGCGCCGACCAGCAGCCGCTCCCGTCCCCGCCGACCGTCGGGGTCGGACCGGCTCCCGCCCCGGGCTCCGTCGCGGTGGCGTTCCCCGACTCCGGCCCGCGCGCGGCGCCGCCGGCCCGCGGGACCGCCCGGCCGTCCTCGCCGGGGAGCTCGACCGGCACGTCGACGGGACGCCCGACGACCTCGACCGGGTCCTCGGGACCGACCTCCTCGCCGGGGCCGACCACCCCACCGAGCTCGCCGTCGGAGTCGCCGTCGGAGTCGCCGTCGGAGTCGCCGTCGGAGTCGCCGTCGGAGTCGCCGTCCGGGTCCTCGGAGCCCGAGCCGACCGGCGACACCACGAGCCCGTCCGGCGACGGCGCCTGAGAAGCCCCCGGAAACGCCGGCGGCCCCGCACCCCCGGGCGGGTGCGGGGCCGCCGGTGCGGGACCCGGTGCGTGCGCTGGTCAGCCCAGGGGGCGGCGCAGCGCGGTGCGGCGCTCGGGGCGCAGGTGGAAGACGACCGTCGGCAGGACCACGACGGCGACGAACGGCAGCCCGACCATGGGCACGACGAACAGCAGTGCCAGGCCGAGCAGCATGACGATCAGCGCGGTCAGCGGGTTCGCCGCGATCGCGCCGAGGCGCATCAGGCGCGGGTGCTGCCGCGCGGCGGTGCCGACACGACCGACGACACCGGCGGGCGTCGGGCGCGGGGCCGCGGGGACGGGGCGGGGGAGGGTCGGGGCGGTGTTCGGCCAGGGGAGAGCCATCGCGAGCGTCGGTCCTTCGGGGTCGTGAGGGGGTCCAGCGGGGCGCGTCGGGGGGCCGCGCCGGGGCTCGCGGCCGGGCGGCCGGTGAGCTCCGGGGCGTCGCGGGGATCGACACCCGGGATGACGCCTGTGCGGCCCGGAAGGTTCCCCGCCGTTCGGTATCGATTCGGCAACGGCGGGTCCCCGTCGTCGCGGTCATTCTCCTACCGTCACCCGGACGGCGCAGTGACCTGAGCAGGTGAACCTCAGGTCCATCCTAGGGTGACGACGATGACCGGCGTACCCGACAGTTCCGGCGCGGACACCCCGCGCGCCCCCCTCGATGCGGGCGCCCGTGCCCTGCTCGACCGGTGGGCCGACGAGCCGACGATGTTCGCCGGCACGGCACCCGGGACGACCGACGGCGTCACCGAGGCGCGCGTCCGGTTCGCCGCCCAGATGATCGACGCCGGAGGCCTGGCGCGGCGGGCGCCGGAGGTGCGCGACGCGGGCGGTGTCGCGGTCCGCGTGCACCGGCCGACGAGCGTCACGACCGACGCCCTCGCCGTCTTCGTGCACGGAGGCGGCTGGGTGCTGGGCGGCGGTGACACCTACGACGCGGTGGCCGCCCGGCTCGCCGACGACGTCGGCGCCGTCGTCGCGGCGATCGACTACCGGCCGGCGCCCGAGCACCCGTTCCCGGGCCCGCTCGAGGACACCCTCACCGCGGTCCGCGCGCTGCGTGACGAGTGGCCCCGCTACGCCCTCGTCGGCGACAGCGCGGGCGCCAACCTCTGCGCCGTCGCCGCGCTGACGCTGCGCGACGAGGGGCGCCCGCCCACCGCCTGCCTGCTCGTCTACCCGCCGCCGGACTTCGAGGGCCGCTACCCCTCGGTCGCCGAGAACGCCGAGGGTTACTGGCTCACCGCGTCCGACGTGAGGACGTGCTCGAAGCTCTACCTCGCGGGCCACGACCCGCGCGGCGACGTGCGGCTCTCGCCGCTGCGGGCGCCCTCGCTCGCGGGGTTCCCGGCGACGATCGTGGCGACGGCCGGCTACGACCCGCTGCGCGACGCCGGTCACGCCTTCGCCGACGCCCTGGCGGCCGCGGGGGTGGACACCCGCCGGCGGGAACACCCGGCTCTCCTGCACGGTTTCTACGGGTTCACCGCCGCCGTGCCGGCCGCCGACGCCGCCGTGGGCGCCCTGCACGCCGAGCTCGCCGAGCTGATCGCCCGCTGATCGTGGTAGGAACCGGTCCGTTCTGACCGTTCGCGCCAGGGAGCGTCCCCGTGAGTGCACCGTCGTCCGGCTCGTCGTCCGGTGAGGCCATCGACCCGACCACGCTGACCGTGGGCGTCCTCGGCGGCACCGGCAACCAGGGCAAGGGGCTGGCGCTGCGCTGGGCTGCCGCCGGGATCAAGGTGATCATCGGCTCGCGCGCCGTCGAACGCGCCGAGAACTCCGCGCGGGAGTACTGCGAAGCCGCCGGCGTCGACCACGTCCGCGGCACCGACAACGCCACCTGCGCCGCCGAGGCCGACATCGTGCTCGCCGCGATCCCGTGGGAGTCGCACGCAGACACGCTCGAGGGCCTCGTCGAGCCGCTCCAGGGCAAGATCCTGATCGACTGCGTCAACCCGATCGGCTTCGACAAGAAGGGCCCGTACCCGCTGCCGGTCGAGGAGGGCAGCGTCGCCCAGCAGGCCGAGGCGCTGCTGCCCGAGACCCGGGTCACCGCGGCGTTCCACAACGTCTCGGCGGTCCTGCTCGCCGACCTGTCCCAGCCCGAGGTCGACTGCGACGTGCTCGTGCTCGGCGACGACCGCGAGGCCACCGACGTCGTGCGCGCCCTCGCCGACGCCGTCCCCGGCATGCGCGGCGTCTACGGCGGGCGGCTGCGCAACGCCTACCAGGTGGAGTGCCTGACCGCGAACCTCATCGCGATCAACCGCCGCTACAAGGTGCACGCCGGCATCAAGATCACCGACCTGGGCTGAGGCCCGCCAGATCCTCGACCGCCGACCACGTCTCCTGCTCACTCCGGGGGGTCGTGGCCCCAGTTCATGAGCGAGTAGCGCCACGTCGCGACCCGGCGATGGTCGCCCGTCTGGTGACGGACGCCATGTGAGCACTTTCCGGTGCCATAGCACCGGGAAGTGCTCACATGCAGCTAGTCGAAGGAGTGCTCGGGGCCGGGGAAGGCGCCCTCGCGGACCTCGCGGGCGTAACTGCTCGCGGCGTCCGCGAGGACCTCGCCCATCTCGGCGTAGCGCTTGACGAAGCGGGGGGTGCGGCGCGACGGCTCGGAGAGCCCGACCATGTCCGTCCAGACCAGCACCTGGGCGTCGCACTCCGGCCCGGCGCCGATCCCGACCGTGGGGATCGGGACCTCGGCCGTCACCCGCTTCGCCACGTGCGCCGGGACCATCTCGAGGACGACCGCGAACGCGCCGGCCTCGGTGACCGCGCGGGCGTCGGCGATCAGCCGCTCGGCCGCGTCGTCGCCGCGGCCCTGCACCCGGTAGCCGCCCAGGGCGTGCTCGCTCTGCGGGGTGAAGCCGAGGTGCGCCATCACCGGGATGCCGGCCTCCACGATCGCCCTGATGCGGTCGGCGTAGTGCGCGCCGCCCTCCAGCTTCACCGCATGCGCGCCGCCCGCCTTCATGAACTCGACGGCGGTGGTGACGGCCTGCTCGACGGAGACCTGGTAGCTGCCGAACGGGAGGTCGGCCACGACGAGGGCGTGCGGGGCGCCGCGCACGACGGCGCGAGTGAGGATCAGTAGCTCCTCGGTCGTCACCGGCACCGTCGAGTCGTAGCCGAGCACGGTGTTGCCGGCCGAGTCGCCGACGAGCAGGACGGGCACGCCCGCCTCGTCGAAGATCCGGGCGGTGTTCACGTCGTACGCCGTGAGCATGGGCCAGCGCTCGCCGCGGGCCTTCATCTCCTGGAGGTGGTGCACGCGGGTGCGCTTGGGGCGCGCAGGGACCTGGGGTGACGTCATCGTCGTCCGTCCTTGCCTCGAGGCCCGCCGAGAGCGGCGGGTCCCCGGGTCGTCGGGGTGGATGAGCACACGGTGTCACCGCGGCGGCCCGCTCGGCTGTCGGCTGGGACCAGCCTCACAGGACTCGTCACGGCGACGAGCGACGCGGTCCGTCGCGCTCCTTCGTCGCCCGCCGCCCCGGTCGCCGCGCCTGGGGTCGTCACGGCGACGAGCGACGCGGTCCGTCGCGCTCCTTCGTCGCCCGCCGCCCCCGGTCGCCGCGCCTGGGGTCGTCACGGCGACGAGCGACGCGGTCCGTCGCGCTCCTTCGTCGCCCGCCGCCCCGGTCGCCGCGCCTGGGGGGTGTCTCTATGGGGTTGTCAAGCCGCGAGGGGCTCGGGTGCTCGCGCTGGGGCGCGGTAGGGCTGGTGGTCGCGGAGCATGGCGTAGATGACGTCGGTGCGGCGGCGGGCCAGGCATATCAG
>NZ_JBXUHE010000073.1:0-14176 GCF_057180585.1 Actinomycetospora sp. 2LY8.5
GGGTCCACCTCGAAAGTGCCCTCCGGGTCGGGGACCGATGGCGTCGCAACCTTCAGTCTTCCCTGCTCAGAGGGCACTTTCGTCTATCAACACCCGACGACTTCACCAACCTCGTGAAGAGCTCGGGCTAGTGATCCTCTCGAACGCAGGAAGACCGTGATCATCCAGCAACCCGACTCCAGCCAACCCGGGGCACATCAATCCGCCGGAGTTCCGACAGCGGACGGGGTGTTGGTGAGCGCGGAGGACCGGTTCGCGGCGGGAAGTGCTCTCCGCGGCGGAGCTGGCGCGGTCGTACTTGTGGCCGGCGGGGAATCGGACAAACGCCAGACCAAGTTAGCTCGCGTTGACGCGATCGCGTCCGGCGGTCTCGGGAAAACCCTCCTCGAGATAGATCGACCGGGCCGAGCGGCGCCGCACCTTGCCGCTGCTCGTACGGGGAAGCGCTCCCCGTCGCGTGAGCACGACTCCTGCGAGAGCGATGTCGTGCTCACGCAGCACGGCGGTGCGGACCGCTGTCTCGATGGAGGCTTCGGTGGCGGTGGGTTCGTTGTTCGGGTGCAGCTCTGCGACGACGACGATCCTCTCGCCGCCACCTTCGGCGTCCGGAAGGCCGAATGCTGCGACGGTGGCCGGGCCGGGGATGTCCAGCGCCGGGTGTGCCTTGCTGACGATGGCTTCGATGTCGCCGGG
The DNA here is from genome assembly GCF_057180585.1 of Actinomycetospora sp. 2LY8.5. Lineage (NCBI taxonomy): Bacteria > Bacillati > Actinomycetota > Actinomycetes > Pseudonocardiales > Pseudonocardiaceae > Actinomycetospora > Actinomycetospora sp. 2LY8.5. Next base: position 694 of record NZ_JBXUHE010000073.1, read on the forward strand.
GTGGTGGTTGCGTCCTCGAACGATGATGACGTCGCTGCGTCGCCCGACCACGTAGAGTTCGCGCTCGACCAGCGCTCCGAGGTCTCCGGTACGTAGCCAACGTCGTCCGTCGGGGCCGGTCGGGAAGGTCGCGGCCGTGGCCTCGGGGCGTCGCCAGTAGCCCGCGGTGACGTGTCCGCCGTTGATCTGGATCTCGCCGACCTCGCCGGGGCCGCATCTCTTGCCTGTGTCGGGGTCGACGATGCGCACCTCGCTGTCCGGGGTCGCTTCCCCGGATCCAACGAGCGTGCGGGCCCTCGCACCGGGCGAGGCCGGGCCGAGGCGGCCGAGGCCGAGGGCTTCGGGGTCGATGTCGAGGAACCGGGGTCCGCGGCCGGGGCGGCTTCCGGTGACCATCAGCGTTCCTTCGGCCAGCCCGTAGCAGGGGTAGAGCGCCTTGGGGGCGAAACCGACCGGGGCGAAGAGCTCGGCGAATCGTCGCATCGTGGAGGCCCGGATGGGTTCGGCGCCGTCGTAGGCGACTGTCCAGCAGCTCAGGTCCAGTTCGTCGGGGAGCCCAAGTCGCTCGGCCGCGGCGACGCAGGCCGCGAACGCGAAGTCGGGGCCGCCGCTGGTGCTGGCGCGGTAGCGGGAGATCGTTTCCGGCCAGATGAGCGGTCGTCGGATGAAGGTTCTCGGGGCCATGAGTATGGCTGGTGTGCCCAGGTGCAGGGGCTGGAGGGCATTGCAGATCAGGCCTTGGTCGTGGAACAGGGGAGTCCACCCGACTAGCGTGGAGTGTTCGTCGTGACCAAAGGCCCGCGCCATCATGTCCTCGTCGGCGGCCAGGTTGCCATGGGTGACGATGACGCCCTTCGGTGTGGATGTTGATCCTGAGGTATATTGGAGGAAGGCTGGCGCCGATGGGTCGGCGGGCCTGTGGTCGAACAGGTTGGCATCCGTATCGCCCCCTGATGGCTCGTCCTCAGCGCCGACCACGAGCCAGGGGTGGTCAGTTGCAAGTTCTGCGCGGACCTCGTTGGTGGTGGGTGGATCGGTCAGGACGATCGCCGGATCGGCGTCTTCGATGATGCGGCGGGTGACCTCCTGCACTCGTCCCTGGCGTGGAGGAACGACCGGTACAGCGATCACTCCGCTTTCGAGGCAGGCGAAGAACGCGATCAGGAAGTCCAGCCCAGGGGTGAACAGCAGAAGCGCTCGATCTCCTGGGTGAGCGGTTTCCCTCACCCCGAGCGCCACGGCGCGGGCTCGAGCAAGCAGCTCGCCATAGCTCAGTGTGGCCGTTTCGGCGCCGTCGTCGTCGAGAAAGACGAAAGCGCGGTTGGTGGGCGTTTCGTGGGCGCGAGTGCGTAGGACGTCACGCAGGCTGGGCATGGTGAGTGATCTCCCGAATAAGGGTCCAGTCGGTGTGGAGCGCTTCGGCGATCTCTGCGCGCCGCGGCTGGTGGAACAGGTGCCCACCCGGGAGGAATCGAGCCCGGAACGGGCCCGTAGTCTCTTTCTCCCAGGCTTCGATCTCCGAGGTATCCACGATGGGATCGTCGAGTCCACCAAAGGCCGAGAGCGGGATGTTCAGGAGCGGGTCGGGTTGGTGCAGGTACTCTTCGCCGAGCTCGAGATCGGCTCGAATTATCGGCAGTGCGTAGCGCCGGTAGGCGTGGGTGCGGGGTACGGGGACACCGGCCATGATGTCGAGCCCGGCGAAGAACTCGTCTTCAGGAGCGTGATGTATTGGAGGATTGCGCGCCGGTAGGTGAGGGGCACGGCGCCCCGAGACCGCCAGGTGGGCAGGCGGGAGTCCGAGGGCCTGCATGACTCGGGCGAGCTCGTAGACTACGAGGGCGCCCATGCTGTGGCCGTAGAGAGCGACCGGCCCCGCGTGGGCCATGCGAACGACTTCGGGCCCGAGCCCGGCGATCGCGTCGGCGACACGGCGCAGGGGCGTCTCCATGCGGACCTCTTCGCGGCCGGGTAGCTGGACTCGGGTGAGTCTGACTTTCGACCCGAAGAGCGGGGGCCAGCGCGCGAAGCTCGACGCGCCGGCGTGCCCGACACAGATCAGAGTCAGGGCGGCGACGCCATCCGCGGCCTGTCCGTGACTGGACGTCCGCAGCCAGGAGCGGCCCGGCTTCATTGGGCAGTCACCGGCAGGGTCTCGACTCCCCGCACGATCTGGCTGTGCTCCTGCCACGTGACGGGCCCTTCGCCAGCGACAAGCGTCGCCGGGCCGCTGAGGAGCGCAGTGAGCGCGACCTCGGAAAGGAGGCTGGCCAGGGAGGCTCCGACGCATCCGTGCATGCCGCGGCCGTACGCGAGGTGGGTCGTGGCGGCCCGGGTCACGTCGAGGGTGTCGGGATCGGGGAAGACTTCCGGGTCGCGATTGGCTGCGCCGAGGCAGAGAAGGAGCTGCGAGCCTGCTGGGATGGTGGCGCCCCCGAGCTCGGACTCCCGCGTGGTGAGCCGCTTGGTCATCTGTAGGGGGCTGTCGAAACGCAGCAGCTCAGGGACCGCGGCGGCGATTCGCTCGGGCTCGGCGCGCAAGAGGGCGGCCTGATCGGGGTGGGTAAGCAGTGCGTGCAGGCCGTTGCCGATCAGAGCGGTCGTCGTCTCCAGGCCGGCGACGAAGGTCATCATCGCGACGAGCACCAGTTCCTCGTCGTCGAGCTGATCGCCATCCGGGGTGGTACTCGCCGCGAGGGCGCTGAGGAGGTCGTCGCCGGGCGTCGCTCGACGGGCGAGGGCGAGCTCGCGCAGCGCTTCGGCGAACGCTTCGACGGCAGTGGTGAGCTCGTCGAGCCGCTCGCGGTCGAGCAGGCCTGGCTCGAGCAGGAAGCGAACCTGGTGAGTCCAGGTGCCGACCTGCTCACCCAGCTCCTCGGGCAGCGCCAGCGCCCCGGCGAGAACCTGCAGTGGCAGCGGCGAGGCAAGCCCGGATACGGCGTCGAATCCACCATCGCGCCATAGGGGTGTCACCAGTCGGTCCGCCTGGGCCTCGGCCAGCGGTCGCAGCCCGGCCACGGCGCGGGGGCTGAGCACGCGACCGACCAGGGTGCGCAAGCGAGAGTGCGCGGGCGGATCGGTGAAGACAAGGGAGGTACGGGCGAGCCGCGCGGTACGTGCGCAGGTGGAAGCCGGCCGCACTCCGTCGCGGCGGGCGCTGGAAAGGCGACTCGACTGCCGGTCGAGCAGTTCAGGGATCAGGCTCGCCGACGTGCTGCGATCACGTAGCGTTGTGGTCACATCCGAGTGGCGGGTCAGCACCCACATGCCGAGCGATCGGTGCACTGGCGCCTGTTCGCGCAGCATCCGGTACTGAGGGTACGGGTCGGTACGGAAGGTCGGATCGAATGGATTGAACCGAACCGCAGCGGCCGCGTTCATCCGCGAGGCCGCCCACTGTGACCGCGCCCGGCCGCGGAGCTCGCCTCGGCCCAGGGCGAGTCGACCGGCGCGAGTACGAGCCGCAGCAGCCCGGTGCGGCCCATCCGAAACCCCAGAGCGAACAGCCGCAGGTAGCGCTCGTAGCGCGCCACCACCTGCTCTCCCACCAGCTCGACCGCTTCGTCTCGGCGGGCTCGGAGGTTTGCCGCCCACTGCTCGAGAGTCCATGCGTAGTCGAGCCGGTCGTTGGTCAGCGACCGGATCTCGAGCACGCCCTCGGCGGCCGCGGCGATATCGGACAACGACGGTAGATCCGCGGCAGGGAAGATCTCTTGCCGGATGAAGGAGCTTGCTGCGGCACGGTCCATCATCCCGTAGGCGATGGTTTGGAGGGACAGGACACCCCCGGGGGCCAGCCATTCCCTGCAGCGCGAGAAGAAGTCTCGGTAGCGGCCGATCCGACGGGTGTCATCGTCCTCTGGGCGGGCAAAGTGTTCGAGTGCCCCGACAGAGACAATGCCGTCGTAGACGGTACTCGGGGCGTGGTCTGTCCAGTCCTCCACCCGCACGTTCACACCGGGTATCGCGAGGCTTCGCACGTGAGCCGCCTGTTCGTGGGCAAGGGTCAGCCCGACGGCTTCGTCCGCCCCGCGTGCGACGGCCTCGCACAGGACCGCGCCCCAACCGCACCCCACATCGAGTATCCGCCGACATTCCCGCGCGTTCACCGCGTCGAGATGCCGGTCGATCTTTCGTTGTTGTGCGGCCTCGAGTGTGTCTCCCGCTCCGGCCGGGCTGGCGCAGGAATACGTCATGCCCGGATCGAGCCAGAGGCGGTAGAAGTCGTTTCCGATGTCGTAGTGATGCTGGACGGCAGCCGCGGCCGTCCAGCCCGCCTGCGTGGTCTCCGGGGCTGCGCTCACGGCACGGCCGGGGTCAGCTGAGCTGCGACCGCCTCAGCCACTGCATTGAGCGTCGGGTTCTCGAACAGCGCCTCCGGAGGAAGGTCTGCACCGTAGCGCGCCTCGAGCTCCATGAGCATCGACATCGCCAACGAGGAATCGATGCCGAGGCGATCGAAGTCGACCTGCGGATTCAGTGTCGAGGGGTCGCTGCCGAGGAGGTCCGCGAGATAGCTCTGGGCCCAGGTGACGATCTCCTCGACCTGCGGCGTCTCCGTGGCGCTCACGCAGCCACCTCTCCCTTGGAGCTCGTCGAGTTCATCCGCTTTGAAGCGATGCGTTCTGGGGTCGGGACCTTGAGGTCACGGGCAAGGCCAGCGGCCTTGAGACCGCGGATGAGCCAGTAGCCGGGGTCGGGCCGGCACCACTGAAGACCGAAGGTGGGCGACTCGGGGAATGCGTGATGGTTGTTGTGCCAGGACTCCCCGAACGTGAGCAGTGCGAATATTCCACCGTTGTGGCTTTCTTCGCGGGACTCGTAGGGTTTCGTGCCCCACATGTGAAGGAACGAGTTCAGCGCCCAGATGATGTGTTCAAGCACGAAGATGCGAACGAAACCACCCCACAGCAGCCCGGAGACGGCCCCCGTCCAGCTCATATGGACCAGGCCGCCGATCACAGTCGGTAGCGCGAGGCCGGCGATGACCCACCAGTAATAGTGTCGACTGACGGCGACCAGGCGGCGGTTGCGCAGTAGGTCGGGTGCGTAGTGAGCGATGTTCGGGTACTCGTGTCGACGCATCCACAGGAAGTGCGAATGGACCAAGCCGCGCAGCACACCGCGAACTCCGCCCCCTGAGAGGTTCGGAGAATGGGGGTCGCCCTCGCGGTCACTGCACTCGTGGTGACGGCGGTGGATCGCGACCCACGACACGACGCCGCCCTGGCCCGCCATCGATCCGGCGACCGCGAGGGCAACCTCTACGGCTTGCGTGGCCTTGAAGGTGCGATGAGTGAAGAGCCGGTGGTAGCCCACACTCATTCCCAGTCCGGTGACGATCCACAGACCGAGCAGAAGCGCGATCTCTGTGAGCCCGAACGGCAGGAACGGCAGCAGCGCGAACGCCGCGATAGTGCCAAAAATTGGGGCGACGTCGAAGAGCAGGAAGTGTCGTCGCTGCAAGCGGTGGATATAGGGGTTGCTGATCACTTTGCGTGCTGCAGCAGGGCGGGGTGCGGCGTCGGTCATTCGATCTCTCCGAGCGCGGAGGGTGGTGATCTTCGGTCAGGAGCGCCTGTAACCCATCGTGACCCCGCGGGCGCTGAGCGTCAATAGCAAAGATCCACCGGGCCATCACGACCCAGTTGATCGTGAACTCGGCGCTAGATCATTTCCGCCCTTGCTCATCAGGACTTCCTGTTGTGACCCGGACCCACAGAGCACGTCTATGGCCGGCGACGGAACCGCCGTCGGTGAATTACGTCGTGCGGATATTGCGCATCGTCACCAGCGCTGTCGCGCACAATTGGCCACCGGCGTCACGGACGTCCGCAGCGGCGATCGTGGTCGACCGTCCAGGCGAACAGACGCGGCCAGATGCAGTGACCGCCCCGCGGGCCGGGGCCACGATCTTGACGGTGACATCGGCGGTCATAGCGACCCAACCACTTGGCAGCAGCGTGCTTGCGGCACAACCTGCCGCAACATCGGCAAGTGTCGCGAGCACACCACCCTGCACGTACCCAGCCTGCTGGGTGACCTCTGGCCGCGCCGGTAGCCGGACCTCCGAGCCCCCAGGGGTCAGCTCGCCCACCTCGATCCCGAGGTGACGCAGCGCCGGCATCGTCGTCACGATCTCGCGCACGACCCGCTCGTAGTCCGGGTCCTGCGCCTCCCAGGTCTCGGTCATGACACGCTCCTAAAGTCGACAGTGCTGATGTAGCCCGCCGTCGCATTCGCCCGGCCACAGCTCGCGTCACCGGGTCATAGAAAACCCGGCCATATCGCTGTTGACGCGGAGGATGATCCGGTCCGCGCGAGGCATGTCAATCGCTGTGGCCTGAACAATTCGATCACCGCTCAGTCGGCGGTCTTTGCCGGCGGGACACTGAAGACGCCACTGCAGGACGCCACAGGCCGTGCACTACTGGTGATCTCGCAGCTGGCGAAAGCCAGTCGCGATCCCATCCGCTTGAGGCTGGTCCGAGCCTCAAGCCAGTCCCCTACCGCAGCAGAGCCGGTGTAATCGATCGTGAGGCTGGCAGTGACCAGGGCCAGGAACTCGCCGTGGGCAGCCAATGCCCCATAGCCCAAGGCGACGTCAGCCAGAGTGGTCAACACGCCACCGTGTACACCACCACGGCTGTTGGCGTGCTTGTCCTCGATTCGAAAGCCGTACACCGGCGCCCGAGGTTCGGTGTCGTCGACGTACAGCGGACCGACGAGATCAAGAAAGCCACTGCGGCGAGGCACAGGGTGAAAACCCTGCGGCGGCGGCACAGAGTCAGCTCCTTCGCTGGCGGATGACGAGGCATCGTCGGGTGCGGACACGGCCACGACGGTGGCAGCCCAGCGTCCATACCGCTAGGCCCCTCCCCGGTTAGGCGTTTCCAGAAGGACATTCGAGGCGGGCGGGTCACCGAGCGCCTCCGCGACCTGCACCACGGTTACACCACGGCGGTGGGTTGCTCGTCATGCCCAACGCCTGGGCCATCGGCTCCGCTCCGGCTCCTCGCCCACCTCGGGTTTCCGGCCCTCGCCACCACCACCGGAGGCCCAGCCGCCGCTCCAGGGCATATCCCCGACGGCCCCTCGCCGGGCCGCACGGCGTCGTGGCGAGCACCTGGCCGTGAGCGACAAGACGATCTCGTCGATGCCGTCCAAACGGCGCTGGCGCTTGCGCACGATGACCGGGTCGAAGCTCTGGCATCGCGGTCACGAAGGACCTCGATCTCGACCGGCCCGATCTCGCTGAGCACCGTCTTCGAACTGCTCCGCTGCGGAAGTTCCCGCTGCCGTCGCCGCGAGTCGTGCTTGTCGTAGCCCAGATGCTCGGCCATCTCCGCGTCCAGCGCGTCTCGAACACGTGCGTCTCCAGCCTGAGGTGGGACGATGAGGTGGTGTCTGAGGTCGAGCCCGAAGCGGGTAGCCCGGCGATGGCCCCCGGTGGGCCTCGTGGGGGTGTTGCGACGTGGGGGCGGGTTCCGGTCGTGGTCGGTGACCTCGAGGAGCTGCGTGGCCAGCTGTCGGGGGTTGTGATTTTGCCGCTGCATCTGGAGGCCTCGACCCGCGCCGGGTTCGACCTCGGGGACCCGGTGCGTCGTCGGCTGCTCTACGAGATCGTGCTCCAAGAGGCCGGCGGCAACGACGACCTGGCCGCGTGGCTCGATCGCGACGAGCTGATCGCGTTGTGGCCGCAGCTCTACCTTCCCCGCACGGTGCGCGCGGCCTGGGAGGACCGCCACCCCGTGTTGCGCGGCCGGGGCGCGGGCATCGACGTTCCTCGCCCACGCTGAGACCGGGCCGGACCCGGATGGGACTCGATCCGCTGCTGGCCGACGTGGCCCGCATTGCGCTGGCCGCGGCCGGGCCGCGGTTCGCGCTCGCCGGCGGTAATGCACTGATTGCCCATGACGCCGTGGCCCGGCCGACCGAGGACGTCGACCTGTTCAGCCCCGAGGCCGGCGCCCCTGCCCGCGTCGTCGACGCGGTGAGCACCGCGCTGCGCCGCGCTGGCTATGAGGTCTGGCTCACCCGCGGGATCGGCGCCGGCGGGGACTACGTCCAGCTGGGGGTGCGTAGGCCCCACGGCCGCGAGGTCCTGCTCGACCTCGCTCGTGACTGGCGGGCCCACCCGCCGGCCGTGCTGGAGATCGGCCCCGTACTCGACCTGCGGGACGCGATCGCTGCGAAAGTCGTGGCCATGGTCGGCCGGGGGCTGCCTCGCGACTTCATCGACGTCGCCTCCGTCCTACGCCGACGGTCCCGCGCCGAGCTGATCGAGCTGGCCACCAGCTACGACCCGGGTCTGCCTGCCAGCGACTTCTCGCTGGCGATGCGTCGTCTCGACAGCCTGCCCGACGACGTCTTCAGGGACTACACCCTGACTCCCGCTCAGATAGTCGAGCTCCGCGACCGCTTCAGCGACTGGCCACGCTAGGACGACGAGCCGTTACGCGGCATGCTCCGCACCCGCGGCACCGTGGTCGCAAGCGTGTCCTCGACCGGGGGGCATGTTCCCGTACTGATCACGACACGCCGCGCTGGTTCGGCTGGTCAGCAGGCGTGCTCGCCGGCGTGGTGGGGTCCGCCGGCGGCCCTGGTGGCGCGGACTTCGCGGAGCTCGATTGCGCAGGTCGTTGGGCCTCTCGGTGAAGCTCTCGCGTAGGTCGCGCAGCCGGATCTCGTCGGTGTCGCGTTCCGCAGCGCGGACCTCCTCCACCCGAGCCCCCGCTGCCTGCGCGGTCGCTCGGGCCGCAGCGGCCTCGGCGCTCGCAGCGCGCGCCTCGGCGGCGCGGACCTGCTCATGCACCTCGTCGAGCTCCCCGCGCAATCGTTGCTGCCTGCGTCAGCGCGGCGAGCTCCTCGCGGTGCTGCCCGGGTCGAGCGGCAGGAAGCGCTCGCACGCGCCGAGGAAGCTGGGAGCGCCGCCGAGGAAGCCCTGGCTGGCCAGGCCGCAGCGCAGGCCCGCGTTGAAGTTCGGCAGCCTCGCGATGCACAGCGTGACAATCTCCTCGTCGCGCTCGGCCACGCTCGCCGCAGCGGCGCGCCGGGCGGCGGCCGCGGCGTCGCGCTTGGCGGTGAGTTTGTCGTGGGGGAGAGCCTGCCGAAGTCGACACGGCGGCGCCGAACGCCGCGCGGATCTATGACTACATGCTCGGAGGGGCACGCCAACCGGGCCGTCCTGCGCCGCGCGGTGGAGTACTGCCTCGCGCAAGGTTCACCCAGTTCCTCGATCTCGGTTCCGGCATACCCACCGTCGGCAACGTCCACGAGATCGACCAGAGCCGCGACCGCGACGCGCGGGTGGCCTAAAGTCGACATCGAGCCGGCCGTCGTGGCGGGCTACCAGCGGTGATGGCGCCGGGCAGCGCGCTGGTGGTCTCGCACGGCAGCGACGACCTCGACGATCAGGTCGCGGCCGCCCACATGCGCGAGCTCGCCGCGGTCATGGCCGCCAGCGCCACCCCGGCCTACATTCGCACCTCCGCCCAGCTGCTCGACGCGCTGACCGGGTTCGAGCTGGTCGAGCCAGGCCTGGTCGACATCCGCCGCTGGCGCCCCGCCCCCGACAGCAGCGACGCCGCACGACCCGACGCCGCGGTCTACGGTGCCGTCGGACTGCTCGCCCACGAGCAGCGCTGAGCGAGCGGTGTGTGGCGGGCCGGGTGCATCGACGCTGCCAGCAACGTAGGGCGGCAGCTACGGTGCCAGCAGCTGGTCGCCCCCTGAGTTCGTGCCGGTGGAGCCTGCGGAATCGGCGAACTTCCGGCGGTTTGTCTCAACTGCACTGGGTTCCGGCCACGCTCCGCCTCCCGGGACGACCACGGCGCCTGCCCCGGGCCCCACACCGCGCGCTGCAGGATGACCGACCAGTTGTCGAGAATCTCGACTGAACCCGCTAGAGTCTGACCGAACAGCCAGGCGGGTGAACTGGGGGAGCAGTGAGTCTGAGGGTCGTGCGGAACCTGGCGTCCCCGCGCGCTCTGCCCTCGGAACGCGACGTTGACGACTTCGAGCAGGAGCTCGTCGACCAGTACGCGTTGGCGATGGCCGCGGCCGGGCTCAGCGACCGGCACATCGCGTCGAGCCGCTGCGTCGTCATGGACTTCGCACGGGCGGTACCTGGTCGACTGTGGACGGCTCGGGTGGCTGACTGCGACCGCTACCTGCGCGGACTGCGGCTCGACGGCCTCGCGCGCTCGACCATCGCCGGCAAGGCCGGTGACATCGCTCGCTTCTACGACTTCCTCATCGCCAGGTACCAGGGCGACATCCACGTGCTCACCGAGTGCGTCGTCGAGCAGCCCGTCGATGAGTTCAACCGGCCGTCGGGCGGGCGGGCGGGTAGCCCTCGGGTCCCACCGGCCAACCACGAGATCGAGTCTCTGTTCGCGCACTGGAGCGAGGGTGTCGTGGCTGCGCGGAAGTTCCTGCCCGCGGCCCGCGACTACTTCGCCGCCTCGCTGTGGCGCCGGCTGGGCCTGCGGATCGGTGAGACCGTGATGCTCGACATCCGGGACTGGCGTCCCGACCTCGGGACGCACGGCAAGCTCAACGTGCGGTTCGGAAAGGGCAGCCGGGGACGAGGCCCCAAACCGCGGCTGGTGCCAGCCATCAACAGCGCGGACGCATTGATCGACTGGTGGTTGGCCGAGGTTCGGCCCCGCTTTGGGGTGGACTGGGACGATCCGGACGCTCCGATGCTGCCCAGCGAGCGCGAAGGAATCAGCGGTCAGCGAGAACGCGTCGGTGCGAACGCGCTGCGCAGCGGACTCGAGAAGGCGACGTCGCGGTGGCTGCCGGCGTGGGGGAGTGGACGCCTCACGCCGCACGTTCTGCGCCACTACTGCGCCTCCAACCTCTACGGACGCGGCATGGATCTCAAGGCCGTGCAAGAACTGCTCGGACACGAATGGCTGTCTACGACCACGCACTACGTGCACGTCGACAGCGACGCGATCGACCGGGCTTGGACAAGCGCTAACGCCCGTGTCGAGGCACGGCTGGCAGAACCGAGGTGAGGAGCTGATGCGCTGGAACCTGCGCATGAAAGCCGCAGAACGGGGCGTGTGGAAGTCCACCGAGCTCAGGCGCCTCCTCGCGGAGGCTGGCCTGGAAATCAGCGCCGGGAAGATGTCGGCGCTCTGGACCGGCACTCCGACCACGATCCGCCTCGACGATCTCGACGTGATCTGCGACGTCCTCGGGTGCGAACCAACCGAACTGCTCATCCGGGAGCCCGAGAAGGTCGCCGAGCGACGCCCGAGGAAGGCTGCCGCCACCAACGCACGAGACACCTCGCCCCGTGTCCAACCGCGACTCGGACGATCGCGGCCGTCGCCGCCGGCATGACCCCGCCGCGACCCTGTCCGATCTGCGGCACCAACCGTGTCGCTTGGACCAGGCCCCGCATCGATTGCTGCTACAGCTGCATGCCCGGTGGGCCTTTCCCTCCTCCGGCGTGCGCTCTCTGCGGATCCGAGGACTACTTCTCCCAAGGACGATGCACCACCTGCCACCCCGACGCCCCCGAGCACCTGAGGATGTCAACCTCCTCTGGCCCCACTTGGTCGGCTTGATTTGGCCCCGCCGTCGTAGGCGGTGTTCGCTGACCTGGCCGTGTTGCGCTGCGGTGATCGAGACGCGAGGCGTCAGCGGAAGTCGTCCGCGTGGTCTTTGGCCCATCCGGTGAAGGAGCGTGCGGGTCGACCCGTGGCGGTCGCGTAGTCCGAGGCGGGGTCGAGCATCCAGGCATAGGGGGACTGGGTGATCCACTGATCGCCGGTCTCGAGGTCGGTGGTGGGGATGTTCGAGCCGCGGGGTGCGTCGAGGTGTAGGACAGCGCGGCCGGCTGCCGCGCCCCATCCGCCGCGGTCCTCGAGCTCGGCGAGGGCCTGCGCGGGGGTGATCGGCTGGAAGCCGATCGGCTCGGCGATCGCCGCGGAGATCGCGTCGACCTGTTCTCGGATGGTGAGCTTGTCCGGGCCAGTGAGGATGTAGGAGCGTCCGCGATGGCGGCCCGGGTCGCGCAGTGCGGCAGCGGCGACGTCGGCGACGTCGCGTTCGTGCACGGGTGCGGACGCGAGGCCGGGGCGGTCGGGCCAGCGGACAATTCGGACCTGCTTGATGTCCTCGGCCCAGAGCCGCACCTTGTTGTGGGCGAATTCGCCGGGGCGTAGGTGGGTCCAGCCGAGGCCGGAGGCTTCGAGGGCGGCTTCCATCGGCTTGTGCAGCGGATCGGGCATGTCCTCGACCGCCGCGTTCATCGAGGACAGCAGAACCACGTGCTCAACACCCGCGGCGCGAGCGGCGGCGACGATCGAGGGCGCGGCCATCGGGAACAGGAACATCCGGTCGACACCGTCGAATGCTTCAGCGAGGGTCTCGGGGCGGGCGATGTCGCCGCGCCTGACCTCGACGCACGGCCCAGCGGCGACCTGGGTAGGTGTTCTGGTCAGAACAGCCACGGGTTCCCCTGCGGCGGCGAGCGCGTCGACCACGGCGGCCCCGATCAGTCCGGTTGCGCCGGTCACCAGGATCGTCATCGGTGCTGCTCCTGTCGGGCTCGGTTGGCGCGCTCGAGGTTGTCGGCCATCGTGGTCATGGTCTTCACGGTGGCGATGTAGTCGACCTCGTCCAGTCCATCGAGCACGACGCCCCAGGTCGCCTCCTGGGCCCGGCGCATGGCCTCGAACCCCGAACGCCCCTCACCTGTCAGTCTCAGCTGCGGATCGCTCTCCTCGGAGCGCTGATGCTCGACCCAGCCGCGGTCGAGGAGGTCGTCGATGACCCCTCGGGCCTCGGCGTCGGTGTAGAAGGTCGCTGCTTCGTCGACGAAGGCCTCGACCCGCGGTTCGCTGCGCTCGGCGACCCAGCGCAGCAGCTGCCAGTGTCGACGGGCCAAGCCGAACTCGCCGGCGAACAGGGTGTCCACAAACTCGCCGAGTCCGTCCTCGAGTCGTTTCGCTGCCCACCCCAGTGGCGGAAGATCGGCCAGTCGGGCGCCGACGTTCGTTGTGCTGCTCTCGCTCATGACAAGAATCCTTGATCCTCGACCATTGTTGAGGTCAAGAGGGCTGGATTACAGCCCGGCGCGCGCTCGAAGCCGATTGTTCTCAGCCCGCTGTGCGGGTGGTTCTCGCGTGCGCGAGTCGGTAGGAGGTGGTGCCGGTCTCGAGGATGTTCCCGGCGAACGTCAAGCGGTCGATGATCGCCGCGCAAAGCCTGGGGTCGGTGAAGGTGCGCGTCCAGCCGGAGAACGGCTGATTACTCGCGATGGCGATCGCGTTGGTCTCTTCCCGCTCGGTGAGGACTTGGAAGAGGAGTTCGGCGCCGCGGCGGTCGAGTTCCATGTGTTGGGTCGGGGACGGGACGCCGTGCAGCCTTTCGGGCTGTCGGTTTTCCCGTCCCCGCCCGCCGAACCGGACGTGCACGTTCCCGCGCATCCGGCTCTCCACGTGTTCGTGCCGATGGGGTC
>NZ_JBXUHE010000074.1:0-13627 GCF_057180585.1 Actinomycetospora sp. 2LY8.5
ATCAGCGGTCGTTGGCGCCCTCCGACCACGGTGACAACACCCCCCAGATCATCAACGACAGGGGCACTCAGTCATGCCGTGGCCGGCGGCCTGCAAGCCCTCACCGGGCCTGATCAAGAAGGTAACGAGGTCTCGACCGATGGACACCCGGATCGGGCCGCCGTCAGGTCGTTCGAGGACGATCGTGCTGGCGGGGCCGTGGAAGATCACATCGCGGACCGCCAGCGCGCACCCCGGGCCGAGGGCGAGTTGTTCGGGGCGGATCACCACCGTCCCCTCGCCCGCGCCGTCGGGGCCCTTGACCTCGAGCTCCCCGATCGGTGTGCTCGCCACCGGGCCGCGGCGCGTGGCGGGCAGCAGGGTCGCCTCCCCGACGGCGATCGCGACGCCCGGGTCGACGGGCTCGTGGTAGATGTCGCGGGGCGCACCGTCGGCGACGACCCGTCCCGCGCGCAGCACGACGAGTCGGTCGGCCAGTCCGAGGGCCTCGACGTGGTCGTGGGTGACGAGCACCGTCGCCGCACCTGCTGCACGCAGCACCGCGCGGACCTGCTCCCGGATCTCGCTGCGCAGCGTCGCGTCGAGCGCCGAGAACGGCTCGTCGAGCAGGACCAGCGTGGGCCCGGGTGCCAGTGCCCGCGCGAGCGCCACGCGCTGCTGCTGTCCTCCGGAGAGCTCGCGGGGGCGTCTGTCGGCGAGTTCGGCCAGTCCGACCAGCGCGAGCATCTCCGCCACCCGGGGGGCGCGTCCGGGGTCGCGGCGGGGCAGGCCGAACCCGATGTTCGCGGCCACGCTGAGGTGCTCGAAGAGCGCGCCGTCCTGCGGGACGAGACCGATCCGGCGGTGCTCGGGGGGCACGTCGGCGTGGTGGGAGGCGACCAGGCACCCGTCGAGCCGGATCTCGCCTGCATCGGGTCGGTGGAACCCGGCGACGACGCGGAGCAGCGTCGTCTTGCCGCATCCGGACGGTCCGAGCACGGCGACGAGTTCGCCCGGGGCGACGGCGAGGTCGATGTCGTGGAGGACCGGGACGCCGGGGTGGGACGCGGACAGTCCCGTGATCTCCAGCGCAGGTCGGTCGGCGGTCACGCGGAGACCCCCCGTGCCGTGCGCAGCAGGGCCACGGTGGGAATCGCGGCGATCAGGATCAGCACCGCGGCGTACGGCGAGGCGGCGGCGTAGCGGCTGACCGACGAGAGGGACCACAGCCGCACCGCGAGCGTCTCCATGCCCGTCGGGCGGAGCAGCAACGTGGTCGGCAACTCCTTGGCGACGGTGAGGAAGATCAGCGTGGCGCCGGCCGCGATGCCGGGAGCGGCGCGCGAAGCGGTGACCCGCCACAGGGCCGTGAGCGGGCCGGCGCCCAACGAGCGCGCCGCCTCCTCGCAGCGCGGTGGCGAGGCCGCGATCGCAGAGCGCACCGAGCCGACGGCCAGGGGTAGGAAGAGCACCGCGTACCCGGCGACGAGCAGCGCCGAGGTCTGGTAGAGCCCGGGCAGCCAGGCGGCGCCCAGCGCGACCACGGCCAGCCCGACGGTCAGACCGGGCAGGGCGTGGCCGAGATAGGACGCCTGCTCGAGGCCGCGGCTCGCGGGGCCGGGGTGACGGGCGGCGAGGGTGCCGACACCGAGCGCGAGCAGGGTGGTCACGACGGCGGCCGCCGCGGCGAGTCCGGCGGTGGTCACGGCCACGGCGAACAGGTCGCCGAGCTCGATGCCCGACCGGGAGCCCCGCCAGGTCCAGCGCGCCAGGCTTGCGATCGGCACACCCAGTGCCACCGCGACCGCCGCGGCGAGAACGACGGCCGAGGGCCACCGGGCGGCGCCCAGCGACCCCCGCGGCGCCGGCCGCCCGGCGCCCGAGCCCACCGGGGCCTCGGCGCGGCCGCGGGCGCGCGCCTCCCCCCGCGCAACCACGAGCGCCAGCAGCACCAGCAGCAGGCCCAGCACGTAGGCGGGCGTGCGGTCGAAGGTGCCGCGGTAGCTGGTGAAGATGCCCAGGGTCAGGGTGTCGAAGCGCATCAACGACACCGCGCCGAAGTCGGAGAGCACGTAGAGGGCCACGAGCAGCCCGCCCGCGGTCGCCGCCGGACGCACCCGGGGCCACGTCACGTCTCGGGCGACCTGGATCGGGGTGCGACCCAACGAGCGGGCCACCTCCTCGGTCGTTCCGTCGGCGCCGCGCAGCGCGGCGAGGACCGGGAGGAACACGTAGGGGTAGCTCACGGCGGTGAGCACCCCGAATGCGCCAGGGAAGCCCGTGAGCCACGGCGCCTCGGCGATCCAGGTGAAGCCCGCGACGTAGGAGGGAACGGCCAGCGGCAGGGGCAGCAGCACCATCAGCACCGACCGTCCGGGCAGGTCGGTCCGCGCGACGAGCCATGCGGCCGCGGTGCCGAGCACCACGCAGGCCGCCGTCACCGCGGCGGTGAGCACCGCCGAGCGGGCGAGCAGGTCCAAGGTCCGTGGCCCACTGAGGATCTCCAGTACCCGCGAGGGGCCGGAACCGGCGACCCGCACGATGAGGTAGGCGAGCGGGACGGCGGCGACCATCGCGGCGGCCACCCCCCACGCCATCAGCGTGCGGGGTGGCCGACGCGACCCGGTCCGTCGCAGGGTGGCGGTCAGAGCAGGCCCGTCTGCTGCAGCATCTGCTCGGTCTGGTCGATCGAGTCGAGATCGGCCAGGTTGACCGAGGGCGGCGAGAGCGACTCCAGTGGCGGCAGCGGGGGGTTCTGCCGGGTCGGGGTCACTCCCGGCACCGTCGGGTACTCGGCGGTCTGGTCCACCAGGTACTGCTGTCCTTCCGTGGACAGCAGGAACGCCACGGCCTGCTGCGCGAGCTCACGCTGGTCGGTCGACGCGATCACGCCCACGCCCGCCACGTTGATCAGCCCGAGCGGGTCGTTCGGCACGTAGTGGTTGGCCACCCGGTAGGTCGCCGGGTCGATGTCGGTGGTCTTCTCGTACAGGTAGTAGTGGTTCACCAGACCGAGCGCGACGGTGCCCTGATCGACAGCGTCGACGATCGCGCCGTTGCCGTCGAAACGCTGCGGTTCCTGGGACGCGAACGCCGTCAGCCATTGGCGCGCGCCCTCCTCGCCACGGACCAGGCGCAGTCCGGTGACGAACGACAGCCACGACGCGTTCGACGGCGCGTAGCCGATCTGTCCCCGCCAGCGCGGCTCGAGCAGCGCATCGACGTTGGTCGGCAGGTCGGCCGCCGGGGTGCGGTCGGGGTTGTAGGCGACCACGCGAGCTCGTCCGGAGGTCGCGACCCACTCGGCGTCCGCCCCGCGATACTGCGGCAGGACGGGCTCGATCAGCTCCGGGCTCATCGGGGCGAGCTGGTCCGCCCGGGCGAGGGCTCCGAGGGCGCCGGCGTCCTGGCTGAAGAACAGGTCGGCGGGGCTGTTCGCACCCTCCTCGAGCAGCTGAGCGCTCAGCTCGCCCGTGCTGCCGTAGCGCACCTCGACGTTCGCGCCGTTCAGCCGTGTCCGGAGCTGCTCGATCAGCGGCCCGACCAGCTCCTCGCTGCGCCCCGAGTAGATCGTCAGCGTCGCCGGACCCGGGTTCTCGGGTGGCGGCTCGGCCGGGCCGCTGCTGCATCCAGCCAGAAGCGCCGCTGCGGCCACCAGAGCCGCCGTTGCCGACCACCGTGTCCGAATAGTCACGAATACCCCTTTCTCGAGTGAGGAGAGGCTAATCAAACACTCGATCGAGCGAAAGCCGTTGACACGTTGCGTGATCCATGGGATGCATGCGGAGATCCAGCTCCGCCCCCCCGGGGGGTCGATCCCGACGGCCCGGGCGTGGCGCACATCCAACGATCGACAGCTCCAGGCCTTGACGGGCCACCCCTTCACGGGCGAGCGGGCGATCCGTCCCCTCTCGGGGACATCGTCGACAGGGTCGGGCATCAGCGCCCTGGGCCCGGACTCAGCCCCCTGTCCTGCGGAGTAGAGGAGCCGCCACCACGGACCGAGCTCGCTCTGCAACTCCCAGACCTCGGTCGCGCTGGCCCACACCGTGCCGCGGACCTCAACGCGTTCGTCATCACGGAGCCCGACCCGTCGGGGCTGGTGGAGCAGGACCACCTTGTCCGCTTCCCGCGACGACGCTGCGGGAGAGGACCGACGTTCCGGTCCGGCCAGGGCCGCTGCTCGACCACGAGCCTCAACCTGGACGGCCCCGCGAGACGCGCAGTCGGTGCCCGACACCGGGGCAGTGCTCGGCGGTGACGGCGAGGAAGGCGTCGACCACCGGCGAGTCGTCCTCGGCGCGGTAGACGAGGCAGAGGTCG
This sequence comes from Actinomycetospora sp. 2LY8.5, assembly GCF_057180585.1. NCBI lineage: Bacteria > Bacillati > Actinomycetota > Actinomycetes > Pseudonocardiales > Pseudonocardiaceae > Actinomycetospora > Actinomycetospora sp. 2LY8.5. Next base: position 4,303 of record NZ_JBXUHE010000074.1, read on the forward strand.
GGGAGCGGCACGGCGGGTTCCACGTCGAGCAGAGCCGTGCTGGGGCGCACGAGACTGCGGACGCAGGACGGGAGGAGACCCACGCCGAAGCCACATGCCGCGAGGCCGATGATGGTGTGGATGTCGCGTGCGTGGGTGGTCGACAAGGTCGCGTCACGGTCCGCCAGGAGCTCCGCGAGCGCGGTGACGGTCGACGGCTCGTCCTCGCTCGTGGTGAGGACCAGGGGTTGTCGCCGCAGCTGTCCGACGGTGATGACTCCGCGGGCGGCGAGCGGGTGTGCGCGCGAGCAGATCCCGACGAGCTGATCGTGGCCGACCGCGACGGCCCGCAACTTCTCGGCGCCCGGGCCTCGAGGCATCCCCCGACAGACCGCGAGGTCGATCTCACCGGCGACGAGCGCCGCGGTGCTCTGGGCGCTGGAGAGCTCGCGGCAGGCCACACCGACGCCGGGGTGGGTCGAACGGAAGCGCGCCAGGAGCCCCGGCAGCAGTTCGATCAGCGCGGAGCCGATGATCCCCAGCCGCAGCGTCCCGCTCTGGCCGCGCGCGGCGCGGCGGGCCTCCTCGGCGCCGAGGTCGACCTGCTCGAGGATGCGACGGGCGTGGGCGACGAAGACCTCGCCGGCCACGGTCGGGATCGTGCCGCGACCGGTGCGTTCGAACAGGCGCGTTCCGAGCTCCTCCTCGATGGCCGCCACCTGACGCGAGAGCGGCGGCTGGGCGATCCCCAGGGCGCGTGCGGCCCGGCCGACGTGCCGGTGCTCGGCGACGGCGACGACGTAGCGCAGGTGCCGCAGTTCCATCGCCCCTCATTATCGGCCTGCTTTCGCGGGCCCTCAGCCACAGCCAGGCGTGGCCGCTCCCCGCGACGCCGATATCCAGGAGGTATCAGGCCGGTCCTCCTGTGAACCCTCTCCCGCCCGCATCCCCGTTCCGGGCACGGTGGGCGAGCTCGCGTCGACCGACAGGAGGGCCTGCGATGAAGCTGGTGACGACCGGACTGGCCGGCGCTGGACGCTCGGTGTTCGTCGAGGACGCCCGACCGGGGACGCTCGTGGCATCGGGCTTTCCCGGTCTGGTGAACACGCCCTTGTGGGCCGATGACGAGGTGCCCGCCCTCCACACGGACGGGTCGCGCCCGTTCACGGCCGGGGAGTTCCTGCCGCCTCCCGGAGGGCACCGCTTCTTCGTGCTCACCATCGACCCGGACCAGGCGGAGGGCGCGGGTCCGACGGCGGCGCAGGTGGTCGAGTTCGAGTCCCTCTTCCCCGGCCTCCTCGCGACCTACGACGAGGAGCCGGGGATGCACACCACCCCGACGATCGACCTCGGGATCATGCTCGCCGGTCACCTGGTGCTCGAGCTCGACGACGGTGCGGAACGGGTCCTCGAGGCCGGCGACGCCTTCGTGCAGACCGGGACCCGTCACCGCTGGCGCAACCCAGGCCCGGGCGCCGCGACCTTCGCCGTGGTCATGATCGGCGCCCGCGACGTCGGGCGCCGGGAACGCTGAGGTCGTCGGCCTCGGTCAACCCCGCCATCCCGGGGCCCTCAGAGCGGAGAGCACCCGGGCGTTGTACTGCAGCGTCGCCAGGGGGTTTCGCTGCGAGCTCAGGTCCTCGAGCGAGATCCAGCCCCGGTACCCGACGTCCACGAGATGGTCGAGCACGGCGCTGACGTCCACCACGCCGTCGTCGAGGGGGCTCCACGTCGCCCGGTGCACGCGCATCGGTCCGGTGACCGCCGGGCCCCGGACGAAACGCGCGTTCTTCAGGTGCACGTGCCTCAGATGCGGGCCGAGCAGCGCGGTGCCGATCCGGTGGTTCTCGTAGCCCTCGACGACCATGTTGCCCACGTCGTAGATGACCCCCACGCGATGCGGGTCGAAGTGGGCGACCAGCCGCTCGGCGAGCGAGGCGCTCGGGAAGATCGTGTCCTGGTGGATCTCGACGACGACACTGCTGCCGTGATCGACCGCGATCGCGGCGGCCTCGTCGGTGAAGGCGAGTGCCCGGTCGAACAGCTCGCGATAGCCCGGCCCGCCGCGACGTGGGCGCGGGCCCTGCAGCCGGATCTGCGGAGCGGACGCCGCCTGTGCCAGATCGGCGACGCGCCGGAACGTCTCGAGGTCGCCCGTGCCGACGTAGGGGTTGAGCCCGATGAGCTGGAGACCGGCGTCCGCGCAGATCCTCGCCGCGCGTCGGCCGTCCTGCGGGGCGAGGCGCAGCGTCGTGCGGTTGTCGGCGAGGAAGTGGCGCGCCGAGCTGTCCCGGGCGTGTGACGGCTCACCGACCTTGCACTCGAGGCCTTCGAAGCCGGCGCCCGCGGCGGCCGCGGCCGCCTCGGCGAGGCTCAGCGTGGGCAGGGCGACCGTGGCGTAGCCGTAGCGCAGGGTCGCCGTCGTCTCCGCGCGCTGCGCATCGATCACGGGAGCGGGGCCAGCTGGGCGCCGCCGCAGACGTGGAGGACCTCGCCGGTGATGGAGCGGGCGGCCGGGGAGGCGAGGAAGGCGACGGCGTGGGCGACGTCCTCGGGCTCGGTGAGCGTGCCCAGCGGGGTGATGCGTTGTTGCCGCTCCACCAGGGCCGACCAGCTCTCCTCGTCGTGTCCGCGTCGAGTGAAGGCGGTCGCGACGAACCCGGGCGCGACGGCGTTCGCCGTCACGCCGTGAGGGGCCAGTTCGGTCGCCAACGACCGCGTCAGCCCGACCAGGCCGGCCTTGGCCGAGACGTAGATCGGCGCGCCGCCACTGAGCCAGACACGGGAGGCGATGTTGACCACGCTTCCCGCTCGCTGCCGTTCCCAGTACGGGTGGACGGCCCGACAGAGCAGCATCGGTCCCCGCAGGTCGACCCGATGCACGTCGTCCCAATCCTCCGTCCGCAGGGCGGCGATCCCGCCCCGACGCTGGACCGCCGCGTTGTTGACGACGACGTCGATGCGGCCGCAGTCCTCCCCCACCCGATCGACGAGGCGCTGGACCGAGTCGGGGTCGCCGACGTCGACCTGCTCGGTCCGCAACCGCTCGTCGGCCGCGGAGCCGCCGATGAGGGCACTCGCCCGCGACGCGGCATCCTGGTCGACGTCGGCAAGCACCACGACGTCTCCGGCGCCGTGGAGACGCCGGGCGATCGCGGTGCCCAGAGCCCCGCCGGCTCCGGTGACGACGCTGACCCGGCCCCGGTCGCGGACGCTCACCACGTCTCCCAGTGCAGGACCTCGTCGACGTCGACGCGTGGGCCCGGCCGGAAATCGGTGCCCACGGTGTGGGCGAGCGGGATCAGGGCGGCTTGCATCACGGTGTCGTAGGGGATCCCGAGCAGGCCCGCGACGTCGCGCTCGACGGGCATGGTCCCGGTGGTCCAGACGGTGCCGAGCCCGTGCAGACGGGCGGCCAGCATGAAGCTCCAGACCGCCGGGAGCACGGAGCCCCACTGGCCGGCCTGCCGATCGGCGCCGAGCCCGTCGGTCCGTCCCTCGATGCACGGCACGACCAGCACGGGCACCCGGTGCAGATTGTCCTTCAGGTGGTCCAACCCGCTCCAGACCCGCTCCATCGAGCGCGGGTCGTGGTACGCCCGCCGCACGTCGGCGGCGGACATCGGACTGTCGCCCTGGCCGATCCCCGCGCGCCACAGATCCGCGAGCGCCGCGCGCCGCGCGGGATCGGTGACCACGACGAAGCTCCACCTCTGGGAGTTCCGGCCCGTCGGCGCCTGCATGGCGAACTCGACGCACCGCCGGACGAGCTGCGGGTCGACCGGTCGGTCGAGATCGAGCCGGCGGCGCACCGCGCGGGTGGTGGTCAACAGCTCTTCGGCCGAGAGGTCGAGGGACACGGCGGTCACGAGGACACCTCCGAGGACGGGGACGGACACGACGAGAACGGGCATGCCGCCGCGGGGACGGCGTGCCCGAGCCAGCGGTCGAACGCGGCCGCGACGTAGGCCGGGCGCTCCTCGTGGATCCAGTGTCCGGCTCCCGCGCAGACGTGGATCTCCGAGGCCGGGTGCGTGACGAGACCGCGCTCCCATGACGCCTGCTCCGGACGTCGGTGCAGCGCTAGCACCGGTTGCGTCCGCCGCGGGAGGACGACCTCCGCCTCCGGTCGGAAGCGGGGTGAGGGGGGTCCGCCGACGAGGCCGGCGAGCGTTCCGCGGACGACGTGCGCCGGAACGCGGGCGGCGTCGGCGCGGTGGGCGGCCCGCAGCGCGGGTGATGCCGTGTCCGCGTCGATGCGGTCGCGGAAGAGCTCCGCGACCGCCCTGGACAGGACCTCGTCGTCGGGGGCCGCCGCGAGGGCGGCGAGTCGGTCGCGATCCGCGGGGTCGCCGCCGTAGTCGGGGTCCACGAGCACCATCCCCGCGACCAGTTCCGGGCGCTGCACCGCCAGCCAGCTCGTCACGGAGCAACCCAGCGAGTGCGCCACGACGACCACCCCGCGCAACCCCTCCACGTCGAGCAGTACCGCGAGATCGCCGGCCAGGTCCGGGAGCGCGTAGCCGGCACGGGGCGCCGAACTGTCGCCGTGCCCGCGCAGGTCGACCGCGAGGACCCGGCGCTGCTCCCGCCAGCGCGGCGTGAGGCGCGCCCACGTCCGGTGTGATCCCAGCCAGCCGTGGACGAGCAGGAACGGTGGCGCCTCGGTCGATGGCGATCCGCCGTCGTCGACCGCCAACCGCACGGCGGGCAGCCGGACGAGTCGCCGAGTGTTCACCGGGCACCTCCCGGGCGTGCTCGCGCCCGAGCTGCTCGATGATCGGACATCGTCGGCCCTCCGTAGTCGTCTCCGTCGAACCCTTGGCAGGTCGGGGACCGTCGTCCACGTCTCCCCACCGCGGGTGGCGGCCCGTGCCCGAGGGCAGGGACCGCCCCGCCGCTGACGGTCCCGCGCATCGGTCGACGCGGCGGCGTTGATGATCCACGCGACCGCTGTCGATACTTCTCCGGTATGAACGGAGGCCCGGGAGCACCGCTATCCGGCGCGAGCGAGGGTGTCCGCTTCGCGGACCGCAGTACGACCACGCGGCCTGGTCCCGCGGCTCCCCCACCCCCGGCCGCGTCGGCCCCGCGGTGATCCTCGGCCACGTCGACTCCGCGGCCAACGGGCCCGCGGTGTTCGACGACCTGGGCCGCCTGCGTCCGTGGCGCCGTCCGGGATGGTGAGGGTGGGCGCGGCCACGTGGGTGTCGCCGCCGCGATCGTTGGCGCGGACCTGCGGGCGCTCCCGCGAGTCTTGTCTCCTGTCTTTCTGTCTTTGGCTTCGGGTTTCGATGCGTCGTAGTCGGGACCACTCCGTGGTGTTCCTGACCGTGGTTCTAGAAGGTGCCTGGCAGCTGTTGGTGCGAGTGGGTGCGCGTCCGGTCACCGGGTTGCTGGTGGCGCCATCGTGTCCCACAGCCTGCAGTGGTGTTTCGCGGTGAGGTCGATTGGCGCGGTGCCCGCCGTGGAGACGGCCTGAACCCCGCCGGTGCGGACATCGGGCCAATCGGGGCCCGGGTCGCCGGTGCGGGCGAAGGTGGTCCACCAGCCGATCAGCCGCTGCGCCAACGCTGCCTGCGCATCGGTGCGCCCGACCGGGGGCCGGCCGGGAAAGTGGCTGTCGAAGAAGTACGGGACGTCGACACCGTGGTGGGCGCCGAGCGGCACCCCGGCGACCTCGCCCGGCCGTGGCTCGGTGAACTCGAACGCGTACACCGGCCCGCGGGCGGCGTCGAAGAACGATCGTGTCGTGCAGGAGCCCAGCGTCCTGCCCTCGTCCGCGAGCGCGGTCGCGAGCGCGACCGGGGCCGAGCGGTACTGCTCGAGTGGGTAGGCAGCGGCGACGCGGGCGGCGTCGGCGCCGAAGAACCGGGTCAGCGTGACCGGGTACGGCTCGAGGGTGGTCCGTCGGTCCCGGGCGACGAACACCCGCATCTCGTCGGTGGTGACGCCGTGGATCATCGGGACGTCGTGGGCGGTACCTGATCGGAACGCCTCGATCGGGTCGGTGGGCAGCACCGCGGTCCCGGTGACGGGCAGCCAGGGCCGCTCGACCGTGGTGCGCGTCGCCCCCACCTGTTCCTCGGGCAGACCCACCAGCCGGTCGACGGGCAGCGCGCGCAGGCACGCGACCTCGGCGCAACCCAGCCGAGCCGCGAGGGATGTCGCCCGCTGCTGGGCCTGCGGGAGGGGCAGCATCCGGTTCGCACAGGGTCCGCTGTGCAGGATCGCCTTGTCGAACAGCTCACGTGCCCCGGGCGACGCCATCTGGGCGCACGTCGAGAACGCTCCGGACGACTCGCCCCACAGCGTCACGTTGCGCGGGTCGCCGCCGAACGCGGCTGCGTTCTGCCGCACCCAGCGCAGCGCCGCCTGCTGGTCAGCGATCCCGAAGTTACCGGCCGCGGGATCGTCGAGCCCGGGATGGGCGAGGAAACCCAGGGCCCCCAGACGGTGGTTGATCGTCACGACGACGACGCGGCCCTGGTCGACCACGCGGGCCGGGTCGTACGGGGCGCCCTGCCCGCCGATGAACCCGCCGCCGTGGACGAAGACCATCACGGGACGGTTCGCCCCGGCCCCGCGCGGAGCGTCGACGTTGAGGTAGAGGCAGTCCTCGCGGCCCTCGACCCGGCCGTCGTCGGACTGCGGGCACGGCGGCGGCGGACGGGTTCCGTCGCGCACACCCGACCAGGCGGCGGCCGGCTCGGGTGCACGCCATCGCCGCTCGTCCACGGGCGGGGCGGCGTAGGGAATGCCCTGGATACGCAGGTGGGTATCGCTCGCGACACCACGGACCTCCCCGCCCGCGACCCGGACGACCGCGGGATCGGCGGAGCTCGATAGCGCGGAGGTCGACGGCGGGGTGGGCGCGCCGCAGGCCGCGAACACGGCGACCGTGACCGCGACCGTCGCCGCCCAGGTCACCACGCGAAGCTTCGAGAACATGGGAGGACGGTCGGGTGCCGGCCGTCCACCGGTCGTCCCCCGCCCGCGGTGACCGGGCCTACCCCCACCGCGGTAGGGGGCACGTCCACGATCGAAGATCCGGTCCGGTGGCGGCGCGTCTGCCCCGCTGGGGGTAGGACCGGATCGGCTTGCGGGGCGACGTGCGGGGAGGCGGGCCGGGCGACGGTGGACGAGTCCGTCCACCAGCCCTCGGAGGTCCGTCGTGTCCACTCCGTCCCGCCCCTCGGCAACCACCAGCACGAGCACCCGTCGTGCGGTGCGGCCCGCCGGGGTCGCTGCCCTGCTGGGCGGCGTCGTGTTCCTGGGCGCCTATCTCGCCAACGACACCGCCCGCGCGGCCGTCGCCACCCGGGAGATGCCGCTGCCCAACGCCGCGCCCGAGGTCCTGCTCGCCTACGTGCGGGGTGAGGGTGCAGCCCTCGTGCTGCCGGCCCTGACCCACCTGGTCTCGGTGGCCGGGCTGCTGCTGTTCGTCCTGGCCCTGCGCCGCGTCGGGCCTCCCGGCGCGGCAGCGCCGGCCCGCTGGGGTCCGGTCGCCGTCGTCGCGGCCGTGGCGGTCCTGGCGGCCGTGGCGTCGATGACGGTGTCGGCGGGGTTGAGCATCCTGCTGGCGACCGCCACCCTCTCCGACGCCGTCACGCTGGCGCTGCACCAGGCGACGTTCGTGACCGGTGGCGTCGCGCACGTGGTGGCGTTGGGACTGGGCGTCGCGTTGCTCGGGCGGCTGTTCGCCGCGCGGGGGGTCCGCGTGTTCTCCGTCGTGGCGGCCGTGCCCGCGATCCTGTCGGTGATCTCGCTGGTCTGGTTCTACGGCAACGCGCTGATCCTGTTCGGGCGGCTGCTGTCGATGGCCTGGGTGCTCGTCGCCGGTGCGGTGCTCGCCTTCGCGGCCCGTCCGCTACGCGACACCGACCCCCGGCGATGACCCCGACGACGACCACGGCGATGACCACGGCGGCCGACGCCGGCGCCGGCGCCGGCGCCCGGGCGGAGCACCGCACCGTCACCCCCGCCCGACCGCTGCTGCCACGCCGGCTGCGCCGCACCGTGCTCGTGCTCCATCTCGCCACCGGCGTCGGCTGGCTCGGGGTCAGCGCGGTGTTCGTCGTGCTCACCGTGTGGCTGACCGGAGTACGTGACCCCGCGACCCTGCGCGCCGGCTACGCGCTCCACGAGATCGCGGTCGCCTGGCTCGCGCGACCCGCCGCGATCGGCGCCGCCCTCACCGGCCTGGTACTCGTCGTCCTCGCGCGACACCGCCGCGGGCGCTGGTGGGCCTGGTGGGTCCCGGCCAAGGCGGGCCTCGTCGTCGCCACCGTCCTGCTCACCGCTCCGACCTCGCCCGCGCTGCTGCGCTTCGTCATCGACGGCGCCGACCTCGCCGACACCCGCGAGTACCAGAGCGCGCAGCACCGTCTCGTGACCCTGGCGGTCCTCCACGTCGTCGTCGTCCTGGTCGCGCTGACGCTGTCCATCACCCGGGCCGGACGCCGTCGCCGGCGTGATCGCGACCTCGTCGCCGGCCTCGCTCGCGTTCTTGCCCGTCACGCTCGCCCTGCCCGTCGGGCGCGCGCTATCGATGGTGTGGACCGTCGTGGCCGGCGTCGTCGTGTGGCGCCGGGTGCGGGCGAGTCCCGCTGACCAGGTGCGCCGCCCGGTGCGGCGGCTCATGAGGCGAGCCGGAGCTTGCGATCGCGATGGGGCACACCGACACGGCAGTGACGCGGCGCTACAGGCACCGGGGCCGGGCCTCGCGCGAGCGGTTCCGGAAAGCGCTCGCGTGGCCGGCGCCGGAGGGGTCTGCCACGCAGACGCCACGCACCGCTGACGGCGACGACGCTGTCGTGATCCACCACGTCCACGTCGGTGCCGCATCTGTTCGTCGTCAGAAGGTCCAGTCCCCTGGAGGAACACGAGGAAGGTGACGACAACACACTGAGCGTTCGAGGAGCAGGCGCGAACGAGGTCGGCGAGCGGTGCTCGTTCGACGTCACCTTGCAGTACGACTCGGCGAGTCCTTTGGCCACCGCGCGCATGTCGGCTGCAGATCTCAGGAACGGCCTCGGCGCGTCGCCTGTTCCTGTCTACTCCATGAACGTCGATGAGCAGTACGGCGGCCGGGGATACGAGCCGCGCATCGGTATGACGCACGAAGACAGGACCGGGCAGTTCATCAAGAGGGGTCGTGAATGGCCCGGCGGTGGAGAAGCAACAGCTGAGGACATGGACATCATGACAGCTGGCCTTGGGCTCGCGCACTCGGTCCGGACGACGCCGTCGGCTCGGGCACCCGATCTCCGGGCGCCCGGTCCTCGGGCCGATCGGTCCCGGCTGCCACCTCAGCCGGCGTTCGCGGCGTTCATCCCGGCGGCGA
>NZ_JBXUHE010000075.1:0-12759 GCF_057180585.1 Actinomycetospora sp. 2LY8.5
CGCTCGCACGCCTGGCGCGACACCTGCGCCGAGCTCAGCATCCGCCCGAAGCGGACCCGGCCCTACCGGCCGCAGACGAACGGGAAGATCGAACGGTTCCACCGCACCATGACCGCCGGCTGGGCCTTCCGACGGCTCTATCTCAGTGAAACCCAGCGACGGAAGGCCCTACCGGGCTGGCTCCACGAGTACAACCATCACCGACCCCACAGCGCCACCGAACGGCGACCCCCGATCACCCGCTTAACCAACCTGTCCAGCTCCAACAACTAGCGCAGCTGCAGGCCGCCGCCGACGACGAGTTCGTCCGGAACCACACGTTGGCCCCCAGCCAAGAGTGCTTCGCGGGCGTCATGCTCTACGCCCCGACCCCTGACGGGACGCTGGTCCCTTTCCTCGACATGAACGGAGGCGGAGGGGGCCTCGGCGCGGGGGCACACGGGGACGGTCTCGACGTGGGCGGCGGGCTGAACCAGCTCGATCCCGCGCTCCCGGACATCGAGGTCAACGAGACCTTCTACCCCGTCCTCTACCTCTGGCGGCGGATACACGTCGGCTCCGGAGGACCCGGCACCTTCCGGGGGGGCCAGGGTCTGGAGTTCGCCTGGACCCCGTGGGACACCCCCGGTGGTAGCTTCACCTTCTTCGTCGCTTCGTGGCAGGTTCCCCCACCCGGGGTGTTCGGCGGACTTCCCGGCGGGACCTGCGGCGGGCAGATCATCACCGGCAAGGACGTGCGGGAGACCCTGAAGCCGGGGATGGTCCCGGGCTCCGCCGACGAGCTCGGCGGCGACGTCACCACCCTCGACGGCAAGCAGACCGTCCGCCTGAGCGCCGGCGACACCGTCGTCGTCTGGGAGGGCGGTGGCGGCGGCCTTGGCGACCCTCTCGCCCGGGAACCGGAACTGGTCGCCGCGGACGTCGCGGACGGGTACGTCACCGCCGACGCGGCGACGCACGTGTACGGCGTGAGCCTCGACGTCAAGGGCGAGCCCGACCGGTCGGCGACCGACGCCCTCCGCCTCGGGCGGCGCGACGACCGGCGCGGCTGGGCCCTCGAGTCCGTGGCCCTGGGCGGCTCGGGCACCGGGCCCGTCTGCGGGTGTGGTGCGGAGCCGGCCGCCGAACTACCGACCCGGCGGTCCCCGCTGGCCTCGCGGATGCTCGAGTACGGCACGTGGGTCAGCGAGCACCCCAGCGTGACGTTGGTGGAACGGGCCTGCCCCCGGTGCGGGACGCTCGTCACGACTGAGGTCGCGGTCGCCTCGTGAGGCGTCGCGGCGGGGTCACATCGGCACACTCGCCGTCAACCTGACCCCACCGCGGCGGTCCCGCCCGATGCGGACGGTCCCGCCGTGCGCGCGGTAGGTGTTGCGCAACGACGTCAGGCCCTGGTGCTGGCCCGGTCGCCGCAACGCAGGTCCGGCTCCGTTGTCGACCGCGGTGAGCAGGAGCCGACGCTCGCGGGTGATCTGCACCCGCACGTCGACCTGCGTCGCGTACCGGGCGTGCTTCGCGACGTTCGTGATCGCCTCCGACGCCGCGCGGACGGCGAGATCGGCCAGCACCTTGCGGATTCGCCGAGCCACGCGGATCACGGAGGCGGCGACGTCGAGGTGCACGGTCAGCCCGTGTTCGGACTCGAGCTCACCGGTCAGCACGGCGAGCCGCGTCGGGAGGTCGGACCGACGGGGCTCGGCGAGTTCCTCGATGACCTCTCTCACCGACGTCTGGCTGCGGGCGACGTGGGCCCTGGCGCGCGTGATCTCGGCGCGGTCGACGGGACCGAGCTCGTCCCGCTCCAGGACGGACTCCAGCGCCAACTGTCCGGAGAACAACAGCTGCGCGACGCGGTCGTGCAGGTCCTCGGCGATCCGTTGCCTCTCGGCCAGCCGCGCGGTGGTGGCCCGTTGCTGCTGGTAGCGCTCCGTCGTCCACGCGAGCGCCACGAGCTCCGACAACCGGGACAGGGCCGAGATCTCGTCGGACTCGAACGGAGCACACCGCTGCCGGAGAGCGGACAGGCCGGCGACCCGTTGACCCGAGACGACGACGGGGACGTGCAGGCTCGCCGAGCCGGGGTCGCCGGCCCTCGCGGGCGCGACGAGGGAGGCTCGAGGTGTCCGCGCCCGCCCCTCGGCCTGCGCGAGCACGTCGAGCTCGACGGCCTCGGGCACGGGTGAGCGCCGCACGATCGTCGGTTCCCCCTCGCGTGGCCGGAGCATCACGACGCTGACGTCGGTGACCTCCGCGAACCGCTTCAGCGCCCGGTCGAGCTGCAGACCCGGCGCCGCGCCCTGGGCGATGGCCACCGCCAGATCGCCGACGACCGCCTCCAATGCCTCCCGGCGGCGGAGCCGCACCAGCGTCTGCACGTTCTCCACCGCGCCGGCCACCCGCGGCGCGAACGCCCGGATCCGGGCGACGTCCGCCGCCGTGAAAGGGGTCGGCTTGTTGGCCAGGTTGAGGACACCGACGCCACGCGTCCCGAGCACCAGCGGGATCGTCATGACCCGTCGGACACCGAACACCCGCACGAACTCCTGCAGCGCACCCGGCTCGCGCTCGGCCGTCTCGGTCATCCATGGCTGACGCATGAGCAGCGCGCGAGCCGAACTGCTCCGCGCGTCGTGGGTGTCGACCAGGAAAGACGCCGCGACCTCGGGCGAGGCCCCGTAGGAGCCCGGAAGCATCTGCAGGACGTCACGTCGTTCGTCGACGACTGCCACCGCCACGAGCTCGGCCCCCACGACCGGAGCGAGTACCTCGGTCAGCCGCCGGACGAAGTCTCCGTGGTCGGACACCGAGAGCGGGATCCGGTCCAGCTCGGCCAGGACCTCGAGTTCCGCGGCGAGGCTGGCCGAGCGGTCCTGCAACCGACCGTGCTCGATCGCGAAAGCCGCCTGTCGGGCGAACACCGTCAGCAGGCGTTCCGTCGACGGGTCGGTCGAGGGGTCGCGGCTGAAGGCCTGGAGCAGACCGACGACGTGGCCCTCGACCGCGAGGACGGTCGTGAGCAACACCCCGCCCTCGTGCGAGGTCCGGAGCACCGGGGCGAGACCGTCGCCGTCGGGTACGGGCCAGCACCTCGCCGGGTCCGAATCCGGATCCATCATGCTCCGACCCACGCTGGGGTCCCCCGCGTCGGCGAGAACCCTCGTCCCCTCGTTCGGAGCAGCGGTCCGAGCCCGGATCACGACACGGTCGACACCCATGGCGTCCCTGATCGCCACGGCGGTGACGTCGAGGTCCGGAGTCCACGGAACCGGCCAGTCCGACGCGTGGTCCACCGCGACCTCGGAACGGGACATCAGGCCTCGGTGGAAGCAGGCGAGATCAACGACAACCGCGTCGCCTTGGCCACCAACTCAGCGGACGTGGTGACCTCGAGCCGGCTCTTGAGGTTCTGCACGTGAAACCGCACCGTCGCCTGCGAGATCGCCAGCTGCCGCGCGATCTGGTTGTAGGTCCGGCCGGTCGCGACCAGCTCGAGCACCCCGATCTGGCGGGGGGTGAGCTGGAAGGCCGCCAGCCGCTCCGCCACGCTGCGCACGAGGCGCTCCAGGACCTCGTGCCCCTCGGCGGCCGGTTGGGCTCCCGAGAGGACGGCTCTGATCACCCGGCGTAGCTCCCCGAGCCCGGACTCCTTCGTCACGTACGCGTCCGCGCCGGCGGCCAGGGTCCGCCGGACGATGTCCTCGCTGAGGTAGGTGGTGACCACGACGATCCTCGTCGCGGGGAAACGTTCCCGGAGCTGGGCACACAGCTGGTCCCCGGTCACGTCGGGCAGCCTGTAGTCGACGAGAACGATGTCCGGGACCGATCGACGGGCGGCGTCGAGCGCGGCCGCGCCGGTGCCGGCCTCGTCGATCTCGGTGATCTCCGGCGTCGAGCCGACCACGGCACGAAGGCCCTCCCGGACCACCTCATGATCATCGACGATCAACACTCGCACGCAGTAAGCGCTACCACGCGTGCGGCGTCGATCACAAGCCTCTCGAAACTGCCAGTAGGCGTCCGCGCGGAACGGACGAGAAGCTCCTCGTGCAGAGACCGTCCGCCAACCGTGCGGCAACCATTCCCCGCCTGGTCTCGACGAACCCGGGCCGGCCGGAGAGACGAGGAGGCCACGACACCGTGACCGTGGGCATGCCCGAGGCCGAGCCGCGCTCCCAGGTGCCCGGTGGCGAGGCGCTGGAGAAGTGGCTCAACGTCGAGTGCGTGCCCGACTGGTCCGGGGTGCACATCGCCGGAGCCTCCCGACCGGACGGCGGCAACTCGTACGAGACCTGGTTCCTCGAGCTCGCCGAGCGGGCGGCGACCGGTCGGCGTAAGCGTGTCGTCCTGCGCCGCGAGCCCGAGCGTGGCCCAATCGAGCCCTACGACATATCCCACGAGGCCCGGGTCCTGAGAGGGCTGCAGTCCACGTCCGTCGCGGTGCCACCGCTGTTCGGGCACTGTTCCGATCCGACCGTGGCACAGCGGCCGTTCATCGTGCTCGGTCACGTGAGCGGTGAGGTACCCGACTACCGCACGATCACCCGGCACAGCGACTGGATCGACCCGGTCCGGCGCGCTCACATGACCGACGAGTTCTTGGAGTCGCTCGCGCGCATCCAACGGGTCGACTGGCGCGCGGCGGCCTTCGGGCGGACGTTCGGGTCCGACACCGGGCTACGGGCCCGTCTCCTGGCACAGATCGACCGCCAGACGCGCGTCGTCGAGCAGCGGGTGGCGGCGGGGTGGCCCCCCGTGCCGGCCTTCTGGGACGCGGCGCACTGGCTCCGCCGGCACGCACCGGAGGGCGATCCCGACGACCTGGTGCTGGTCCACGGCGACTTCCGCATCGGCAACTTCATCTGGCGCGACCAGCGACTGGTGGCGATGCTCGACTGGGAGGGCGCCACCGTGGGCGACCCCATGCAGGACCTCGCCTACACCTGCCACAACGTGATGCGCGAGCAACAGCCCACGCTGATGGGCATGCTCGCCCCGCTCGACGAGTTCCTCGGGCTGTACGAACACAAGACCGGACGCGGGGTCGACGCCCGGAAGTTGCACTACTACGTCGTCTTCGCGCTCTTCTACCACCTCTGGACCCAGCTCATCGCCCTGCCGGGCGCGGTCGAGGGGAGCACGAAGCTGCGCATCCTGACGATCTACAACAAGCCCAGCCTGTCCGGCGGCTATCTCATCGACCAGATCCTCTCCTTCGAGGAGGGTCGCGGTGTTCTTTGAGACGCACGGCCGCCTGCTCGCCCGAGCGGCCGAGACACTGCAGCACGAGGTCGCGCCGGCTCTCGCCGGCGAGGAGGCCCGACGCAAGGTCGACGCGGTGGTCCAGCTCGTCGGCGAGACCGGACATCTCTGGAACGACCTCTTCGCCACCCTGCAGCGAGAGAACGCTCTCCTGCGGCGTGCGCTGGAGCTCGCCACAGCGAGCGTGACACCGACGGACCTGCTCGACGACGCCGACCCGCTCGCGCGGCACGCATCGCTGGTCCGGGAGATCACCGCAGTCATGGGTGTACTCCACGAGCAGGGAGACGACACCACGCTCAACGAGGTCCGACGTGTCGTGCGGTCGGCGGCCGCACTGGAGACCGAGGTCATGCGCACGGCACGCGCCCGCTGGGCCGACGGGTCGACCACGACGACCAGGTCCATCACCGTGAAGGAGACCGACGGATGAACGACCACCCGGCGCGTCCGACACCGAGGGACGCCCTCTTCCACCGACCCGGTTACCGCAACACCGAATGGCTCGAGACGAACTGGTTCTCGTTCCTCGTCCCGGAGCACAACCTGCGGGCCTCGATCTACGCTGGGTTCCGGACGAACCTCGACGTCGTCTTCTCCCACGTCACCATCTGGACCCGGCACTGCTCCTCGGTGCTCGACCTCGACCACCGCGACGCCCGGGTGCACCTGCCGATGCCGCCCGGCAACCTCGACCACTACCGCCTGGCCAACGGCCTGGAGGTGCGGATGGTCGAGCCGGGACAGCGCTGGGAGGTGCGCTACCACGACGGCCGTGACACGTCGTTCGACCTGGAGCTCGACGGGATCATGCGCCCCGTGTCCAGCCACGAGATGGTCGTGGCCTCCGACGGCACCGATTTCAGCCACTTCCACCAGGTCGGTGCGCTGTGGAGCGACGAGATCGGCCACATCGACCAGACCATGCACGTCAGGGGCGACCTGGTCCTCAACGGGAAGAAGATCGCCGTCGACTGCTACTCGAACCGCGACCACTCCTGGGCGCCGCGGCCCGAGCACGGTCACGGCCGCGGGAACTTCGACGAGGGCTTCTTCGGGCCGGACCTGGCGTTCCACGTGATGACGCGCGAGAACGACGAGCACGGAGCCCAGGTGACCAACGGCTACGTCCTCGACGACGGCGAGCCCCATGCCGTCCGGCGGGGAACCGGTCGATACGAACGGACCGGATGGACGATCGACCGGCTCGTCTACGAGCTCGAGGACGTCCGCGGCCGGCAGTACCGCTTCGAGGGCGAGTCGACGGCCAGCCTGCCCATCCCGAGCTGGCCGAACCAGTACAACATCGCCTCACTGGTGCGCTGGGAACACGAGGGCCGCGAAGGATGGGGCGACTACAAGTGGCACTGGGAAGCTCGGGAGATGCGCGCGCACAAGGGTGGTGCGAAATGACCACGGAGGCCACCGGACGATTCGCCGTCGGGATCGACGTGGGCGGAACGCACACCGACCTCATGCTCACCGGCCCGATGGGGCTGGTCCGCAGCAAGTCGTTCACCACCCACGGCAACTACAGCGAGGGAATCCTCGCCGCACTCGAGAACGCGGCGAGCACCCTCGGGTTGACCACCGCCGAGGTGCTGTCCGACTGCCGCGCCTTCGTCAACGGCACCACGATCGTCACCAACGTGCTCACCGAGATGCGCGGCGCCAAGGTCGGAGTGCTGATCACACGCGGGTTCCGTGACACCTTCCGCATCGCCCGCGGCGCCCGCGTCCCCGTCTTCGACGAGCACCTGTCCCAGGCGGCACCTCCCGACATTCTGGACCGCGACTGCATCGAGGAGATCGAGGAGCGGGTCGACAGCCGCGGGGACGTCGTCGTCCCGCTCGACGAGGAACAGATCCGGCACGCTGTCCGGCGCATGCGCGATCGCGGGGTCGAGGGCATCGCGATCTGCTTCCTGTGGTCGTTCTCCAATCCGGTGCACGAGCGGCGCGCGAAGGAGATCGTGCGCGAGGAGTTCCCGGAGTCCTTCGTCACCCTCTCCGCGGAGATCCACCCGGTGATCCGCGAGTACGAGCGCTTCCTGACCGCCGTGTTCAACTGCATGGCCCACCGCGCCACCACCCGGTACGTGGAAGCCCTGCAGACGGCGCTGGAGGCGGGCGGGTTCACGGGATCGCTCACCTTCTTCCAGGGCGTCGGCGGCAGCGTGGGGATCGACGTCGTCCAGCGCGAACCGGTGACGCTGCTCGCCTCGGGTCCGGCGGGTGGGGTGATGGGCGCGCGCTACCTCGCAGAACGCCTGGGCGTGGAGAACGTCCTGGTCGGCGACATGGGTGGAACGACGTTCGACACCAGCGTCCTGGTCGGCAGGGAGCCCGCCATCGCCAAGCGTGCGACCTTCGGACAGATCGAGACCGGCATCAACGTCATCGACATCATCTCGGTCGGCGCGGGCGGCGGGAGCATCGCCTGGCTGGATTCGCGCGGGGTCCCACAGATCGGGCCCCACTCCGCGGGCTCCGAGCCCGGGCCGGCCTGCTACGGCCGAGGCGGCACCCGCCCCACCGTCACCGATGCGATGGTGGCGCTCGGCCTGATCGATCCGTCGAACTACCTGCGGGGCCGTTACACCCTCGACCTCGTGGCGGCGCACCGGGCGATCCAGGGCGAGATCGGCACCACGTTGGGGTGGTCCGTCGAACGAACGGCCACGGGTATCCACGACCTCGCCGCTGCGAACATGGCCAACGCGCTGCGTGAGGTGACGATCGAGCGCGGCCAGGATCCACGGGACTTCACGTTGTTCGCCTACGGCGGCATGCTCCCGCTGTTCGCCGTGCAGATCAGCCGTCTCCTCGGCTGCCCGAAGGTCGTCATCCCCGACAACAGCTCGGCCTTCTCCGCGTACGGCGTGCTCATCGCCGACTACGTCCGTCAGTATGAGCGCACGGTCCAGTGGTCCCTGGACCAGAGCCAGCCGTTGAGCGATGTCAACGCCGTCGCGGAGGCGATGCTCGACCGAGCGCGCGCCGACGCCGCGGCCGAGGGCATCACGCCGGAGCAACTCGAGGTCGCGCGCAGCGCAGACCTGCGCTTCGCCGGTCAGACGTTCGAGGTCAACGTCCCGCTGCCCCAACGGGCCCTGGTGGAGGGGGACGCCGCCGACCTGGAGAGCCGCTTCCCGAAGATCTACGAACGCGCCTACGGCGAGGGCACCGCGTGGAAGGGCGCGGCGACCGTCATGGTCAACTACGTGCTCAAGGTGACGTCGAGGCGCCCCAAGCCTGCCGACCGAGACGCGTCGGCCGGGGGCTCCGAGCAGCCCTCGCCCCGCGAGCACCGGAACGTGTACCTCCCCGATCGGCACGAGCGCACCGAGATCCCGGTCTTCTCCGAGAAGGAGATCAAACCCGGGGCGCGGCTGGCCGGTCCGGCCATCGTCGACGCCGGCGACACCACGATCTACCTCCCCCTGGGTTCAACGGCGGTGCGCGACCACTTCTACGGCTTCACCATCGACATCGCATCGGAGGGACAGGACCGGTGAGCACGCTCGAGCAGGACGACGTGATCGTGGTCGAGGTCCATCAACGCGCGGTGCGCAACATCGCTCGCGAGATGGCGCTGACCCTGCAGCGCACTTCCGGGTCGCGCATCGTCACCGAGAGCAAGGACTTCAGCACCTGCATCCTCGACGAGGACGGCCGCCAGCTGGCGTTCTCCGGCTCCGTCACCTTCCACATCGCCACCGCTGTCCTCGGACTCGAGGCCGTCCGGGCGCGGGTCGCGCGCAACGAGGTCCGCCCGGGCGACGCGTTCCTCTGCAACGACCCGCACACGTCCGGCGCGATCCACCAGGGCGACATCGGGGTGTTGGTGCCCTACTTTCACGGCGGCGAGCTGATCGGATGGGGCTACGTCAACGAGCACGTCCTCGACATCGGCGGGATGGCCGTGTCGGGGTTCGCGCCCGGTGCCCGGGACGCCTTCGCCGAGGGTATGCGCTTCCCGGGGACCCGGTTCGCCCGCGACGGCGTGCTGGATCCCGAGTGGGAGCAGTTCATCGCCACGAATGTGCGCATGTCCACCACGGTGCTCAACGACGTGCGCGGCCTGTTGGCGGCCAACAAGGCCGGGGAACGTCGGATCACCGACATGGTCGACCGGATCGGCCTGGAACGCTTCCGAGCGCGGAACCGTCAAGCCCAGGACCTGTCCGAGGCGGCCGCCCGCCAACGGATCGCCGCCCTGCCCGACGGCACCTACGAGAGCGCCGACTGGGTCGAGTACGACGGCGCCGGCCGCCAGGATCTGCACTCGGTGCGCTGCCGGATGGTCGTTGACGGCGAGCAACTGGTCCTCCAGTTCCGGGGTGGCCCGCAGGCCGACGCATTCATCAACGGCGCCGCCCCCGCGGTCATCGGCCAGAGCTGGGCGACGCTGATGGCGCAGCTGCTCTACGACGTGCCGGTCAACGCGGGGATCTGGCCGCCTGTGCACTTCGACCTCGGTCCGCGGGGCACCGTCGTGAACTCCGAGGCCCCTGCCGCGGTCTCCATGTCGCACATGGAGACCGGGATGCAGATCAACAAGCTCGTCTGCGACGTGCTGTCCCAGGCCTGCATGCTCAGCGGGGACCCGGCCATCAACGGCCGGGTCGCCGGACAACCCGTGCAGGACCTGGCTGTCTTCTCCGCCTCGGGTGTCGACGGCCGGACGGGCCGGTCCGTCGTGGTCTTCCCCGGCTCGATCGGCTTCGGCTGCGGGGGCGGCGGGCAGTCCGTGCTCGATGGTCTGGAGACCTACGGTCGCAGGCGAACATCGGGCAGTCGACGCTCGACGTGGAGATGGAGGAGGCGAGCCAGCCCGGGCTGATCCTCTGGCGGGAGATCGCGCCCGACACCGGAGGACCCGGAGCGTTCCGCGGCGGCCACGGCCTGGACAGCGCGATCGCCATTCTCGACTCGGAGCGGCTCCACGGGGGAGCGTTCAACTCGTGCTCCCTGGTCGCGCCTCGTGGTGCGGCCGGCGGGCTCCCGGGGTCGACGGCCGACTGGGTCGTGCTGCGCGACACGAACGTCGAGGAGCTCCTCGCCGATCAGGTGCTGCCGACCCGTGACCGGGTGGTCGGCTCCCCGGATCCCGTGACGGCCAAGCACGGCTCCCTGGTGCTCGGTCGTGGTGACGTCTTCCGATCGGTCCACGGCGGCGGGGGCGGGCTGGGCGACCCGCTCCTCAGGGACCCCGAACGCGTTCGCAAGGACGTCGTCGACGGCTACGTCAGCGGCGCGCACGCCCGGGACGCGTACGGCGTCGTGCTGGACGGCACGGAGGTGGACCTCCCCGCGACCGAGCAGCAGAGGGCGTCGATCAGGGCAGCGCGGTTGGGCACGCCCCCTCGCGTCGACGCCGTCCCCCCTGTCGTCCACGTCTCGCTCCGTCAGGAGGCGACCGGGTGGGTGTGCGGCTCGTGCGCGGAACAGCTGGCGCCGCACGGCACCAACTGGCGCGAGGGCGCGCTGAGCACCGAGAAGGAGGTCTCCTCCTTCCTCGCCGCTCTGCACCTGCGAGGTCGCCGACGCCGCGACGGCGACGAGGTCGTCGTCCGCGAGCACTGGTGCCCGAGCTGCGCGAGTGCCCTCGGGACCGACGTGACGTTGGCCGGGTCCGACGACGTGGCGGCCGCCCGCCCCGGCGTCATCGATCCCTGGCCGACCTGATCATCCGACGGCGAGCCCGACCGCAACAGCTTCGGAAAGGACACGTCATGGCCGGTGTGAACCCGCGGTCCGGCACCGTCGACGGTGTGCTGCGGCGCAGCGCGCGGCGCTCCCCCTCGCGTGTCGCGCTGCACTTCGACGACCGGTCGTGGACCTACCGCGAGCTCGACGACGCGGTGTCCAGGGCCGCCGGTTTCCTGCGCGAGCTCGGCGTGAGCCACGGCGACCGGGTGGCGACTTACGGACGCAACTCCGATGCCTACCTGTTGGCCTACCTCGGCTGCGCCCGACTCGGCGCGGTCCACGTCCCCGTCAACTACGCGCTGACCGGTGAGGAGCTGTCCTATCTCGTCGAGCAGTCCGGCAGCAATGTGCTGCTGGTCGACCCCTCCCTCGCCGAACACGTCGACGCCCTGACCGAGCAGCCGGAACAGGTCGTGTCGCTGCGCGACGCCCCGGCTTCCCTCCTCGACGCGGCCCGCTCCGGGCCCGTCCCCGACCTCGACACCCAGGTTTCCGACGGAGACCTGGTTCAGCTGCTCTACACCAGCGGCACCACGTCCAAGCCCAAGGGCGCGATGATGACCCACCGCGCGCTGGTCCACGAATACGTCTCCTGCGTGCATGCCCTCGAGATGGGCGCCGAGGACGCCCCACTGCACCCCATGCCCCTGTACCACTCGGCCGGGATGCACTGCTTCCTCATGCCCTACCTCATGGTCGGCGCGACCAACCACCTCATGGAGGCGCCCGAGGTCCCCGACATCCTGCGCCGCGTCGAGACCGACCGGCTCGGTGCCCTCTTCCTCGCCCCCACGGTGTGGGTGCCGCTGGCCAACCACCCCGGCTTCGCCGACCGCGACCTGTCGAGCCTGCGCAAGGCGTTCTACGGCGCGTCGATCATGCCCGGGCCGGTTCTGGCGCGGCTGCGCCAGGCCCTGCCGGAGCTGCAGGTGTACAACTGCTTCGGCCAGTCCGAGATCGGCCCGCTGGCCACGGTGCTGGCTCCCCACGAGCACGACGAGCGACCCGAGTCCTGCGGGCGGCCCGTGCTGTTCGTCGAGCTGCGGGTCATCGACGACGAGGGCGCGGACGTCGCGCCGGGCGGCACCGGCGAGGTCGTCTACCGCTCGCCCCAGCTCTGCGAGGGCTACTGGGACAAGCCCGAGGAGACCGCCGAGACCTTCCGCGACGGCTGGTTCCACTCCGGCGACCTCGTGACCATCGATGAACAGGGCTACATCACCGTGGTCGACCGGATCAAGGACGTGATCAACAGCGGGGGCGAGCTGGTGGCCTCCAGGGAGGTCGAGGACGCGCTCTACACCCACCCCGCTGTAGCCGAGGCCGCCGTCATCGGCACGCCGGACGAGCGCTGGATCGAGGCCGTCACCGCGTTCGTCGTCCTGCGCCCGGACGGTGGCGACACCGATACGAGCGCCCTGATCACACACGTCAAGAACCGGCTCGCCGGATACAAGGTGCCCAAGTCCGTGCGGCTGGTCCAGGAACTCCCACGCAACCAGTCCGGCAAACTGCTCAAACGGGTACTTCGGGACTTCTGAGCCGTGTCGTGGGCGTCGGGCCGCCCGACGCCGGACTCGATGTCGGCGGGCGGCGCCCAGCCCCGCGCGGCGACCATATTCGGCACCGCCGGGTGTGCCCGATTTGTGTAGATATGGGGCTCTTCGTCATTGAGCGTGGAGGGCTGACCGGGACACGATCTTCACCCTCGGCCTGATCATGGGCCTGGGGCCTCACTCTTCGTGGTGCTTGGACACTTCGGAGGGAGGCCCCAGGTGGGCAGGG
>NZ_JBXUHE010000076.1:0-12610 GCF_057180585.1 Actinomycetospora sp. 2LY8.5
CAGAGCGGGGGGAACAGCAGCCTACGGCCATTGACGGCAGCTCTGATGGAAGCCATCCCCGCTCCGCCTGCACACCCGGAGCCAACACCAGCTCCGGCCGCACCTCTGAAGGTAGGGCCTGATGTCGGTCACGACGAGCACACCCACCGACGAGCAGACGACCGAGACCGCGCCCGAGCCGCGGCGGAGGAAGACCAACGCGGCCAACGTGTGGCTGGGCGTCATCGCCTGGGTGGTGGGCATCGGGTTCTTCTTCCCGGTGCTGTGGATGGTGCTGACCTCCTTCAAGACGGAGGCCGACGCCTACACACCCACCCCGAAGATCATCTTCGAGCCGACGCTGGAGCAGTACGAGGGCGTCTTCTCGGCGGGCATCGGGCCCTACCTGGCGAACTCGCTGGCGGCCACCGTGATCTCGACGATCCTGGTGCTGCTGCTCGCGATCCCCGCGGCGTTCGCGGTGTCGCTGCGCCCGGTGGAGAAGACGCAGGACGTCCTGTTCTTCTTCATCTCCACGAAGATGCTGCCGGTCGTCGCGGCCATCGTGCCGATCTACGTCGTGGTCAACCAGATCGGGATGCTGGACAACATCTGGACCCTGATCATCCTGTACACCGGCATGAACCTGCCGATCGCGGTCTGGATGATGCGCTCGTTCTTCCTGGAGGTCCCGGGCGAGCTGCTCGAGCAGGCCAGCATCGACGGCGCGCCGCTGTGGCGCACGCTGCGCGAGATCGTGCTGCCGATCATCTCGCCGGGCATCTTCGCGACGGCGCTGATCTGCGTGATCTTCGCGTGGAACGAGTTCTTCTTCGCGGTCAACCTGACCGCGGCCAACGCCGGCACCGTGCCGGTCTTCCTGGTCGGGTTCATCACCTCGGAGGGCCTGTACTGGGCCCAGCTCTCCGCGGCGGCGACGATGGCCGCGCTCCCGGTGGTCATCGCCGGCTGGGTGGCGCAGAACAAGCTGGTGCAGGGCCTGTCGTTCGGCGCGGTCAAGTGAGGGAGTGCACGATCCATGGCTGAAGTGGTGTTCGACAAGGCCTCGCGGATCTACACGCCGGGGGCCAAGCCGGCGGTCGACAGCCTCGACCTGACCGTCGCCGACGGTGACCTCGTCGTCCTTGTCGGGCCGTCGGGCTCGGGCAAGTCGACGGCGCTGCGGATGCTGGCCGGGCTCGAGCCGATCGACGCGGGCTCGGTGCGCATCGACGGGCGCGACGTGGTCGACGTGCCCTCGAAGGACCGGGACATCGCGATGGTGTTCCAGAACTACGCGCTCTACCCGTCGAAGACGGTCGCCGAGAACATGGCGTTCCCGCTGAAGATGCGCGGGATGGACAAGGACGAGCGGGCCCAGCGGGTCCGCCAGGCGGCCGAGATGCTCGGGCTCACCGAGTACCTCGACCGCAAGCCCAAGGCACTCTCCGGTGGTCAGCGCCAGCGCGTCGCCATGGGTCGCGCGATCGTGCGCGAGCCCCAGGTCTTCCTCATGGACGAGCCGCTGTCGAATCTCGACGCGAAGATGCGCGTGCAGACCCGCGCCCAGATCGCCGAGATGCAGAACCGCCTCGAGGTGTCGACCGTCTACGTGACCCACGACCAGGTCGAGGCCATGACGATGGGCGACAAGGTCGCCGTGCTCGCCAACGGGCAGCTCCAGCAGTACGCGACGCCGCCGGAGCTCTACGACCGGCCGACCAACGCGTTCGTCGCCGGCTTCATCGGCTCGCCGGCGATGAACCTGCTCGACCTGCCGCGCTCGTCCAGCGGGGTCACGCTCGGCGGGGTGGAGATCCCGCTGCCGCGCGACATCGCCGACGCCGCCGGCTCGCGCGACAAGCTCACCGTCGGCATCCGGCCCGAGGACTGGGTGCTCGAGAGCACCGACGCCGACTCGAGCTCGGTGATCAAGGCCGTCGTCGACGTCGTCGAGGAGCTCGGCAGCGAGTCCTACCTCTACGCCCACCTCGCCGACGACACGTCGACCTCGATCGTCGTGCGCGGCCCGGGCCGGGTGAAGGTGCGCTTCGGCGACCCGATCGCGGTGCGGCCGAACCCCGAGGCCCTGCACGTCTTCGACGCCGAGACGGGGCAGCGGCTGCCGTAGTGGTCAGTACTCGATCAGTACTCGGGCAGTACTCGGGCAGTACTCGATCAGTACTCGGGCAGTACTCGGGCAGGTCGATGGCGGTCGCCGCGGAGGCGACCCAGTGCTCGTCGAGCTCCCGACCGACCAACTGTCAGCGACGTGGCGCTGCAGACGTTGAGTGTCCGTAACGCCACGCGCTCGCAGGAAAGTCGCTCGCGAGCGCTGCGCCGACTGGGCTAGCGTCCGCACCGTGATCCAGCAGCTCTACGGCTGACGAGCCCCGCTCTCGAGGCAACACCCCGACGACCGGTCGTCGGGGGAATCGTCCACCCCGGCACGCTCCTGGAGTCCTCCATGGCTCACGTCCTCATGGTCGGCGTCGCGGCCCACGGCCACACCCACCCGCACCTGCCCGTGATCGCCGAGCTCGTCGAGCGCGGCCACCGCGTCACCTACGCGATCCCGGCGGCGTTCGCCGAGATGGTCGCGGCGACCGGTGCGACGCCGCTCGTGCATACGTCCCTCCTGCCCGACCAGAGCCGCGGTGAGCAGTGGCCGACCGACCCGGTCGAGGGCACCACGCTGTTCCTCGACGAGGCGGTGCAGGCCCTGCCGCAGATCGAGAAGGCGCTGGGTGACGACGTCCCCGACATCGCGCTCTACGACATCGGCGGCTATCCGGCCATCGTCCTCGCGCGCCGCTGGGGCGTCCCTGCCGTCCAGCTCTCGCCGGCACTCGTGGCGTGGGACGGCTACGAGCAGGACCTCGCCGCGCACCTGACGTTCCGCCAGGAGCCGGGCTACCGGGCCTACCTCGCGCGGTTCGCGGCGTGGCTCGCCGAGTTCGGGATCGACGACGACCCCGAGCAGCTCGTCGGCCGTCCGCGGCGATCGATCGTCGAGATCCCACGGGCGATGCAGCCAGCCGCGGACAAGGTGGACGAGACCGTCTACACGTTCGTCGGGCCGGACCTCGACCGCCGCGCGGCGCAGGAGCAGTGGCCCGTGTCGGAGCGTCGGCTCGTCCTCGTGTCGTTCGGGTCGGCGTACCACGACCGGCCCGACACCTTCCGCGCCTGCGTCGAGGCGTTCGCGCCGCTGGGCTGGGAGGTGGTGCTGGCGATCGGGCCGCATGTGTCCCTCGACGACCTCGGTGAGCTGCCCGAAAACGTCACGGCGCACCGCTGGGTCCCGCAGCTCGGTGTGCTCGGGAGAGCGAGCGCTTTCGTCACCCACGCCGGCATGGGCGGGTGCTCCGAGGGGCTGTACGAGGGGGTGCCGATGATCGCGATCCCGCAGGGCGTCGACCAGTTCGGCAATGCGTACCTGCTGGAGGAGCTCGGTGTCGCCCGCACGATCACCACCGAGGACGCGACACCTGAGGCACTCCGAGAGGCCCTGCTGGCGCTGACGTCGTCGGACGACGTGGCGGCCCGACTCGCCGAGCAGCGGGACGCGATCCGGAGCGCCGGTGGCGCGCGGGTGGCCGCGGATGTGGTGGAGGCCGAGCTCGCGTAGGTGTCAGCGGCGTGGCGTTGCGGACATCTGGTGTCCGCAACGCCACGCTCACACCTGGACGACGGCGATGTGGTTGCCGTCGGGGTCGCGCAGCATGAACAGCGTCGGGGCGCCCGGCGCGTCCACGACGTCGTCCACGTCGACCCCGGCCTCCCGCAGACGAGCGTGCTCGGCGTGTACGTCTGGCGTCTCCACGCCGATACCGCCACCGCCGGGCTCGCCTCCCATGGGCGGGTTGAGCGCGAGCCGCGCCGTGGAGCCCGGTGGGGCGACCTCGATCCACCGCTCGGTGTGGTTCTCGCCGAAACGGGTGTCGCCACGCAGCTCCCACCCGAGCCGGCCGGTGTAGAAGGCGATGGCCGCTTCCTGGTCGGCGACGGTGAACATGGCGACGCCGATGTTCGAGACGGTGGTGGCGGTGGACGCGGTCATGGGGTACTCCTTCGTCGGGAGCGCCGTACTATAGAACGACCGAACAGTCCTGAACAAGGATGGCCTTGCGTGCCCGCCCGGTTCCGCCGCGTCATGATCGACGGAAGATTTCGGACACTCAACGTCTGCGACGCCACGTCGCTGACACGAGGGTCAGGCGATGCCCTCGGGGGCGGCGCCGCCGACCTGGACGCCGTCGGCGGTGATCTTCTCGATCTCGGCGAGGTCGTCGGCCGACAGCTTCACGTCGACCGCAGCCAGCGAGCGCTCGATGTTGCGCTCCGAGCGGGCGCCGACGATCGCGGTGTCGATCCCCTCCTGGGCGAGCACCCACGCGATCGCGAGCTGCGAGACCTCGCAGCCCTTGTCGGCCGCGAAGCCCTTGAGCCGCTCCACCACCTCCAGGTTCTTCTGCAGCTTCTCCCCGGTGAACGCCGAGGACTGCGAGCGCCAGTCCGAGTCCTCGAAGATCGAGTCGGTGCTCAGGGTGCCGGTGAGCAGCCCGGAGCCCAGCGGGCTGTAGACCAGGGTGCCGATGTCGTGGGCGCGCACGTAGGGCAGCACGTCGTCCTGCAGGGTCTCCACCGGGCGCATGGTGTCGAACGCGGCCATCTGCTCGGCGTCGTAGTTCGACACCCCGACGTGGCGGATCTTGCCTTCGTCGACCAGCTCCTGCAGGTAACCGGCGGTGTCGGCGAACGGGGTCTGCTCGTCGGGCCAGTGCACCTGGTAGAGGTCGATGTGGTCGATCTTCATGGCCTGGAGGGACGACTCGACCCCCGAGCGCAGCCACGCCCGCCGGGAGTCCCGCGGCCGGTCGGTGCCCGGGTTGATGCCGCCCTTGGTCGCGATCACCACCGAGTCGCGGTCGCGGTCGAGCTCGCCGCGCAGCGCGTTCGCGAGGACCTCCTCGGACTGCCCGAACCCGTAGGCCTGCGCGGTGTCGAAGAAGTTCACTCCGCGGTCCAGCGCCGACCGGATCGCGGCCTGCGCGGCGTCCGCGTCGTAGGAACCCCACTCGCCCGAGACCTGCCACGTGCCGAACGCGATCCGCGACACCTGCAGGTTCGTCTTGCCCAGTCTCGTGGTCTCCATGGGCATCGCGTACCCGGTGCCACCGCCGCGAACCGGAGGGCGGCTATCCCGAGATGTAGGCCTCGAGCTGGTCGCGGTGCTCCTCGAGCTGGTCGATCCGGCTCTTGACGACGTCGCCGATGCTGACGATCCCCGCCAGCCGGTCGGCCTCGTCGACCACCGGGATGTGGCGGATGCGGCGCTCGGTCATCGTGCGGCTGAGGGTCTGCAGGTCGTCGCTGCCGCGGCACGTCGCCACGACCGTCGTCATGATCTCCGCGACCGGCACGCCGAGGAGCGCGGCGCCGCGATGGTGGAGGTGCCGCACGATGTCGCGCTCGGAGACGATCCCGACGAGCCGGTCGCTCTCGCAGACGACCGCGGCGCCGACATTGCGCTCGGCGAGCACCGCGAGCAGCTCCGAGATCGGGTCGCCGGGCGCGACGGTCAGGACCGCCGTCCCTTTCCGTGCGAGCAGGTCCGCGATGCGCATACCGGGCCCCCTTCTCGGGTTCGGGACGTGACGAATATGACAGGGACCGTCCGGGTTCGGCCAGACCCGGACGGTCACTGCCGTCCCACGAGCACGGCGGTCACCAGAAGGGGGACGGTCAGCGCCGCGAACAGCACCGGGAGCGCGAACCACACCGACCCGGCGGCGACGGCGGCGAGCACCACGAGCGCGACCGTCTCCGCGCCGAGCCCGGCCATCGAGGTCACGGTGGCGCGCGCGTCGCCCTCCACCGCGTCCTGCACGCGGGTCTCGACGACGACCAGCAGCATCTGCAGCACACCCCACCCGGCGGCGACCAGCGCGAACCCGGGACCGAGCGGCAGCAGCGCCCCGGTGCCGACCGCGACCGCCGCGAGGCCCAGCAGCCCGCCCCGCACCGGTCCGCGCGCCCGGGCGACCCGACCCGCGAGGGCAGCGCACACCGACTCGGCGACGCCCACCCCGGCGAGCGCGAGCGCGGCCACCGCCGGCGTCGCCCCGTGCGCGGCGGCGAGCAGGGGCAGGTACTCGTCGAGCGCCATGAGACCCGCGAGCAGCGCGGTGACGACCACCGCGCGACGCAGCAGCGCGGTCCGGGACACCTCGCCGACGCCCTCGCGCAGCATCGCCCACCACTCGATGGCCGCGGCCCGCGGCGACGACGCGCGACCTCGCCGCGGCCGCTCCCGCTCGGGCAGCGTCAGCGCGAGGGCCGCGCCGGCCAGCGACGCGCCGGCTCCGACCAGGCCCGGCAGCACGTAGCCTCCGATCGTCACGAGCGGCGCGGCGAGCGCGGTCGCGCCGAGCGTGGCGGCGAGGGAGCCCGCGCGGGCTCGTCCCATGAGCGTCGGGTAGCGGTCGGTCGCCTCCCAGCCGTCGAGGGCGTCGTAGGCCAGCGCCTCGAGCGTGCCCGAGGCGAGCGCGCCCGCGACGCCCCAGAGCACGAAGCCGACCGCGAACACCGGCGTGCTCGGGACCAGGACCCAGAGCGTGAAGACGGCGGCCGAGAGCGCGCCCGAGATCGCGAGCATCCGACGCCGGGAGCTCACGTCGGCCCAGGCGCCGGAGGGCACCTCGAGGACGAGCGTGGCCACCGACCAGAGCGCGAACAGCGCCGAGATCGCCGCCTCGGACAGGCCGTGGTCGGCGAAGAGCAGCGCATAGAGCGGATACAGCGGCACGAACTGGCCGAACGCCTCGACGGCGACGACCCGGGAGCCGAACCCGCGGGGGACCCGCGACCTGCGCGGGGCCCGGTGTCAGCGTCGGCGGAAGAGGTTCTGCACGTCGCCGACTCTAGGTGAGCGGAATTCCCGGGTATAGCCGTGGATTTCGCTGACGGAGAAGACTGCCGTCCATGGCCGACGAACCCACCACCCCGACCGGCGACAACCCGTACATCGCGCGGGCCTACGCCCTCGGCGGGCCGGACGACGCCCGTGCGCTCTACGACGAGTGGGCGAAGCAGTACGACGCCGACCTCGCCGGGGACGACCAGGGCTACGTCGCCCCGGTGCTCGCCGCGGAGACCGTCGTGCGCGTCGCCGGCCCCGACGTCACCGTGCTCGACGCCGGCTGCGGGACGGGTCTGGTCGGCGCGGCACTCGCCGAGCGCGGGGTGCGGGTGATCGATGGGATGGACGTCTCCGAGGGCATGCTCGAGCAGGCCCGCGCCACCGGGGCGTACCGCTCGCTGCAGCCGGTCGACCTCACCCGCGCGCTGCCCACGGACGCGGATGTCTACGACGTGGTCGTCTGCGTCGGCACGCTCACCCACGGTCACGTCGGTCCGGAGGTGCTCGCCGAGTTCGCGCGCGTCACCCGTCCCGAGGGCTGGGTCGTCGCCACCGTGCTCGACGACGTCTGGGAGTCCGGCGGCTACCGCGCCGAGGTCGACCGCCTCGTCGCGGCGGACACCGTCGCGCTCGTCTCGGCGGAGCTCGCGCCCTACCGGGCCGGGGTCGGGGTGCAGGCGCGGATGCTGGTGCTGACGACCCGCCGAGGGATAGAACGGGTGCCATGACTGACGAGGCCCCCGAGATCCTCTGGCGACCCGACGAGACCACGGTGCGGGACGCGCGGATCACGGCGTTCGCGCAGCAGGTCGCCGGTGACTACGGGGTGACGGCCGACACGTACGAGCAGCTGTGGGCCTGGTCGACGTCCGACCCGCGGGGCTTCTGGAGCAGCGCGGTCGACTTCCTCGGCGTGCGCTTCCACGAGCAGCCCCGCGAGGTTCTCGTCGCCGAGACGATGCCCGGCGCGGAATGGTTCCCGGGCTCGACGCTCAACTACGCCGAGCACGCGCTGTGGCCGGCCGACGGCGGCGCGGACGCCGACTCGGCGATCGTCGCGGTGCGTGAGGACGGGCGCCGGGTCGCGCGCACCTACGGCGAGCTGCGCGCCGACGTCGCCCGGGCGCGGGCGGGTCTGGTCGCGCTCGGTGTGGGCCGCGGCGACCGGGTCGTCGCCCTGTCCCCGAACTCCGTCGAGACCCTCGTCGCCTTCCTCGCGGCCGCTTCGCTCGGCGCGACCTGGTCGTCGTGCTCGCCGGACTTCGGGGCGCGCGCCGTCGTCGACCGCTTCGCGCAGATCGAGCCGTCGGTGCTCGTCGCCGTCGACGGCTACCTCTACAACGGCACGTCCTACGACATCCGCGACACGGTCGCCTCGCTGCGCGAGCAGCTGCCGACCCTGCGCGCGGTCGTCGGCGTCGACTACGTCGCCGAGTGGACCGACGGCGACGACGTCCTGTCCTGGGCGGCGTTCACCGCCGACGGCGACGCCCCGCTCGCCGTCGACCCGGTGCCCTTCGACCACCCGCTGTGGATCCTCTACTCCTCGGGCACCACGGGCCTGCCCAAGGGCATCGTGCACTCGCACGGCGGCATCGTCGTCCAGCACCTCGCGTCCCTGGCGCTGCAGCACGACCTCGGTCCCGGCGACCGGTTCACGTGGTTCACCACCACGGGCTGGATGATGTGGAACCTGCTGATCTCCGGGCTCCTCGTGGGCTCGACGGTGATCGCCTACGACGGCAGCCCGGGCCACCCGGACCTCGAGGTGCTCTGGAAGATGGCCGCCGACGAGGGCGTCACGCTGTTCGGGACGTCGGCGTCGTTCGTGCAGTCGTGCCTCAAGGCGGGGCTGCGCCCGCGGGAGAAGTACGACCTGTCGGCGATCCGTGCGGTCGGCTCGACGGGCTCGCCGCTCTCGGCGGAGGGCTTCGACTGGATCCTCGACGCGGTCGGACCCGGGGTGCAGATCGCCTCGGTCTCCGGCGGCACCGACGTCTGCGCCGCGTTCGTCGGCGTCGCGCCCACCGTGCCGGTGTGGCGCGGCGAGATCTCCTGCCGCGCCCTGGCGTGCGCGGTCGAGGCGTTCGACCCGCAGGGCAACCCGCTGATCGACGAGGTCGGCGAGCTGGTGATCACCAAGCCGACGCCGTCGATGCCGGTGATGCTGTGGAACGACCCGGACGGGACCCGGATGCGCGAGTCGTACTTCGACGACTTCCCCGGCGTCTGGCGCCACGGCGACTGGATCAGCATCACCCCGCGCGGTTCGTGCGTCATCCGCGGGCGCAGCGACTCGACGCTCAACCGCGGCGGTGTGCGAATGGGCACCGCGGAGTTCTACGAGGTCGTCGAGTCGTTCGACGAGGTCCTCGACTCCCTCGTCATCGACACCACGGGGCTCGAGGGCGCCCGCGACGGCGGCGAGCTGTTGTGCTTCGTGGTGCTCGCCGGAGGCGTGGCCTTCGAGGACGTGGAGTCGCAGCTCCGGAAGGCCCTGCGCGCCCAGCTCTCGCCGCGCCACGTGCCCGACCGGTTCCTGGTCGTCGACGACATCCCGCGCACGCTGAACGGGAAGAAGTCGGAGGTCCCGGTCAAGCGCATCCTCGCCGGCACCCCCGCCGAGAAGGCCGTCAGCAAGGACGCGCTGCGCAACCCCGAGGCGCTCGAGAACGTGGTGGCACGCGCGCGGAGCTGAGCACCCTCCTCGTCGACTCAGGCGGTCTCGGGGACGACCTCGGAAAGCGTGACCGCGCGCGCCGTGTGGGCGGGAACCACGGAAAGATCGCGATTAGTGGTCATCGTGTGCCCGCCGGCAGGGGTCGGTGGTGGTGGGGGCGCCGCGGGGGACGGTGGCCAATATGCGCGTCGCCCTGGGCGGCGACAACCCGACGGTGCGGACCGTGCGTTGCCGGGTCGTCGCTCGGTTGACGTCCAGATCTCAGGCGGCGATCTCGGTGAGGTCGTCGGCGTCGGCCAGCGGCGCCCCGGTCTGCTCGCGGACCTCTTCGGCGGTGACGCTGGGCGCGAGCTCCCGCAGGACGAAACCGCTGGGCGTCACGTCGACCACGGCGAGGTCGGTGATGACGCGCGAGACGACCCCGCGGCCCGTCAGGGGCAGCGAGCACGACTCGACGAGCTTGGCCGCGCCCTTCTTCGTCACGTGCTCCATCACGACGAGCACCCGGCGGGCGCCGTGCACGAGATCCATCGCGCCGCCCATGCCCTTGACCATGGCGCCCGGCACCGCCCAATTGGCGATGTCGCCGGTGACCGCGACCTGCATGGCGCCGAGCACGGCCGTGTCGACCTTGCCGCCGCGGATCATCCCGAACGAGAGTGCGGAGTCGAAGAACGAGGCGCCCTCGCGGACGGTCACCGTCTCCTTGCCCGCGTTGATGAGGTCCGGGTCGACCTCGTCCTCGGTCGGGTAGGGACCGACGCCGAGCAGCCCGTTCTCCGAGTGCAGCAGCACGTCGACGCCCTCGGGCAGGTGGTTCGGGATCAGCGTCGGCAGCCCGATGCCGAGGTTGACGTAGGAGCCGTGGGTCAGCTCGCGCGCGGCGCGGGCGGCCATCTGCTCGCGGGTGAGCCTCACGACGTCCCACCCCCGGAAGAAGGGCTCAGTGTGCGCTTCTCGATGTGCTTGTTCGCCCCCTGCTCGGGGCTCAGCTCGACCACGCGGTGGACGAAGATGCCGGGCACGTGCACGTCGTCGGGGTCGATCTCGCCGGGCTCGACGAGCTGCTCGACCTCGGCGATCGTGGTGCGCCCGGCCATCGCGGCGAGCGGGTTGAAGTTGCGCGCCGAGCGGTGGAACACGAGGTTGCCGTGCCGGTCGCCCTTCGCGGCGCGGACCAGTCCGAAGTCGCAGACCAGGGAGAGCTCGAGGACGAACGGGACGCGCGCGCCGTCCACGTCGAACTCGCGGACCTCCTTCGGCGGCGACGTGATCGCCACCGACCCGTCGGGCGCGTAGCGCCACGGCATCTCGCCGTCGGCGACCCAGGTGCCGACCCCGGCGGGGGTGTAGAAGGCCGGGATCCCCGAGCCGGCGGCGCGCATCCGCTCGGCGAGCGTGCCCTGCGGGGTCAGCTCCACCTCGAGCTCGCCGGCGAGGTACTGACGGCCGAACTCCTTGTTCTCGCCGATGTAGGAGGCGACCACGCGGGCGATGCGGTGCTGCTCGAGCAGGATGCCCAGGCCCCAGCCGTCGGTACCGCAGTTGTTCGAGGCGACGTGCAGGTCGGTCGCCGACCCCCGCGAGAGGGCGTCGATGAGCACGATCGGCACGCCGGACAGGCCGAACCCGCCGACCGCCAGCGACGCCCCGTCGCCGATGTCCGCGACGGCCTCGTCGGCCGACGCGACGGTCTTGTCGATCGTCATGACGCTCCCTTCGCGTGCTCGCGCAGCAGCGGCGTCACGATCTCCGGGCGCTGGAACGACGCCAGGTGCGCGGCGCGGGTCACGGTCTCCAGGCGAGCTCCGGGGATGCCGTCGGCGAGGATCTGCTGGTGCTCGGGCGGGGTGGCCGGGTCCTCGACGCCGCTGACGACGAGGGTCGGCGCGGTGATCCCGCCGAGCTGGTCGACGACGTCCCACCCGGCGACCGCCTCGGCGGAGCCCGCGTAGCCCTCGGCGGGGGTGGACGCGATGAGGTCGCGCATCCGGCGGACGGTGTCGGGCTGCGCGTCGGCGAAGTCCTCGGTGAACCAGCGCGCGACGACCCCGTCGGCGACGGCCGCCGTGCCCTGCGCGCGGACCTTCTGCGCCCGGTCGCGGAAGGCGTCGGCGTGGGGGAAGCGCGCCGCGGTGCACAGCATCGCCAGCGTGGCGGCGCGCTCGGGGGCGTACAGGCCGATCCACTGCGCGATCGCGCCGCCGAGCGAGACGCCGGCGAACGAGGCGCGCCGGACATCGATGTCGTCGAGGGTCTCGAGGACGTCGCGGGCGAGGTCCTCGACGGAGTACGGGCCGTCGGGCACCGGGGAGCCACCGTGGCCGCGGGTGTCGAGCGAGATCACCCGGAACTCCTCGGCGAGCTCGGCGCGCTGGGGCGCCCACATGTCGATCGTGCTGCCCAGCGAGCACAGCAGGACCAGCGGCGGCCCGCCGGCGGGACCCTCGGTGGCGTGATGAAGCTTCACACCCTCACCGTGCCCGACGGGCGGGGGCGGTGAACCGTCCGCTTCCGCCCATCAGGAGTCGAGCTTGGACGGGTGAACGGTCAGCGCCGTCACCTCGACCTGCATGTACGGGAACAGCGGCAGGCTCGTGAGGAGCTGGTGGAGCTCGTCGCCCGACTCGACGTCGAAGCGGCTGACGTTGGCGTACTGGCCGACGACGCGCCAGAGCTCCGGCCACTTGCCCGAACGCTGGATCTCGTGCGCGCGGGCCTTCTCACGAGCGCGGAGATCGTCGGCCACGTCCTGCGGCATGTCGTGGGGGAGGTGGACGTCCATGCGGACGAGGAACTGCACGTGGTGCTCCTGGTGGTCGAATCGAGCGCGTGGCGTTACGGACACTCAACGACAGCGACGGCACGCCGCTGACATCTGCACTGCACCGACCGGCCTAGGGCGTGTCTGATGGATCTTGGTCGTGGGATGGGCCAGGATGCGAGTCGTGGCAGCTGACCGGACGGTGATCTCGGACGCGGCGTGGGCACGGTTGGAGCCGCTGCTGCCCGACCGGACCCCGCGT
>NZ_JBXUHE010000077.1:0-11986 GCF_057180585.1 Actinomycetospora sp. 2LY8.5
GCACCGGCACCCACGGCTGGAAGACCGCACTCAACAGCCTGGTCATCCACTTCCCCGGACGACTCAAACTCTGATACTTTCCACCGAATCAACGACCCGTTGCTTACACCGGAATCCTGACAGGCTCGCGGGTTTCGCTACAGCATCGGCGTCGGCCCGTTCACCCCGGCCGTCGACGCCGCTGGCACGCGCCCGATCCCCCCGGGCCGCCAGGTGCTCACCGCCGTGGTGGTCATCCGCAACGACACCGACCGGCCTGCGCCCGCGCTGATCACCTCCGACGGTGCCGCCCCGCGGCTGCGGGCAGGACTCGCCGGGATCGACTGGCTCCCGCCGGTACACAGCCTCGGACTGCCCCGGATGGTCTCCGACTGCGTCAACGACGACCGCAACCCGCGCGTGTTCACCGGCCCCGGCGAGCGGTACACGGCCATCCCCAACCCGACGTGCATCGTCGAGGCCACCACCCGACCGGCTGCGCCGGCCCCGACCGGGATCAGCGACCGCACCATCGCGCCCGGTGCGGTCAACCAGGGTGTCGTGACCACCATCGATCTGCCCGTGTCGGTGGCCCCTGACCGGGCCTCGGTGTGGCTGGCCACCAGCACTGACGCCGACGGGACGGTCGAGTTCACCCGCGTCCCCTGAGCGCGAGCACGACGTCGCTCGACCGCTTCGCTCTCGGCGGGACCGATCAGGGCTCGGCGGCGGTCTGTCTCCGGTGAGGGGCAACCACAAGCCCCGACACCCCGACCAGCCCCGGTCGGCGGGCCGCGGACCTGACGTGCGGGAGGGCCGGTGCCACGGCGCAAGATCGGAACACTGCTCGCAGCGGGAGGCCTGGCCTACCTGCTGCTGATCATGGCCTCGCTCACGCTCCTGCTGATGATCGTCGGCGGTGGTCTCGGCACCGCCGGGCTGTGCACCGGACCCGGGGGCCAGCCCGGCTCGGCCGGGGCCGGCGGCCCGGCCGGGTCTTTAACCGGCGGCGATCAGATGGCCTACGCCCAGCTGATCACCTCGATCGTCGCCCAGCGCGGTCTGCCCCAGCAGGCCGCCGTCGTCGCGATCGCCACCGCCGCCCAGGAGTCCCGCCTCGGCCAGGCCGGGATGAACGTCGCGGTCGACCACGACTCGCTCGGGCTGTTCCAACAACGCCCCTCCACCGGCTGGGGCAGCCCTGAGCAGGTCAAGGACCCCAGTTACGCCACCAACGCGTTCCTCGACGCCCTGGTCGAGATCGGGGACTGGGCCTCGATGCCGGTCACCGTGGCCGCGCAGACCGTGCAGGCCTCGGCGTTCCCGTCGGCGTACGCGAAGTGGGAACCCCAAGCCCGCGAGTTCGCCGCCCGCTTCTGGCCCCCCGGGCTCCCGCCCGGGGGTGACCCCGCTGCGCAGGCCGCGCAGGCTGGTGCCCCGGCGGCCCCCGACGCCGCCGGGGCTCAACCATGCCCCGGTAACGGCGGTGACGGCCTGACACCAGGCCAGGGCTCCACCACCGTGCCTCCCGGATTAGTGCCCGCGAGCCAACCACAGCAGGCCGCCGTCGTCGCCACCGCGATGGCCCAGCTCGGCAAGCCCTACCAGTGGGGCGGCACCGGTCCCGACGCCTTCGACTGCTCCGGGCTCATGGTCGTCGCCTGGCGCGACGGCGGGGTCACCATCCCCCGCACCGCCGCGGTTCAGTCCACCTTCGGCGCACCCGTCCCCGACCTTGCCCAGGCCCAACCCGGCGACCTCGTGTTCATCGCCGGCGCCAACGGCTCCCCATCCCAGCCCGGCCACGTCGGCATGTACCTCGGCAACGGCCAGATCATCAACGCCCCCCAGGAAGGCGACCCCGTCCAGATCATCCCCGCCCAGAAATGGGACGGGAAGATCACGAGCATCAGGAGGCCCGGCACGAGTGCTCCTGACGCTCCGGCGTCCGCCGCGCAGGCGTGACCAGCAGTGTGCGTCCGTAATGCGCCCGTGGGTGTCTCAGTACAGCGCGGAGGCGTGACGGAAAGGATCGACTCAGGCCGAACGGTAGGACCGGGCGATCTCGTCGATCAGCGATCGTGCCTCGTTCCCGTAAACGGCGATGGCGTCGAGCCGGTCGAACATCGCCCGGTACATCTCGATGTCGGGGCGCTCGTCGAGGAAGGTGGTTCCGACGTCAGTACCTGCTTCGGCGGCGCGATCACCGTAGAGGTGGAAGGCCGAGGGCGGAGCGGGGGCGGCCTGTCCGAACGGGACGATTCCCAGGGTCACGTTCGGGCGGGTCGAAACGTCGCTCAGGTGCTGCAACTGCTCGGCCATGACCGCGGGACTTCCGATCACCCAGCGGAGAGTCGCTTCGGACAGCAGCTGGTGGAACTGCCGATCAGGGTCGTCGAGGAGCGCAAGCCGTTCGCGCCGGGCTTTGCTCCACTTCACGTCGGGCTCGCGCTCGATGACCGCCAGGGTGTAGTCCCACGTCTGCAGGAGTCCAGGCACGATCTCGGGCTGCCAGGTTCGCACGACCGACGACTGTGCCTCGAGGTCCCTGGTCTTCTCCTGGATCGCGGCGCCGCGACGAATGAGTCGGGCCTGACCGGTCACGGTGTTGCTCACCGCGGCTTTGCAGAGGGCCACAAGCTCCTTGCGTTGGGCAGGACTCGCCCCAAGCGCCATCGCGTACGCGTCGGCCACGTCCGGGTCGAGCGTGTACGTCCCGCGCTCGGCCCGCGAGATGCGCGACTGCGTCAGCCCGACCAGGCCCGCCGCGTCACCCTGTTTGACTTGGCCACGGATCTCGAGCATCAGCTGGGATGTCCGGTCGGGCCCGGCCCCAGCCCTCTTGCGTGTCGCCACCAGGTGTTAGGCCACCAATCGTTCGCCGTGCAGCTCCGGGTGGCGCGCCCAC
Source organism: Actinomycetospora sp. 2LY8.5 (assembly GCF_057180585.1). Lineage (NCBI taxonomy): Bacteria > Bacillati > Actinomycetota > Actinomycetes > Pseudonocardiales > Pseudonocardiaceae > Actinomycetospora > Actinomycetospora sp. 2LY8.5. The sequence goes on from NZ_JBXUHE010000077.1 coordinate 2,888, forward strand.
CACTGCGCGAACGGTTCGGCTGCCGCCCACGCCAGCTCCCGATCGGTGAGGAACTCCTCGGCGCGCTCGCCGGACAGCACCCCAGCACCGATGAAGGCACCACGGGCGTCATAGAGAACGGGAACGACAATCTCGTCGTTCAGGACCCAGTACTCGGTGTCCACGAGCTCGGGGGCGTCGTGCTCCCCGTCGCGCAGGATGCGGATGTCCTCGCCAGCGGCGGCGTTGAGCGCGTAGCCCCACTGGCAGGAGTACAGCTCGTACTCGGTCAATGTCTGCCCGAATCGCCGGACACGGCGGTGGGCGATGCCAGCGCGGGCGTCGGCGGCGAGCTCGTCGAGCCACGCCTGCTTGCGCGACCAGGTGGGTTCCGCGGCGCCGGCCTGCCAGCGACGGAAGTCGTCACCGTCGGAGCTAACCGCATACTCAGGCAGGCATTCCATGCGGAACACGCTGTCTCCGACCTGGTGGGCGGTCGACTCGATGAACGAGCCCAGCGTCGGGAGGTCCATCAAGAGCGATGGCACCCAGGCCGGGGTCGCGCCGACGTGCTCGGGCGTGCCGTCGCTGTCGACCCCCACGTGGGGCTCCAGCGCAGCCAGCACTGCGGGATCCTTGACCTCGCGGGTGATCACGAACCGCTCGCTTCTACCCGGCACGGTGTGAACCCCGGGGCAGCCGTAACGGTCGGGCGAGTCCGCCGTCCCAGCCGCCGTGATCAAAGTGGTCTGCGTGGACGTGGCCATGTGACCTGGTCCTCCCCGGCTTGGCGTCGACGAGTCGAGTGTCCGGGCCGACTGACGTTGAAGTCAACTGCCGCATGCGTACAGGTTATATGCACATGGGCCTTGCGTACAAGGTGGAGCTGGTCCAGGCTCAATGGCAGCGGTGAGACCCAACGCCTCCCGGGGTGGGGGGTCCCGACGGAGCTGCAACTCCGCCGGGACCCGGGCGAGCCGCCCCTGCAGCACCACCATGACGCGGACTACCAGGAGCGACCCATGTCCAGGATGACTCCACTTCGCGCGCCTACTACAGGTGGGCGCGCCCCACGCTGCGCGAACGATCCGGAGCGCATGTTCCCGCTCGATGAGTCAGAGCGTCCGGGCGAGCGCACGCCGGGCGAGGCACGAGCGCTGGAGGTCTGCGCTGCATGTCCGGTGCTCGCGACGTGCCGGCGCGCGGTGCTCGAGCTCGACGGGACGACCCCGCTGGCCTACGGCGTGGCGGGTGGAATGACCCGTGAGGACCGTCGCGCGGTGCGCGCGACCAGCCGCCGCCTCTCACGCGAGGCGGCGGCTGGCACCGCCACGCCGGCCACCGACGACGCCTCTACGCCGTCCCAGCCGGTCACGGTCTGGGAGGCGGCGTGAGCGAGGCGAATGAGAACCCGTCGGCCGCGACGGGGCTGGCGAGCCGGCTGGCGACCGCGGCGCTCTCGACGGCATCGGCACGTGAGGCCGCGGTCGGTCGGTGTTCGGTTCCGGTGGCGGTAGATGCGTGGGGGGCGGTGTCGGAGCGGTGCCCGCTTCGGCCCGGCCACGACGACGAGCATGAGATCGAGTCGGAGACCGAGCGCCAGGAGCGTCTGGAGCGGGCAGCGGAGCTGGATCCGGGCCGAGTGCTCGACGCCGCCGGCGCCGTGGTCACGTGGCTGGCCGAGGCGAGCGGGTCGAGCCCGGCGACGGCGCTGCCCCTGCCGGAGCTCTGGACGCTGGTCGATGTTGCCGAGGCAAGCGCGATGTTCGAGGCGCTCCCTCCTCGCGCCACCGCCGGCCGGGAGGAGGTGGCGGCCGATGCCTGACAGCGGAGTGTTCGAGCGCCGCACGACCGGCGAGGCCCGCGTGGTCTACGCAGCGTCGATCGCGCTGTGCGGCCTGGGGTGGGCGTCCACGGTGTGGCCGGTCGTGCCGGGTTTGATCTTCGCGGTGATCGCAGCGGTGGGCGTCGCTGTCGGGTTGCGACGTCACGCGGCCTGGATGCGTGTTTCCCGCGAGATTCGCGACCAGACCGAGGCGGCCTGGGAGCAGGGACCGCCTCGCTCTGACGAGGTCGGCGATGTGTTCGGCGCCCCGCACCTGCACGCCGTGGACGCGGAACGGAATGCGGCATGACCCGGCCGGCCACGAGTCGGACCGGCGGCCCGAAGCGAGGTGGGTGGTCACGATGAGGTGGGCGATGCCGCGACGCTTCGGGTCGAAGCTCGCTGAGCGACTGCCGATGGGGTTGGCGCTCTCGACGGTCACCGGGGTCTGGCTGCTGGGTTGCGTGTGGTCGTTCACCGAGCAGACCGCCTTCGCCCGGGCCAAGGGCTTCGCGGACCCGGAGCTGCTGCCGCTGGTGATCGACGGTCTCGCGGTGTCGATGGCCGCGGTCGCCTTCGCGGCCTCCCTGGATGGCCGTCCGGCGTTGGCGGCCCGGCTCGGTACTGCACTGGCGGTGCTGGCGTCGGCGGCCTCGAACGGGCTCTGGGCTGCCGAACGCAGCAGCTCCGGCGCGACGGGCCCCGACCTAGCCACGGTCGTTGTCGGCGCCGGCATCCCGATCGCGGCCAACATCGCGTTCGAGGTACTGCTAGCCGAGCTGCGCCGCCAGGTCCAGCGCCGACGCGGGCTGCCGGCCCCGGCCCCGCTGCCCACCCTGCGCGTGGCACGGCTGCTGCTGGCTCCGCCGTCGACCTTCCGGGCCTGGCGAGACGAGGTCCTCGAGGTCACCGCCGCGGCCGCACCGCCGCTCGCGCTGGAGTCGGCTGCGCAGCCGCACGGCGACAGGCCGCCGGACCCGGACGGCCAAGGCTCGCGCGACGACCAGGACGCCCCAGCCGAGGACCGAGAGCCTGAGGCGGGCTCTTCACCGCTCACCCCGGGCCCGGTCCCATCAGCGGCGCCAGCACCTGCGCCGACGACGTTGGTGACGCTCGAGCTGCCCGGCGCGGCAGGCGCGGCTGCCGCGGCCGGGGAGTCCGCACCCGCCGGGCCGGAAGGCCCGGCGTCAGGTTCGGAGGGCCGGGGTCCTGACGACCACACGGTGGAGGACGACCTCGGGACGCCGGCCGGTGCGCAGGCGACGGCGAACCGGGCGCACGACGAGGACGCCGGGGAGGGCAGTGAGCCGGGACGGACGGGCTCGGAGACCAATCCGAAGGTGTGGCGCCTGGCCGACTATCTCCGTGAGAGCGGTGTGGACCCCGAGGCCGCCACCGGAGAGCTCGTCGTGGAGCTGGGGTTGTGCCGCTCCCCACGCAACGGGCGCCGCCTGGCCGGGCGGGCGGCGTCGTTGTGCGCGGCGCTGTCGAGCCCGCAGCCGCCGCCGCGTCCCGATCTGTCCGGGGTCCCCCGGCTGCTGCTGCCCGGCGAGGCACCGACGTTGGCCCTCGTGGCCCGTGAGGAGTCCCGATGAGCCGGTCTCTGGCCGCGGTCCCCGGCCTGGCACTGACTGCCGGGGTGATCTTCCTGGGGCTCATGTGGTGGCTGCGGGCCAGCGTCCCCGATATCCCACCGGAGCTGGTCGCGGTCCTGGGGTGGGCGATGCTCGCTGCGGTCGCGGTGATCCTCGCCGACGGGGTCGCGGTGGGCTACGCCCTCACGACCCGCGGGCGGGTGCGTCGGCGCTACGGACGTCGCGGGTTCGCCACGGTCCGCGACATGTGGCCGATGGTGCTGCGCCCGGCGTTCGTGGCCCGCCGCGGCGGCAAGGGCGCCAAGATTCGCCCCGAGCTGTTCGGCCTGCCCTGGCTGGAGCGCCGCAAGGTCGACATGACCGCGTTCGCCTACCTGGCCGGGCGCACCGTGGTCGGCCCTTTCCTCGCGTTCCGGAACTGGATCGCGCTGATCGACGTCACGCTCATGATCGCTCCGCCGCAGACCGGCAAGACCTCGTGGCTGGCCGGTCGGATCGTCGACGCCCCGGGCGCGGCCGTGGTCACCTCCACCAAGATCGACCTATGGTGGATGACGCATCGCCTGCGGGCCCTGCTCGGCCCGGTCTTGGTGTTCAACCCCGAGCAGGTCGGCGGGATCCTGTCGAACCTGCGGTGGTCACCGCTGGTCGGCGGCACCAGCCCCGACACCGCTCGCATCCGCGCGGAGTACATGGTCGCCGGCGCACAGACCGGCAACCACACCGACTCCAACGCGGAGTTCTTCGTCGCCCAGGCCGCCAAGGTGCTGCGGGTGTTCCTGTTCCTGGCCGCGATCAGCGGACACTCCATGGTCGACGTCGCCCGCTGGGTGAACAACCCCGCCGACGACACCCCGGCCGGCCTGATCGACCAGTACCGCGACCAGGTCCCCGAGGCGTGGCCCGGCGAGATGCGGATGGTCTACGGCATGTCCGCCGACCGCGCCCGGGACTCGATCTTCCTGACCCTGGGCATGTCGGTGGCGTTCATGGACAACGACGCCGTGCGCGACGCGGTCACCCTGCGTCCCGGCGACGGGGTGTTCGACGTTCCAGGGTTCCTGCGCAGCCGCGGCACCCTGTATCTGATCGGGCAGGGCCGCGACCACTCCCCGCTCGCCCCGCTGCTGACCGCCCTGACCGGCTACCTGTTCGAGTCGTGCTCCGAGCTGGCCCAGAAGTCGACATCCCCGAAGGGCCAGCTCAACCCGCCGATCATGTTCGGCCTCGACGAAGCCGCGCTGATCACCCCGGTGCCGCTGCACAAGTGGGGCGCCGACGCCGGCGGCCGCGGCATCACCGTGATCATCGTGGCGCAGGCCCTCTCGCAGCTCTACCAGCGCTGGGGCTCCTACGGCGGCAAGACGATCAAGAGCATGGCCAACGCGCAGCTCTACCTCGGCGGCATCACCGACGCCACCGACCTCGAAGAGATCTCGGTGCAGTGCGGCGAGCGCGAAGAGGACACCGACCGAGGGCTCTCGACCGGCAAGAGCTCGGCCAGCGTGCGACGCACCGTGCCGCCCGGCCGGGTCCGCCAGATCCCGCCCTGGCACATGCTCATGATCTACCGAAACATGCCGCCGACCATCCTGAGGTTCGTACCCGCGTTCCGGCGCACCGACATCCAGGCGGCGATGGCCGCCCAGGGCCAGATGCCCGAGGACTACGCGACAGCGCACGCCCCCACACCCGGCGAGTTCCCGCGCGGAGTGAACCCCGACGGCACCCCAGCGCGCCCCCACGCCGAACAGCGCGTGCCGCGATAGCCCTGATCGACCCGACCCGACCTGCCCCGGCACGCACGGCCGCGGTGGGGCGCGAATGCCGATGAACTGCTGATGGGGAAGGCCTGGTGATCTGTCGCGATGCCCGACAACGACGACCCCGACGGTGACCGCCGGTCTCCTGGTGACACCTCGGAATCGGGCCGCGGTCGCCGAGATCGCCGCCGTCTCGAGCAGGAGATCGACGAGCTGACCGAGACCGTCGCCGAACTCCGCGAGGACCTGACCGCACTCCAGACCGCGACCGGCAACGATGAGAGCGAAAACCCGTCCACGCTGGCCGACCTGCGCCACCAGCTGTATCACGAGCCGACCGACGACCTCGATCCCGGCGGCGACGTCCTCGCCCTCCAACAGATCACCGCCGAGCACACCGCCGCCCTGGAAGCCCTCAGCGTCCGCACACCGGTCCTGCCGTGCTGGGCCGAGATGGACCGCGAGAAGGCCCAGAAGGCCTGGGAACAGCTCGTCGACTGGCTATGCGGCGTGCTGATCGTGCGCTACCCGTCCTCGGCTCGAGAGCTGCGCCCGTGCTGGTACCTGCACCCCGAGCTCGTCGAGAACCTGTCCTGGCTGCACAACGCCTGGACCCTAGCCTACCGCGACGGGAACTCCCCGATCAGCCTTGCCGCCGACTGGCACCTCTACTGGCTGCCACACGTCATGAAGATCGCCGCCGACGCGACCCGCAAGTGCTACGACGCCGGGCGCCACGACCCCACCGCCGACCCCGACCTCACCACCGAAAACGCGGTCGGAGTCAGCGAGGACCTCGACGCCTACCTCAACGCCGACCTGCGCAACCGCCCCGAACCCGACGACCAGAACGCCCGCAGCTACGTCGTTCCCCCGACCCCGCCTACCCAGCCACGATCCTGGAGCGAGTACCGCCGAGGCCCCACCAGGCGGGCCGATGCACCACCGCCCGAGGCGCGACCTACCGGTCCACCTCCCCCCGGTCAGGGCGGGCCCGGCCACAACCCTTACCGACCCCGATGACAGCAGACTCTCGCTGCTTCCCGGCCCCGGCGGGGGCGCCCGAGCCAGGCTGATGTGCGCCGGCTGCCAGGCGTCCGCACTCGGGCCAAGCTCACGGTCTGGGCGTGGCCGGTGAGGGCATGGTGGTAGGCATGATCAGCCACACCACGGTGGTGGCCCTTCGCGAGGCCCAGCGCGCCCTTCAACTCGGTCTGCACCGCCGGGAGATCACCGAAGGGGGCCACCCGGAGCTGGACAACGCTGCCGCGATCGGCCTTGAGCAGCTGTTGGGCACACTGACTGATGTGGTCGGCGACCTCCGGCCGGCCAGGCAAGAGCTGAGTACCGCCAGCACCGCGAGGGACTACGAGGCTCTTCAGGAGCATCTTCGGGCCGCGGCCGTGCTTGCCCGGCGCCGGGCAGACTCGCCCCGCGGGTGAGCGTTCGAGGCGGACGCCGCAGCGCCCCGCGGCGTCCCGGGACGGTCACCGCGGTGTAGGACCCGGCGTCGAATCCGATCACGTCCGGGGAACCCAGCGGGTTGCGCGTCAACGACTGGAAGATCGCCCCGCCGATTCCCAGCAGGGCGCCGAGCATGAGTGCGGCCAGCACCACGGGTGCCCGCCACTCCCGCACGATGATCTGGTGGAACTCGGGCCCGACCCCGACCAGCGCGCCCGCGACATCGCCGATCCCGAGCCGGAAGTCCCCGAGCCCGAGCGCAGCCGTGGAGACGGCGAGCGCGACGGCGAGCAGCGCCGTCGACGCCAGCACCGGCCGGAGCCCGACGTGCCCCGGGAACCACCGCGTCCGCACGGGGCGCGACCCGTCCCCGAAGTCGAGGGGGCACCGCTCGGCGCGCCCCGGGTCGGCGCGCTCACAGGCCGCTCGCCTCCCTCCGACGGACCAGGGCGAGCAGTACCGGCGTCCCGACCACCGCCGTCAGGACGCCCACCTCGATCTCCCCGGGTCGGACCACGACGCGGCCGAGCACGTCGGCGGCGAGGACCAGCACCGGCGCGGCCAGCGCCGAGTAGGCGATGATCCACCGCTGGTCGGGGCCGACGAAACTAGCGGACCACGTGCGGCACCATCAGCCCGACGAACGCGATCCCCCCGGTCAGCGCCGTGGCCCCACCGGCCAGCAGGGTCACGACGACGATCCCCAGCACGCGGGTCCTCGCCACGCGCGTCCCCAGCGACGCCGCGAGGTCGTCGCCGAGCGCGATGGAGTTCAGAGCTCCGGACAGGAACACGGCCAGGGCCAGCCCGACCACGAGGAACGGGAGCACGAGCAGCGCGTCGTCCAGGCTGGTCCGCGCGATCGAGCCCAGGCCCCAGGTACGGATCGACCGGAACGTCTTGGCGTCGATCAGGGTCAGGAAGGTCGAGAGCCCGTTCAGCACCGCGCCCAGCGCGACCTCGGCGAGCACCAGCGTGACCGGCGAGTTGGTGCCCCCGCCCGAGGCACCGACGAGGTAGACGAGCACCGTCGCCGCAGCGGCGCCGAGGAAGGCGAACCAGACGTATCCGGTGATCCCCGACAGACCCAGGAGACCCACCCCGAGCGTGACCGCGAACCCGGCGCCCACGTTGACCCCGAGGATGCCCGGGTCCACCAGAGGGTTGCGTGTCAGCGCCTGGATCAGCGCCCCCGCGACCCCGAGCGCGGCCCCCATCACGACCGCCACGAGCGTGCGCGGCCAGCGTTCGGTCCACACGATCAGGTCGGACGGGGTGCTGCCCCGGCTCCACAGGGCGCTCCAGACCTCGCCGTAGGGCAGCGGGCTCGCGCCGTGCGCCAGGCTGATGACGACCGCGCCCAGCAACGCCGCCACGATGACGACGAGACCGAGCGCCCGACGCCGGTGCAGCGACGGCACGGCGGGGCGCGCCACCACCGCAGTGACGACGCGGGCCGGCCCCCGTCGTCATCCTCGAACGATCTCCGAAACGCCGGTCTCAGGCCAGGTTCAGTGTGCTGAGTCGCTCGGCCAGTGCCCCGGTCGCCCACGCAGGCTCGCGGCGCTCGCGCCGCGGCGCAGCACCCAGGTGACGTTGCTGGCGGGCTCGCCGATGCTGACGGTGAGGAAGCGGCCCTCGGCCACCGGCGGCAGGGCGCGGAACAACGGCGACTGTAGCCGCGCTTCACGCACCGCCCCGTCGGTGAAGAACAAGACCAGCACGTCGGCGTCGAGCAGCCCCAGTTGCTCGTCGGCGACGCTCGGGTCGTCGACGAAGTTCGCGGCGAGCGGGTTGGGCACGAAGCCGAGCCGCCGGACGATCCCCTCGGCCGTCCCGCCCGCGACCGTGTAGTAGTCGATCCCGGACTGGGTGTACTCGGTCGCGACGGTGATCGTCTTGCCGTCGAACTGCGGGTGGGCACGGCCGGTCTCGTCCATGGCGCGTTCCGCGTCGGTGATCGCGCGCTCCGACGCCGCCGGGAGGTCGAGCGCCCGCCCGACGAGGCGCTGGGTCTCCTGCCACTCGATCTTGTCGCCGTCGATCTTCACCGGTTTCTCCAGCACCGGCGCGATCGTGCTCAGACGCTGGTACTCCTGCTCGTCCCGCACGAAGTTCACCGCGACGATCAGGTCCGGGCGCGTGGCGGCGATCGCCTCGACGTTGGTCGGCTCCCGGCGTGTGGCGGTGTCACGGAACTCGACCTGCTCCAGCCAGCGGATGTCGCGCCACGGCCACACCGTCTCCTCCGCCTGCGTGTAGACGGGCGTCACCCCGAGCACCTGCAGCGCATCCAGGTTGGGCGATAACCTGATCACCGCGATCCGCTGCGGCCGCTGCTCTAGGTGTACTGACCGGACACGTTGGTTGAGGGCGTGTGACGACACGGTCTGAATGATCTTGAGGGGAGGACCTCCCGGGAGTGCTGTGGAGCTGTCTGACGGCATCCACTCACCACCGGGAGGTCCTCCGT
>NZ_JBXUHE010000078.1:0-9975 GCF_057180585.1 Actinomycetospora sp. 2LY8.5
AAACAAACCCAGCAAAAACAACCTCAAAAAAACCCACCGACACCACACCCACAAAGAGCACAATGCCGACGAGGACAAACACACCAAACATTCAGCACACTGTTGAGTTCTCAAAGGACAACCACACGCGTCTCGCCGCGACCGTTTCCGATCGAGTTCCTCGCGGTGACTCCCAGTGTACCCGACTCGATTCACGGACTGTTTCAGGGGGTCCCTGCCGGTCCGTCCCGATGTCGGGCGGTGGCGATCTGCTCGGTCCGAGGACCTCGGCATGATCGCCCATGTTCGACTGTACCCGAGGGTCGAAGCCCCGGTCGGCTCCCGGCCGGCCGCTGGTGGGCGTCCGTTCCCCGGGTGCCTCACCACTGTACGCGACACTCCGAAGTGCCCCGCGCACCCGGGGTCAGGTTCGGCGTTCCTCCAGGCCAGCCGGGGTGTCGGTCTCGGAGTCGCCCGAGGAGTCGCCCGAGGAGCTCTCCGCCCCGCTCTCGGGCGGGCCGGGACGCCCCGTCGTCGCGAGCGAACGCAGCATGGCGTTGTAGGCCTCGAGGTCCTTGTCGCCGTCGCGGTCGGCACGCCGGTCCTCACGTCGCGCTGTCCGCTCGTCAGCGCGGGACCACTGGATGAGCAGGGCGATCAGCACGATGAGCATCGGGACCTCGCCGGTCGCCCAGGCGAGGCCGCCGCCGGCGGTCTGGTCGGCGAGGCGGTCGATCCACGGCATCTCCAGCTGCTGATAGAAGCCGGAGCCGATCACCGTGGCGGACGTCATCACCGCGATCCCGAAGAACGCGTGCAGCGGGATGGCGACGAACAGCAGACCGAGACGCCCGACCGGCGGCAGCTGCCGCGGGCTCGGGTCGATGCCGACGATCGGCCAGAAGAAGAGCAGGCCGACCAGCAGGAAGTGGACGTTCATCGCCAGGTGCGCCCAGTGCGACTGCAGCGCGACGTCGAACAGCCCCGAGAAGTACAGGACGTAGAAGCTGCCGACGAACAGCGCGAGCGCGACGAGCGGGTGGGTCAGCACCCGGGCGATCGGCGAGTGCACGGCCGAGAGCACCCACTCCCGCGGTCCCGGCGGGGCACCGGCACCGGCCGGCGGCAGGGCACGCAACAGGAGGGTCACCGGCCCGCCGAGCACCAGCAGAATCGGCACCAGCATGTTGAGCATCATGTGCTGGCCCATGTGCACGCTGAACATCACCGGGGCGTAGCGGCCGATGCCCGACGACGTCGCGACGAGGAGCACCAGACAGCCGCCCAGCCACGACAGCGTGCGTCCGACGGGCCAGGCGTCGCCCCGGCGTCGCAGGCGGCGCACGCCCGCCAGGTAGAGCCCAGCGAGGACGAGCGCCAGGGTGCCGAAGATCAGGTCGAAGCGCGGCTCGGTGATCAGACCGACGGCGGTGAGCGGTTGGTCGACCGCGTAGCCGACGAGCGCCTCGAGGCGGGTCGGCTGTGCCTCGGGCACCACCGGGGGCGGTGTCCGGCCGAGCGCCACGGCGACCCCCATCGTCGCGGCCATGAGGAGCACCTCGAGGCCGGCGAAGCGCACGATCGCCCCGGAGCTCCCGTCGGCCAGGGCAGGCAGGGTGCGCCGGCGGTGCCACGCGCCGAAGGCGCCGAGCGCCACGAGGGCGAGTGACTTGACGATCACGAGGACGCCGTAGGTGCTCGTGAGGAGATCGGCCCACGTGATCCGCACCACAGCGTTGATCACCCCCGAGAGCGCCAGCACCACCCAGCAGACGAGCGCGACCGCGGAGAACCGCCGCGCGGCGAGCGTCGCGTGCCGACCACCCGCGACGAGGTGAGTGACCAGGGCGACGAGACCGCCGACCCAGAGGGCCGCCGCGAGGACGTGCAGCAGGAGGCTGTTGGTGGCGACGTCGTGGTCGCTTCCCCCGGCCGAGTGCCCGGTGAGCGCGAGCGGGAGCAGACCCGCGAGCGCCAGGCCGAACCCCACCACGGCGCCGCCCCATCCGAGCACGACCCGGGTCACCCCGAGAGCCACCAGCGCGAAGAGGGCGGTGAGGGCCCAGGCCGTCGTCGTCTCGATGCCGGGGACCGCGACCGAGAGCACCCGCAGGTCGAGCATCTGGGAGACCGGCCGGCCGTAGGCGTCGGCCGCACTGAGCGGGATCATCAGCAACGCGGCGACCGACCACGTCCCCGCGGCCCACGACGCCACACGGACGGCCCGGTAGCCGTCGGCCGACAGCCACCCCGTCGACGCCGGCGGGGTGAAGAAGGCCGCGAGCATCAGGAAGCCGATCGTCGCGGCGGCGGCCGTCTGGCTCACGGCACGCACCACCGGCAGCGCGTAGACCGTGACGGGTCCGGGGTCCGGCAGGCCGAGCCGCGCGAAGGACGCCGCCCCGGACAGGGTGCTCAGGGCCAGCGCCACCACGGCGGCCACGGCGAGCAACGGGCCGACCTGCGCGGTGAACAGGCCTCCGGTGGTGGTGGGCCGCTCGGTCGAGGCGGGCTCCGATGCCTCGGTGGGCGGCGGGGTCGTGGTGGCCACGCGACCAGGGTAGGGCGCCGTCGTGGCTTGGGCGTCCGGTCGGGCTTCGCTGCCCACCAGGCCCCGTGGCGCAACGGACAGCGCATCCGCCGTCCACTTCGCCCGGCCGGCGGAACTGCCAGTGCCGATTCACGGCAGCGGAGGTCACCCCCGTCTCGGCTACCGGGCCGTGCCGGCGGCTGTCGGGGCCTCCCCTGCCGGGAGTGCCTCCCGATGTGCCTCGAGCTAGAGGACGTTCTCGCGCGCGAGAGATCGACTCACCTGAGCTGAATGACGCCCGCGGCGCCCACCACCACGATCACGGCCCGCAGCGCGACGGGCGGGAGTCTCTGACCGAACCGCCCCCCGATCTGACCGCCGACGATCGCGCCGAGGGCCAGGAGCGCGACCACCCCCCACTCGACATGGGCGATCGCGACGAGGACGACCGCGGACGTGACGTTGTCGACGGCCTGCAGGACGTTCTTGGCTGCGTTGACTTCGTGCAGTGTCTCGGTCATCAGCAGCGTCATCGCCGCCAGGAGGACGACGCCCTGGCCGGCGCCGAAGTAGCCGCCGTAGACGCTGGTCGCGAACACAGTGATGGGCAGCAACCACCTCGGCCCATGGCGCGCGCGATCGGGCTGTGCGGGCAGTCGCTTCTTGATGCCAGGTTCAACGATGACCAGCACAACCGCAGCGCCGACGAGGAACGGCGCGACCCGCTGAAACCACTCGGCGGGGAGGACCACCAGCAGCGCGGCTCCGGTCGAGCCTCCGAGCAGCGCCGTGACGCAGAGCAGCATCAGCGGCCGTGCCCGCATGGTCAGCGCCCGCCGGTACCCGACTGCCCCGCTGACCGAGCCCGGCGCCAAGCCGATGTTGTTCGCGACGTTGGCCGCGACCGGAGGGATGCCCGCCCCCAGCAGGATCGGGAAGGTCACGAGCGTTCCGGACCCGACCATGGTGTTGATGACTCCGGCCAGCAGGCCCGCGAACACGACGAGAACAGCGTCGATGACGTGCACCGCGAGAACTCCCCGGAAGCGTCGGAGGGTGGACGCAGACCGCGGGGATCACGACGAGGCGCCGCGGAACCGAACGCTCCGAGCGCGATGGGAGTGCCCCCGCCTAGGAGCGGGGCGGGGACTCGACGCAGGGGTTCGCCACGCGCTCATCGTAGCGAGCGGGCCGCTCACCGCACACCGGTCCGCCTCGGGGTCTCGCCCTCGGCAGCTCTCGGGCGCGTCGTCGTGGGTGAGACCCCGCCAGGACCACCATTCCCCCGTCCCGGAGCTCGTCGCACTATGGGTCGCCTGAGGTCGTGCCCTGGTCCAGGGCGGAGCGCCTGGTCGCCGGAGGCCGACACTCGTTCCGCTCCGGTCCCCGCCGTGCTCCAGGTCCTCGGCTTCCTCACCCGGTCGCTACGTCGGGCCGACCCCGCCCAGCACGACGCCGACCGTCGTGCCGACCACCCCGACCACGCCCACAATCACTTCGGCCGGATGAACCCGGAGGACTGGGTGATCGAGGTCCAGACCTACGGCGTCGAGGAGGTCGCGGGCTCATGCTGGGCCACAAGACCGCGACCATGACCCTCGACCTCTGCGGGCACGTCTTCCCTGACAGACTGGACGAGCTGGCTGACCGTCTCGACGATGCGGTGTGCCCCGGACGTGCCCCGGAGCCCACCTCGGACGACGAGGAGGACGGCCAGTGACGACGGACGTGCAGGCCGACTGCACGACAGCCCCCGTGGCGCAACGGATAGCGCATCGGCCTTCTAATCCGACGGTTGCAGGTTCGAGTCCTGCCGGGGGCGCCTGACCAGCGGTGATGCCATCGCGGACGCCGTGGGCATAGATCGACTGTCCGGAAACGCTCCTCATTGCGACGGCCTGAATCCGTCGAGGGCGGAGCCGGCGCCGGTGCTGCGGACCTTGCGAGCCATGTAGACGTCCTGCGTCATCGAGGGCCGTTCGTGGCCCAGATAGTCGGCGATCTCGCGGGCGGAGAGTCCCGCCGCATCGAGCCGTGTGGCGACGAGATGGCGGAAGGCGTGGGGGTGCAGCCCCTCCCACTGCGTTCCCTTGACGACGCCCCGGAGCTGCTTGCGGGTGTTATCGGGGTCGCGAAGCGTGCCGACGGTCGACGGGAAGACCCAGTTGCCGAACGACGTGGCGTGCCGGCGTCGCAGCAGCTCCATCACCCACGACGGCGGGGAGATCGTCCGCATCCCCGCGTCCGACTTGGTGTGTGACTGGACCCGCAGGCCCTCGCCGGCGACCCGGATCACCGTGCCGTGGATGGCGATCGTTCCCGTCGTGTCGTCGACATCGGGCCAATCGAGGGCGAGGAGTTCACCGATGCGGCAGCCGACGCCGGAGAGGACGTCGAGGACGTCGCGCACGTCGTGCTTTTCCGCCGGTTCCGACGTCTGCACGAACGCGCGCAGTTCGCGCCAGCTCGCCTCATCGAGGGCGACGCGCTCGCGGCCACGCTTGCGGCTCGCGGGTGTGAGGTCCCGCACGGGGTTCGAGTCCATCGCGTCGTGGCGCACGGCCAGACCGAGGACTCCAGAGAGCACCGCGCGGGCGTGTTGAGCAGAGCCCGGGCCGTTGCGCTCCTTGATGGTGCGGATCACGCGATCGACACGAGAGACGCGCATGTCGCGCAGCCGGAGGCATTCGACGGCCGGCGCCAGGATGCGGGTCCAGGTGTCGCGGTAGGCCGCCTTCGTGCGCGTGGCGCGGTCCGACTCGTCGAGGTCCTGGAGCCAGATCGCGGCGACGGCGCCGACCTTCGTGTCGGGAGTGATCTCGCCGTCGCGCTCCAGTCCTCCGCGGTCGCGCAGAGCTTCCTTGAGCGTGTTCTCGGCGGCCGTCTTCGTGGGTCCTACCCGCGCTACGGGCCGTGTGATGCCGTCGTAGTCGCGGTAGCGCGCCCGTGCTCGGAAACTCCCGGGAGCAAGGCGAACGGTCCTGATCTTCCCGTGCGTGCCCAACGGGAGCGGCGGGCGCCCCACTGTCAGGCCGCCTCGTCGAGAGCGTCGACCCAGCGGCGCAAGGCGGCCGGGTCGTAGCGCAGGTAGCGCCCGACCTTCTTGCTCGGCGGCCCATAGCCGCGCAGGCGCCAGTCGTACAGCGAGCGCAGCGGCACTCCGAGGTAGTCGGCGACCTCCTGGGCCGACCACAGGCGTTCGTTCGGTTGCATCGTTCCTCCCCTCACGCTGCTTGATCACCAATTGCCGAGCTGGTGCCGGCGTCGTTCTTGGCCTGGTCGTATTGCTCGCGCCATCGCCGTCGTTGCGCGATGGACCGCAACAGGAGCTGGAGCCGGTCGGGTTGGTCCCGGTCGCGGGGTCCGATGAGCTGCCAGTCGTAACGGCCGAGGTCGCCGTCGTCGGTGACGTGTTCAGCGGTGGCCCCGACGGCACCGAGAACCTTGAGGACATGTCCCCGTCGCTCGCCGCGATGCTCGGTCAGGGTCTTACCCGACCACCTCCGCGAGACGAGGCAGCGCCGGCCGCCGTAGCCGAGGTGCTCGCGCTTGTGGGCCTTGGCACGGCACTGGCCGGGCACCATCCCCGGCTTCGGGTTCTCCGGGGTGATCCCGTGCAGCAGCCAGTTCGGGCACGACTCCGAGCACGGCTCCCACCGCAGCGCCTCGACCAGGCGGTCCATGTGTGCCGCGGCGGCGGGGGTGTCGGGTTCGGCGGTCTCGCCGAGGCTCTTGGTCAGGTACTTGGTCAGGTACCGGATCGCCTTGTCGGACTTCTCCGTCCCGGACAGGACGCCCTGGATGTCGACCTGGGCGCCGAACTCGATGACGTGCGCCGGGGCGGCGTCGGGGTCGTCGTCGAGCGCGTCGAGGGCCTGCTCCCAGCTGGGTAGCGGGGCGCCGGTCTCGGGGTCGACGTAGCAGGCGGGGTCGCGGGTCTCGTCCCACACCGGCGGGTGCTCCGCGGTGAAGAGCGGCTGGTCTTGGGTGGGCCACCACACCTGGTGATAGGTCGCCCCGACGACCTGGCGGATCAGCTTGCGGGGGATGGTGCCGCGGATCGCGGCGTGCAGGTGCGGGGCGCCGCGGCGCTGCGGTTCCACGGCGGCGAAGTACTGCACGTTCCACCCGACCGCCCGTCGGAGGTTCTGCACGAAGCGGTCGAACAGCTCCCCGACGTGGATCGCGTCCCGGGCAGCGCGGCGGTAGTCGTACCGCTCGGGGTCCTTCGGGGCACCGTCCTGCGTCCGGACCGGCCCGTAAGACGGCAGCGTGAGGGTGACGAACGTCGAAGGCCGGTAGGTGCGCCCGTTGGGGGCCTCGAACACCCTCCCGGTCGTGGTGGCGCGAACCGGGAGCCGGGGCAAGTCGGGGACGTCCTGACGCCGCTTCGTCGAGCGAGCACGCCGCTTCGGCTTGTCCTCCCCCTTGCTGCGAGGGGTCTCTCCGCGGACCCCCTCGGAGCGGAGCATCTCGTCGGTCTGGGCGATGTCGGCTTCGACGTCGAGGACTCGGGTCATCTCGCCGGCCTCGAGGGCGGCGGCGTGGTCGTGCTCGAGGTCGGCTCGCTGCCCGAGCAGCGCCCGCTGCCGCACCGTGGGCTCCTCGGCGGTCGATGTCTCGGGTTCGGTGTCGAGGTGCCAGCCCTGTTGGGCCTGCCACATCCGCAGCCGCCGGGCCCGGTCAGCGCAGGGCCCGCACACCGAGGCGCGGGTGGCGCCGCACGGGATCGGGACGACGGTCGTGGCGCCGGTTTCCCGGTCGATCCGGCGGACCGCGAGCGGGCGGATGCAGGCGCCGACCTGCTCGGCCGAGGTCTTCGCGACCTCGCGCATCACCGGTCCGGTGAGCTTCCCGACCGGCACTGGCCCGGTCGTCTCGTCGATGGTCATCAGGACGCCTCCCGCTCGCTCTTGGGCTTGCGGGGCCGGCGGGGCTTGTCGGGTAGGTCGACGACCTCCGGCAGGACTTCGAGGGTCGGGGACGGGTAGGTGGTGGCGAGCCAGCGGAGTTGGTCGTCGTCGACGTAGGCGGCGCGGACCTTGGTGACGACGGTGGAGCCGTCCTCGACGAGGTAGCCGACCCCCGGCGTGTGCATCGGGATGCGGTCGCAGAAGGCGCCGCGCTCGCGGGCGCCCTCGCCGAGGACCATCGGGACCTCGGTCTTCTCGGCCAGGCGCAGCCCGATGCGGGTGGTGAACAGGTTGCGGACCTCCAGGACGTCCTTGCGAGGGTCCTGCACGCAGCCGACGACCGAGACGCCCGGGGCACGGCCCTTGGTCAGCAGCCGCCCGAGGGCCTGCTTGGCGCGCTCCTTGAGCCCGCGGTCGCCGATGTAGGCGGTCAGGGAAGCGATCTCGTCGACCAGCACCACGTAGAACGGCTCGCCGACGGTGGGTTCGTGCTGGCGGGTCACGCCGGCCATCACCCGTGCCCGATCGGCGACGAGCTCGGCGGCCGCTTCCAGGGCGCGGACCATGTCCTCCTCGGTCTCGCAGGCCAGCAGGTGGAACAGGTCGCGGTAGAGGCCGAACTCCATGCCGCCCTTGGGGTCGATCCCGATCAGCCGCACCGTCCCGGCACGGATGGCCGGCGCGAGCGCCACCAGGAGGGAGGCGACGACCGAGGACTTGCCGGCCCCGGTCGCCCCGGCCACCAGCAGGTGGCGGCCGAGGAGGCGCAGCAGCCACGGGGTGCCGTCCTCGCGGCGCCCGAGGTGCAGCGCGGTCAGGTCCACCCCGTTGTTCGCGCTGTCGGTGCTCATGGGTGGGGCGATGGGGTCGAGCAGGGTGTCGGCGCAGATCACCCGCAGCGAGACCCATCCGCGGCGCTGGTGGGGCAGGACGCGGACTTCCAGGGCGCGGAACTCGGTGCGCAACGCGTCGGCAGCCGCTTCGAGGTGCTCGGGGGTGACCCCGGGGCAGAGCTGCACGGTGAGCAGATCGGCGTGGCGCCCGAGACGGACCCACAGCAGCCGCGGCACCCGGATCACGTGGTGGGCGTCGCGGGCGCGGACGTCGGCGGCCGCGAGCAGGTCTCGCCAGACCCAGCGGTAGCGGATGCGCCGGACGAACCGCCACACCCGCGACGCGACGAGGCGTTCCCAGGTCTCGGGGTGGGCGCGGGACCAGGTGTAGAACGCGACGCCGACCAGCGCGATCACGGCCAGGCCGGCACCGCGGCCCTGCACCGACCACACCACCGCGACCAGGGCGGTGGCGGCGGCCAGGACGGGGACGTAGGCCAGCAGCCATGCGGCCATGACCGCGCCCCACACGGCGAGGACGAGCAGCCGCCCGACAGCCAGCAGGCCGCGGCGTCGCAGCCGCCCGAGGAAGGTCCGCGACGGTTCGATGAGGGTGGGTTGGACGTCGGCGCGGCGGCGGATGGTGGCGCCGCGCCCGACGGTGTGTCCGATCGGCATCAGGACTCAGTCCTTCCGGAGCGGTCGCGGCGCACGGGGCGCCCGGTGGTGGTGTGGTGGCGGTCGTGCCGGGGCGAGAGGTCGTCCGCCCCGGACTGGGGTCGCCGACGTCGGCCAGGGACGGCCGTGAGCGGGAAGAGGGCCTGTTGCGCGATGTGCTCGGTGCACCGGCGGGGCCGGTTGGCCGGGGTGTCCGGGCCGAGACGGGCGGCGCAGACCTCGCAACGCGGCCCAGCCGGCGGGCGGCTCACGCCACTGCTCCTGACTCGTCGCTCGCGTCGTCGAGGGCGAACGCTCGGGTGCGCAAGTCGGTGTAGAGCCGGGAGCGATCACCCGCGGACAGGCCGCCGAAGACGCCGTAACGGGCGGTCGGGGACTCGCGAGCCATCGTGTCCGCGAGGCAGGTGGTCCGGACCGGGCAGCCGGCGCACACAGCCTTGGCCTGCTCGATCCGCTCGACCCCAAGCGGTCCGCCGTCGGCGACCGGAAAGAACCGCGCCTCGTCCATGCCCGCGCAAGCGGCGTGGGCGTGCCAGTCGGGCACGGGGTCCCCGTCGAGGACCAGCTCCCGGACCAAGGCGCGCAGCCGCTCGCGGGTCAGCCGGCGCGCGGTACGGGCCGGGGTCGCTTCGGTGACCTTCTTCGTGCCGGTGCTGGTGGTGCTCATGCCGCACCGCCGATCGCCCGCTCCGTGGTGGGCGGGAGCCAGCAGGCGGCGTGCTCCACGAACACCGTCAGCGCTGTCAGCAGCGACCGGGCCGCTTCCAGCTCCTCGGCACTGACCTCGTCGAGGCGCCGCGCGGTCAGGGTCAGCACCGCCCGGTGCTCGACGATCACGTCCAGGATCGGCGGCATGTCGTCGGGGAGGAACACTTCGGCCCGGCCGACCGGCGTGAGACGCACCGACAGCCCGGGCATCAGGCCCTACCTTCAGAGGTGCGGCCGGAGCTGGTGTTGGCTCCGGGTGTGCAGGCGGAGCGGGGATGGCTTCCATCAGAGCTGCCGTCAATGGCCGTAGGCTGCTGTTCCCCCCGCTCTGCCC
>NZ_JBXUHE010000079.1:0-9775 GCF_057180585.1 Actinomycetospora sp. 2LY8.5
CACCCCGCACCCCGCACCCCGCACCCCGCACCCCGCACCCCGGCCAGCGAAGCATCCCCGAGCGGCGCAGACTGACCCGCGATGACCGCCACGCGCCCTTCCTCCCGCGAATCCCTCCTCGCCGAGGACCTGCGCACGGCCGTGCGCGGGCGGGTCCGGTTCGACACCGCGAGCAAGGCGATGTGGTCGGCGGACGCGTCGAACTACCGCCACGTGCCGATCGGGGTCGTGCAGCCCGTCGACCTCGACGACGTCGAGGCGGTCGTCGACGTCACCCGGCGCCACGGTGTCCCGCTGCTGCCGCGCGGCGCGAGCACGAGCATCGGCGGGCAGGCGGTGAACGAGGCCGTCGTCGTCGACTTCTCCCGGCACCTCACGCGCGTGCTGGAGATCGACCCGGACGCGCGCACGGCCCGCGTCCAGCCCGGTGTCGTGCTCGACGACCTGCGCGAGGCCGCCCGCCCGTACGGGCTGACGTTCGGCCCCGACCCGTCGACGCACAACCGCTGCACGCTCGGCGGGATGATCGCCAACAACGCCTGCGGGTCGCACTCGGTGGCGTGGGGCAAGACCGTCGACAACGTCCGCGCGCTCGAGGTGGTGCTGGCCGACGGCACGCGGATGGGCGTCGGCCGCACCCCGGACCCGGACGAGGCGAAGAAGCGGCCCGGGCGTGAGGGGGCCGTCTACCGCGAGCTCGACGCCCTGCGCCGGAAGTACGACGGCACCATCCGCGCGGAGCTCCTCGTCGAGGGCATGACCCGGCGGGTCAGCGGCTACAACCTCGACCAGCTCCTCGACGACCACGGCGTCGACCTCGCCCGCGCCCTGGTCGGCACCGAGGGGACCTGCGCGACGATCCTCGAGGCGACCGTCGACCTGGTCGAATCGCCGCCCGCGCGGGCGCTGTGCGTGCTCGGATTCCCCGACGCGTACACCGCCGCCGACCACGTCATGCCGATCCGCGAGCACCACCCGCTGACGATCGAGGGCGTCGACGTCGGCGTCATCGGCGCCCTGCGTGCGAGCCGGCCCGACGACCGCACCCACGAGCAGCTGCCCGAGGGCAAGGGCTGGCTCTACGTCGAGACCGGCGGCGCCGACCGCGGCGAGGCCGAGGCCACGGCGCGCGCCATCGGCAAGGAGATGGCGGCCTACGGCGCCAGCGTCAAGGTCGTCTCCGAGCCGACCGCCATGCGCGCGCTGTGGAAGGTCCGCGAGGACGGGTCGGGCATCGTCACCCGCTCCCCCGACGGCGGCGAGGCCTGGCCGGGATGGGAGGACGCCGCGGTGCCGCCCGCGCAGATGGGCGCCTACCTGCGCGAGTTCGACGCGCTGCTGCGCCGCCACGGCCGGCAGGGCGCCTACTACGGGCACTTCGGTGACGGCTGCCTGCACGTGCGCATCGACTTCGACCTGCTCACCCGCCCCGGCCTGGCGAACTTCCGCGCCTTCCTCACCGACGCCGCCGACCTCGTCGCGGCGCACGGCGGCTCGGTCTCGGGCGAGCACGGCGACGGGCAGGCGCGCGCCGAGCTGCTCGCCCGCACCTACTCCCCGCGGCTGCTCGAGGCGTTCGGGGCGTTCAAGGCCGTCTGGGACCCCGAGGGCCGGATGAACCCGCGCCGCGTGGTCGACCCGGCGCCGATGGACGAGGATCTCAAGGTCTTCGTCGGCGTCCCCACCATCGGTCCGACGACCGAGCTCGCCTACACCGACGACCGCGGCAGCTTCACCCGCGCGAGCCGGCGCTGCATCGGCGTCGCCAAGTGCATCTCGGACTCGGGCGGCTACATGTGCCCGAGCTACCGCGTGACCGGCGAGGAGTCGCACTCCACCCGGGGCCGCGCGCGGATGCTCTTCGAGATGGCGTCCGGGCAGCTGGTGCCCGACGGCTGGCGCTCCATCGAGGTCCGCGACGCCCTCGACCTGTGCCTGAGCTGCAAGGCCTGCCAGCGCGACTGCCCGGTCGGCGTGGACATGGCCACCTACAAAGCCGAGTTCCTCGCCCAGCACTACGCGGGCCGCGCGCGCCGGCGCCCCCGCAGCCACTGGTCGATGGGCTACCTGCCGCGCTGGCTGCGCCTGGTCGACGCCGTCCCCGGCCTGCCCAGGGTCGCCAACGCCCTGGCGCGCCGGCCCGCGCTGGCCTCGATCGCCAAGCGCCTCGGCGGCATCGCCCCGCAGCGCGACATCCCGGCGCTCGCCCCGAAGCCGCTGCGCCGGCTCCTCGCCCCGCACCCGCCGCGCCCGGACGGGGCCGAACCGCGCATCCTCCTCTGGCCCGACACGTTCACCTCCGCGTTCGACCCCGAGCTCGCCCTCGACGCGATCGCCGTGCTCGAGCACCTCGGCTACCGCGTCGAGCTGCCGACCGGCCAGGTGTGCTGCGGGCTGACCTGGCACACGACCGGTCAGCTCGACACCGCGCGCGCGGTCGCCCGGCGCAGCCTCGACGTCGTCAAGCCCTGGCTCGACGACGGCGTCCCCGTGGTCGGCCTGGAGCCCTCGTGCACCGCGGCCCTGCGCCAGGACGTCGTCGAGCTGCTCGGCCCCGACGACGAGGACGCCGCGCGTCTCGCGGCCTCGACGCGCACGCTCGCCGAGATCCTCGCGTCCCACGTCGACGAGCTCCGCGCGCAGGTCACGACGACCACGAAGGCGGTCGCGCAGATCCACTGCCACCAGTACGCGGCGATGGGCTTCGACGCCGACCGCGCGGTGCTCGACGCCCTCGGGGTCGACGTGCGGGTGCTCGACGAGGGCTGCTGCGGGCTCGCGGGCAACTTCGGCTTCGAGGACGGGCACTACGAGGTCTCGACGGCGTGCGCCGAGCGGGGCCTCATGCCCGCGGTGCGCGCCGCCGACCCGGACACCGCGGTGCTCGCCGACGGCTTCTCCTGCCGCACCCAGATCCGCCAGCTCGAGAACGCGGGCCACGAGCCGGTGCACCTCGCCCACGTCGCGGCGACGGCGCTCGGCCTGCGCGCAGGGAGGCGCGAAGCGGCGCGAGCGGCGCCGTGACACGCCCCGGCGTCCTGCGCTGGATCGCCTACGCGTTCGGGGCGCGCCTGCCGGTCCGGTACGCGCCGTGGGTGCTGCACGACCTCACCTGCCGGACCTGGTTCCTCCGCCACCTCACTCGGTCCGCGGTCCAGGCGACGCCTGCCGCGTTCCTGGCGCTGCTGCCCGGGCCGGTCTGGCTGAAGCTCGCCCTACCGCTGTTCGTGCTGGTCTCGACGCTGTTCATGGCGACCCTGTTCTCGCCGATGGTCCGCGAGAAGCGGCTCTACCAGCACGGTTACCTGCCGGAGGTCGTGCTCCGGGACTACTGAGCCTTCGTGAGCACTTTCCGGGGCTATAGCCCCGGAAAGTGCTCACATACCGCTACTGCATGTGCGTGATCGATCCCCATGACGCCGACCAGGGGGCGCGCAGGTCGCACAGGGCGAGCGGGACGTCGCCGTTGACGACGGCGTCCGCAGCCGGATCGCGGTGCGGCGGCAGGGGCGTCACCGTCCGGCAGAGTGCCCCGGTGTCCTCGATCGGGCCGACGAGGATCGCCGCGGTCGCGGAGTCCGGGGGTGGCCCGAGGAACGCGAACCCGCGGTGCGCGCTGTAGACGGGCGGCAGCCCCGCGGCGGGCCCGTGGACGTCGAGGGCGGCGGCGTACCAGTACGACCAGGCCAGCACGGTCGTCCGCGCCTGCTGCTCGGGCGGCAGCGCGCGGTACGCCGCGGCGGCGTCGGCGGCGAGGCTCGGCCAGCCGACCTGTCCCGCGGTGAGGAAGTCCCCGCGATCGACGCGCCACTGGGCCGGCCCCAGCGGCAGGGCGATCACGGCGACGAGAAGCGCCGACGCGACGTAGGCGGGGATCGACACCGTCCAGCCCCACCAGCGCGCCGGGCGCCGGTCCTGCAGCACGACCGCGCCGGCGGCGAGGAGCACCGCGGCCAGTCCCATGACGTAGTACGGCCGGCCACCGGCGGCGATCATCATCGCGGTCGTGGCGACGGCGGCGACCCCGACCGCGCGCCAGGGCCGCAGGGTGTCGGCGCGCAGCAGTCCCCACAGCCCGACACCCGCGAGCACCGCTCCCGGCACGAGGCCGACGTCCCAGGCCGCGAACGGCAGGAAGCACCAGCGGTTGCCCGTCAGGGCGCCCTCGCCCGCCACCACCGCGCCCATGTGCAGCTGCGGCCAGCCGTGCGCCGCCTGCCAGAGCAGCGTCGGCACGGTCGAGGTCGCGGCCAGGGCCAGCGCGACCCACAGCGCCGGCCGTGCGAGCAGACGGCGAGGCCCGGCCACGAGCACGCCGACCGCCAGCCCCGCGACGAGCACGGGGACGAGGACCTTGACGGCCAGTGTCACCGCCAGCACCGGGGCCGCGGCCAGGAGGAGCCGGTCCCCCGCGGCACGCAGCCCAGCGGAGCTGCCGCGCCGGAGGGCGTCGGTACGGATCCACCTCACGACGAGCCAGAGCAGCAGCGTCCACAGGAACGGGTCGAGCGTGGAGGTCGCCAGCAGGTGGCCCGTGGCGAGCAGGAACGGCGAGATCGCGATCGCGGCGCCGGCCAGCAGCTGCGCCCGGCGCCGTCCGCCCATCTCGGCGGCGATCAGCGCGGTGACCACGACGTGCGCGGCGCTGGCCAACGTGGCGGGCAGGCGCAGGACGACGAGGTTGCCGGGGGCGACCACGTCGAGCCCCGCGGCGAGCCAGGGCACGAGCGGCGGCTGGTCGGCGTACCCCCACGCGAGGTGGCGACCGGCCGCGATGAAGTACAGCTCGTCACCGAACGCGCCGTACCAGGCGGACGTGGCGGTGTGCACGAGCGCGACCGCGCCGGCCAGCAGGAGCACCGGGCGCCACGCCACCGGCGAGAGACGCGGAGCGGGGTCGACGACGTCGCCGAGCCGGACGTCGGGCGCGGCGACGGGGATCGGGGCCGTGGTCGTCACCGGGGACCTCCGGCGGGGAGGTGACCCATTCGAGTGACCCTAGAGGTCCGCGTCACACCGCCTCGGGGCGGGTCGCGCGGTGGACGGGGCCGTGCCCGATCGTGGTGGGACACTGGCCGGCGATGGAGCTCACGCAGGGGTGGTCGACGGTCGTCCCGCCGGAGATCGCCGAGCGCTACGAGCTCCGCGAGACCCGCAACGCCGCCGCCGTCCTGGCCGCGACGGGCCGCGAGGAGTTCGCCGAGGTCTGCGCGGTGCTCGCCGACTTCACCCTCACCACCGCCGACCTCATCGAGGCCGGCGGCAACGAGTCACGGCTCGCGGCCCGCCTCAACGCCGCCTTCCGCGGGCGCGGCTGGCGCGAGGGACGGGTCGACACCGTGGTGACGTCCCGCCTGCAGGTGCAGCCCTGGGCGCCCGCCGGGGAGCTCGGCGTGACGGTGCGCGAGAGCGAGGTCGTCAACGAGGGGTACAAGGTCGACAACGTGAAGGGCCGGGTCGCGCTCGACGTCGAGTGGAACGCCAAGGACGGCAACCTCGACCGCGACATCGGCGCCTACCGCGCGCTCTACGACGCCGGCCTCATCGACGGCGCGGTGCTGCTCACCCGTACCCATGACGACCTGCGCGAGCTCGCCCGCGAGCTGACCCGCGCGGCCGGGGGCAGCGACGACGAGGTCCGCAGCAGGCTCTCGACGTCGACGACCACGCACCTGGGCAAGCTCGAGTCGCGCATGACGCGCGGCGACGCCGGCGGCTGCCCGCTGCTCGCCGTCGCGATCTCCCGTCGGTGCTGGGCTCCGGGCGACGGGGAGCGGGACCGGCCGGCGGCGCCCGCGCCGCTCATGCTGACCGACGAGTTCGTGCAGTGAGCGACGAGGACGACCCCGTGCTGTCGGGGCCCGGCGCTAGCGTCCCGCCCACCCCGATCCCGGCGAGGAGGCCCGAGACGATGACCCTGGCGGCGGACGCCGGCAGTGCGACGGAGACCGACGACGCGACACCCCGACGCCGCGCGGCGCCCCTGCGCGTGGACGCGACGCCCCTCGAGGAGGTCGCGCTCCCCCGGGCGGCGGGCGGCTGGTCGTGCGTCTACGCCGACCCGCCGTGGCGGTTCACCAACCGCACCGGCAAGGTCGCGCCGGAGCACCGGCGGCTCGATCGCTACGACACGATGACCGCCGCCGAGATCGCGGCGCTGCCGGTCGTCGACGTCGTCTCGGCCAACGCCCATCTCTATCTCTGGGTGCCGAACGCCCTACTGCCCGAGGGCCTCGCGGTGATGCAGGGCTGGGGCTTCCGGTACGTCAGCAACCTGGTGTGGGCCAAGCGCCGCAAGGACGGCGGGCCCGACGGGCGCGGCGTCGGGTTCTACTTCCGCAACGTCACCGAGCTGATCCTGTTCGGCGTGCGAGGCTCGTTGCGCACGCTCGAGCCCGGCCGCCGCCAGGTCAACATGATCGAGACCCGCAAGCGCGAGCACTCCCGCAAGCCCGAGGAGGCCTACGACCTCATCGAGGCGTGCTCGCCGGGCCCGTACCTCGAGATGTTCGCCCGGTACCCCCGCCCGGGGTGGTCGAGCTGGGGCGCCGAGTCCGCCGAGGACGTCGCGCCACGGGGACGTCAGTACCCTGCCTACAGGTAGTAAAGGAGCGAACTGATTCGCTCACGGTCCGTCATAGCACTGAGCCGACGGGCGGACCTTGATCTCGTTCGCAGTACGCGTCCGACCGCTTGACTCAGCGGTAATCCCCCACAGTGGCGGCGCTCGGCCACGCGCTGTGATACTGCCCCGCATGGCGAAGACACCAGAGCTGGCGCGCAACCAGCGGGTGACGGGGGCGGAGCGCTCCAAGCTCGGCAGCGAGCTGCTCAAGCGGTACCAGAAGGGCGCCAGCATCCGTGAGATCTGCGCCGAGACCGGCTACAGCATCGGGCGGGTCCGCCGCCTGCTCGTGGACGCGGGCGTCGAGTTCCGCGGCCGCGGCGGCACCCAGGGCCGCGGCCGCAAGGACAGCACCAAGAACACCACGGGCTGAGAGCGCCCGCCCGAGTCCCGAGTCGCGGGTCCTCGATGGGGTGGGTGTGGAGCCCTCTCCGTCGGCGCGTCCGGCTACCGAGCCGGCGTGTACGCCAGCACGACCGCGCCGTTCCCGATGTCGGTCACCCCGGCCATGTCCATGGCGGTCGGGCCGATACCCGACAGCAGCGACTCACCGGATCCCGCGACGAAGGGCGAGATGCTCACATGCAGCTCGTCGAGCAGTCCCGCCTCGAGAAGCGCCCGGCTGAAGGGGCCGTTGCCGTACTTCACCAGCGTGCCGTCGCCGGACTCCTTGAGCCGGGCGACGGCCGTGAGGGCGTCACCGTCGAGCACCTCGGCGTTCCAGGTGGTCTCGGTGAGCGTGGTGGAGGCGACGTACTTCGGCAGCGAGTTGATCCTGTCGGCGAGCTCACCGGTCATGCTCGGCCACGTCGCGGCGAAGCCCTCGTAGGTCGCCCGCCCGAGCACCAGGCCGTCGGCGCGGTCCAGCAGCCGGAGCTGGTACTCCATGTGGCGGTCGTTGGCGACGATCTTCATCTGCGCGGCCCAGAAGTCGTCCCCGGTGACGCGTCCGTCGATCGAGAGGTGGTCGTATTCGATGAGAGTGCGCATACCCCGAAGACGATCATCCCGATCTCGGACCGTCTTGTATCGAACCGAAACCGTCAAGGTCGGGAGGCTCAGAACGCGAGGAACGGCACGCCGGACCTCAGCTCACCGGGCGTGTGACCGGTCGCCCACCGCATCGCCCGCGCGAGCTGGGGCTGGTCGTAGTAGCCACCGACGGTGACCGCGTCGGCGATCGAGCGGCCCGCGGCGAGGAGCCGCGCGGCGCGCCGTGCCCGGTCGATGCTGACGAGCTTGCGGCGCGAGACGCCGACGGCGCGGCGGAACCGCATCTGCGCCGTGCGTTCCGACACGGCCCGTGGACGTTCGCCGTGACGGACCTCGTCGACGAGCGGATCGAGGAACAGCAGACCCGCCCGGATCAGCCTGTCGACGAAGACGTCGACGTTCTGCGCGCTCGGCATCTCCCAGTCGCGGTTGTCGAGCAGGAGCCGATCGCCCGACACCGTCGGCAGCAGGACGTCGTTCAGGTCGATCAGGCCGGACGGCGGGAACAGGGGCACGTAGGCACCGCACTGCAGGTCGACACCGAAGAACTCGCAGCCTTCCGGGCAGGTCATCCGCGTGGCCCGGGTCTCCGGTCCGCGCAGGTGCACCGTCGTTCCGTGAGCGGTCCGCGCGAACGCGATCATGGATGTGCCCTTGACCGCCGAGGTGAAGGCGGTCGGGGCGTCACAGCGCGCCGTCCACACCCGTTGCACCACGGGACGTCGCCGGCCACGGCGTCGAACACCATCGCCACGACGGAAGCCTAGGGGCGGGGGAGCCGACCTGTCAGCCCGAGCGCGCCCGCCGGCGTCGGGCGAGCGCGTTGAACCCGCGCTTGAGCCCGACGTCGAGGCGCGACCCCTCGGCGGGCATCAGCCCGATCTGCCGGGCGAACTGCAGCTGATCGAAGATCACGAAGTTGCTCGCGATGCGCCCGCCGGCCACCACGAAGTGGTCCATCCCGTCGAGGTCGACCGCCGCCCCAGTCGCCTCGAGGCCCTCCCATGCGGCCCCCGAGTGGTGACCCGCGAGGCGCCAGCGCAGGAACACCTCGCCCTCGTCCCGCGTGCCGTTCTCGGCCATGCCCTCGATCGTCATCGCGAGGTCCGGCACGGCCTCGAACACCCCGCGCCACCAGACGACGAGGTCGTCGGCGCCGCGCACGGTGCGCGTCGGGAAGCGCGCGCGGATCGTCGGCGCCCACACCTGGCGCAGCGCCTCGGCGTCGTGGGCGTTGAGCACGTCGATCGTCCACCGGACGAGCGCTCCGGGGGAGCCGTCCGGCGGTGGCGTCGGACGGGGCGGGTCGGGCGCGGAGCTCACGGCACGGAGCGTAGAGGTCCCCCGTGTCGGGCACCTTCTCGTCCATGGCTTCCCCGAACGTCCCCCGAGGTGTCCCGGCCCGATGAGCACGTCCCAGCTCGCCGCCCAGTGGGTCTCGGCAGTCGGCAGCGCCGGCTCCCTGCTCGGCTTCGCCGCGTACGTGTGGATCATGCTGCTCAACCGCAAGGACCAGGTCGAGGTCCGGCAGGAACAGCAGGCCCAGGGTGTCACGGCCTGGCTCGACGAGGGCGGGCGGCACGACCGCGACGAGGATTTCGTGCTGTGCGTGCACAACGGCGGCGACTCCCCCGTGTTCCAGGTCCGCTGCCTGTTCAGCCTGCCCTCCAGCGAGGAGCAGCACAGCATCTCGATGGCGCTGCTCCCCCCGGCCAGTGACCGGATCCGCTCCCTGCCCTTCGGCGCGGACGAGGTCAGCCGCGAGGAGCTGTACTCCGCGCCCGCCGTGCCGGAGATGCGGTTCACCGACTCGCACGGCACGCACTGGGGACGTGACGGCAACGGGCAGCTGCACCGGCTCGACCGCCGGGGCGTCCGCCGCAGGCCCTCGTCGGACGGCGGCGAGGACGGCGCCCGCGACGACTCCGCGTGGGAGCAGGCCCACCGCGAGCGCGCCGACGCTCCCCGCGACGGCGCGTCGCGGGGCTCGGCCTCCCAGGACGACAGCCGGGAGCGCGCCAGCAGCCAGGCCTAGACGAGTAAGTCCGAACGGCGTGGTGGCCGGGAAGGAGGGCGGAGGGCGCCCAAGATCCGTTTGTGACGACAGACCTGGACACCCTCCTGACCGGACTCTACGTCTACATCGACGACCATCTC
>NZ_JBXUHE010000080.1:0-9532 GCF_057180585.1 Actinomycetospora sp. 2LY8.5
GCAGAGCGGGGGGAACAGCAGCCTACGGCCATTGACGGCAGCTCTGATGGAAGCCATCCCCGCTCCGCCTGCACACCCGGAGCCAAC
Organism: Actinomycetospora sp. 2LY8.5; assembly: GCF_057180585.1. Classification (NCBI taxonomy): domain Bacteria; kingdom Bacillati; phylum Actinomycetota; class Actinomycetes; order Pseudonocardiales; family Pseudonocardiaceae; genus Actinomycetospora; species Actinomycetospora sp. 2LY8.5. The sequence goes on from NZ_JBXUHE010000080.1 coordinate 88, forward strand.
ACCAGCTCCGGCCGCACCTCTGAAGGTAGGGCGTGATGGCCGACGTCGAGTCGCCCGAGTCCGGGATCGCGATGACGGTCAGCGTGCACGTCCGGCCCGACGCGCGGATGGGCTTCACCGTCCACGCCGACGAGGACCGCGTGACGCTGGACGTCGACGAGCGCATCGGAAGCCGGCTGACGCTGTTCCTGCACTCCGGCGAGCTGGTCCGCCTCTCGGACTGCTTCGCCGCCGCGGTCGCGGAGCTGCTCGCGGCCCAGCACGCCATCCGCGGAGCCTGCGGCTCCGTCTGACTCGGCGCCGGGGCGGGTCCTGGCGACCAACCTCTCCCCGTCCCGGCGCCTTCGCCCCTCCGCACACGACGGTGCCGGAGCGCGCCTCCCACGGTAGTGACCGCGGGTCCCGCCGTCCCGGTCCGTCGTGTGCCTCCCGACCTCGGAAGGCACGACGATGAGTTCCCCACCTCAGACCCCGCGACCGGTCCACACGCCCGAACCGGTCCTCTCCCGCCTGCGTCGCGACGTCGGACCGGGACACGAGTTCCACAACCCGGCGACCGTCCGACTCGTGCTGCGCCGGGTCCTCTTCGACGGCGACGGACCGCCGTCCTGGCGAGAGCACGCCACCTGCGACGGCCTCGACGACCTGTTCTTCCCCGAGCCCTCCGACCCGGACGCGATCGCCACCTGCCGGGCCGTGTGCGAGTTCTGCCCCGTCCAGGCGGCGTGCCTGGACGACGTCATGAGCTGGGAGCGCTCGGGGCGACGTCACGGGGTCGTCGCCGGCCTGACGCCCGCCGAGCGGACCCGGCTGGCCCGTGAGCTGCGCGGCGAACCCGACCCGGGAGGTGCGGTCGCATGAGCACCCCGAAGGCGGAACCGATCGTGTCCGACCGCTGCGAGGTCTGCCGGGCGCGGATCGAGCGTCGCCGCAACGCACCTCGCCGCTGCCCTGACCACCTCGACCAGGCCGCGCTGTTCGACGCCGCTCCCCTGCGTCGTCGTGCGGCCACCCGCCGGGCCGTGCTCGGCACCGCTCGTTCCCCGCGCACCCGTCGTTCGTCCCCACAGGAGCCGTAGATGTTCACGCACCAGCCCTTCCGCGGCTCGACGATCCGACGTCGCGCCGACGTCCAGCGCACGGCGATCGTGCGGGAGCCCGACACCCTCTCCAGTCGTCTCGGGCTCGCCGCCGGGCGTGGTCTGTTCCGCCTGGCTCTGCTGGCGGTGTGGGCCGCCGTGATGGCGATCTGGCTGCTGGCCTACGTACCGATCCTCGGGGCCGTCGTCGCCCTGGCGGTGCTCCTCGGCGCCATGCAGGGCGTCGCCGGCTTCCTGGCGGTCCTGGCGGTGGCGCTGGCGGCCGGCGTCACGTGGTGGTGGTCGCACGGCGCCTCGTTCGATCGCCTGATCTCCTCGCGCGTGTTCAGGTTCGGCCGGCGCATCCGGTACCGGAGCGGCTTCGCCGACCTCATGGCCTCGGCCGGCCTCCAGGCACGCGACGCCTCCGCCCGTCTCGTCGTGCCCCGGCTGCTGTGGTGCCGCCTCGGTTCCCACGCCGATCTGCTGACCGTCCAGCTCTGCCCCGGCGTGACGCGAGAGGACCTCGAGGAGCGGACCGACGAGCTGCGCTCCGAGTTCCGGGCCCTCGACGTCCGGGTGCTCGCCCACCGGCGACGCGGCTGGGTGTGGCTGCGCGTGATCTGCGCGGACACGCTGATGGAGCCGACCGTGCCCCCGAGTTCGGCGCGCGCCGTCGACCTCGAAGCGCTCCCGCTCGGGCGCCGGGAGGACGGCTCGGCGTGGCGGCTGCGGCTGCTCGGGCGGCACGTCCTGATGGCCGGCGCCTCCGGCTCGGGCAAGTCGTCGATGGTCGCCGGCCTGCTGGTCGCGCTTGCGCCGGCGATCCGCGAGGGACTGGTGCGCGTCATCGGGATCGACCCGAAGGGCGGCATGGAGTTCGGCATGTACGCCGAGCTGTTCCACCTCCTGGCCGCCGACAGCGACGAACACCTCGTCGTCGGTCTGGAGGCCGCGGCCGCGCTCACCGCGCAGCGCACCCGCGAACTGCGCTCCCGAACGCGTCAGCACGTGCCGACGACCGCCGAGCCGTTCTACGTCGTCCTCGTCGACGAGGTGGCTTCCCTGACCACCTACATCGCCGATCGCGGGCTGCGCAGCCGTGCTCAGGCCGCGCTCGGGCAGCTGCTCACCAAGGGCCGCGCCCCGGGCGTCTCCGTCGTCGGGTGCGTGCAGGACCCGCGCAAGGAGGTCGTCGACCTGCGCGGGCTGTTCACCACGCGCGTCGGGCTGCGGATGACGGAGAAGGCCGAGGTCGCGATGGTCCTCGGGGACGGTGCCCGGGACCGCGGTGCCCGCTGCGACCAGATCAGCGCGCTGACGCCGGGCATCGGCTACGTGGTCGACGACGAGGACCAGACGCTCACCAAGGTCCGGTCGGTCTACGTGGACGACGAGCAGATGCGCTGGCTCGCCCGGACCTACCCGAGCCCGACCCGCGAGGACATCGGATCGGTGATACCGGTCCAGCGCGACGAGCCCGCCCCGCGCAAGAAGGCCAAGAGCGCCCGGACGAAGGGCGGTGAGTCCTCGTGACCGAGGACGGCGAGGTGGTGGTCGGCGCCAGCACGCGGGCCGAGCGGTCGGTGCTCCCGATGGCCGCCGACGTGGCCCGGGCGATGGCCGCCGAGCATGGCGTCTGCATCCGCCCGGTGGCGCTGCGACGGATCGACACCGAGACCGGCCGCACCGAGGTCGTGCCCGTCGCGTGCGGATCGACGCGGGAGGACGTCTGCGGCCCCTGCGCGGTGAAGGCCCGGACCCTGCGCATGGCTCAGTGCCGCGAGGGCTGGCACCTCGACGAGGAGCCCGACCTGTCCCCGCGCGAGCCGACCGACGAGGAGAAGAAGATCGTCGGCGCCCGGGCCGACCTCGTGGCGGCCTACCGCGCGGCCCGGGAGCGCGGTGACGACGAGACGGCCGAGGAGCTGGCGGAGCAGGTCGACGACCTCGACGAGCAGTTGCGGGCGCTCGGAGTCCGCGGCCGGCTGCCTCCCCTCGACCCGCCGGAACGGGCACCCCGCAAGCGGTCCACCCGTCGACGTCAGGACGCCCCGAACCTCCCGCGGCGGCCGGTGGAGGACCGCACCGTCGGTCAGACCTTCGGCGCCGGGCGCTACCGGCCCTCGACGTTCGTGACGTGGACGCTGGGCAGCTACGGACGGGTCCGCGAGGACGGGACGCCGGTCGACCCGGCGAGCTACGACTACCGGCGCGCGGCCCGCGACGCGGTCCACTTCGCGGCCCTGCTCGACCGGCTGTGGCAGAACACCCGGCGCTGCGTCGGGTGGGAGGTGCAGTACTTCGGGACCGTCGAACCGCAGCGCCGGGGCGCTCCGCACTTCCACGCCGCCGTCCGGGGCTCGATCTCCCGCGCCGACCTGCGCGCGATCACCGAGGCGACCTATCACCAGGTGTGGTGGCCCGCCCACGACCAGGCCGTCTACACCGCCGCCCGTCCGCCCCGGTGGGACGCGGTCCGGCGGGTGTTCACCGATCCCGACACGGGGACGGCCCTGTCCTCTTGGGACGACGCCTGCGACGCCGTCACCGAGCCCGCCCACGTCGTGCGGTTCGGGGAGCAGGTGCACGTCAAGGGCATCCTCGGCGGCACCGAGGACGCCGGTCGCCACATCGGCTACCTTACCAAGTACCTGACGAAAAGTGTCAGCCATGCGGCCGGACTGGCGGCCGCCGCCAAGGGCGAGCAGCAGGACGAGCAAGCACGGCCGGTGAGCGACCGCCAGCGCGCCCACGCCCGCCGGCTGCACGCCGAGCTGGCCACGACGCCGTGCTCGCCGCGCTGTGCGGTGTGGCTGCTCTACGGCGTGACCCCGAAGGGCGCCGGCTCTCGCACGACGCCCGGCATCTGTCGCGGCAAGGCGCACCGCGCGGAGACGCTCGGGCTCGGCGGGCGCCGGGTCCTCGTCTCGCGGAAGTGGTCGGGCAAGACGCTCGACGACCACCGCGCCGACCGGGCCGCGTTCGTTCGGCAACTGCTCGCCGACGTCGGGATCACCCCGACGACCCGGAGCACCACCGGCGACCCGTCGGTGCGCTGGGAGCCGACCCGGCCGAACGATCCGGACGTACCGGGACGCCCGGTGCTGCTCCTGGCCGCGATCGCCGAACGCCAGCGATGGCGCGCGGAGTACACCGCCGCCCAGCTCGCCGCCTCGGGAGACCTCCCGTGTTCGGCAACCGACGGAGCGGCGGCGTGAGCGCCCGGGTCCCGGCGCCGCGCCGGCCGGTGGAGAAGCTGACCGTCGAGCAGGTCTGCGACGAGCTGCAGATCGCGCGCTCGACCTTCTACCAGTGGCGCCAGCTCGGGAAGGCGCCGAAGTGCATCCGGCTCCCGAACGGCGCGATCCGCGTCCGGCGGGCCGACCTCGACGTCTGGCTCGACGGCTGCGAGGTCCCGGCCTGATGGCCCCCGAGCGAGAGACCACCCTCGACGTCCGGGTGTGGGGCGTGAAGAAGCGTGAGGGCGCCCGCGGCACGACGTACCGCGTGCGGTGGATCGTCGCCGGCCACGAGTGGCACGACTCGTTCCCGCACCCCAAGCAGGCCGACGGGTTCCGCTCGGAGCTGGTCAGCGCGATCCGGCGCGGGGAGCCGTTCGACGTGGCGACCGGCCGGCCCGTGTCATCGGCGCCCGAGGTCGCCGCGGTGACCTGGTTCGAGCTGGCGTGCGACTACGTCGACATGAAGTGGCCTCGTCAGGCCGGCAAGAGCCGGCGCGGCATCGCGGAGTCGCTGACCACGACGACGCCGGTTCTCCTGACCACCGACCGCGGCCGGCCGGACGACGACGTCCTTCGCGCCACGCTCTACGCCTGGGCCTTCAACGCGCCGGTACGCGCCGCTGGCGCGCCGGCCGACGACGAGATGGCCGCGGCGGCACGCTGGCTGGCTCACCACACGGTGCCGGTCTCGGCGCTGGCCGACACCGTGCTCGTGCGTGCCGTGCTGGACCGCTTCACGCTGCGCCTCGACGGCGCACCGGCCAGCGCAAGCACCGTGACCCGCAAGCGCGCCACGTTCTTCAACATCGTCGAGTACGCGGTGGAACGGGAGCTGCTGCCGTCCAACCCGCTGCGCACGATCCGCTGGAGCGCACCCAAGCTGGCCGACACGGTCAACCCGCGGGCCGTGGTCAACCCGGCGCAGGCACGCTCGTTGCTCGAGGCGGTGAGGGTGCAGGGCAAGGCCGGGCCCGCGCTGGTCGGGTTCTTCGCCGCGATCTACTACGCCGCCCTCCGCCCGGCCGAGGCCGTGGAGCTTCGCCGCGACGCGCTGACGCTGCCTGAGAAGGGTTGGGGCGAGCTGTACCTCACCGGCTCTGCCCCGGAGACCGGCCGCGCGTGGACCGGCCTACCGACCCGCCGGGAGCCGCGCGGGCTCAAGCACCGCGGCCGTCAGGACGTGCGGATCGTGCCCTGTCCCCCGCCGCTGGTTCGGCTGCTGCGGGACCACATCGACAGCTTCGGCGTCGACCGGCAGGGCCGGCTGTTCCGCGGTGCGCGCGGTGGCCCGCTCGCCGGCAGCGTCTACCAGCGGGTCTGGCGCGACGCCCGGGAGAAGGCTCTGACGGCCTCCGAGGTCGCCTCACCCCTCGCGCGCCGGCCCTACGACCTGCGCCACGCCGCCGTGTCGACCTGGCTGAACTCCGGCGTTCCCGCGCCACAGGTCGCCGAGTGGGCCGGCCACAGCGTGAACGTGCTCCTTCGCGTGTACGCGAAGTGCATCGTCGGCCAGGAGGACGAGGCGCGACGCCGGATCACCGAGGCGCTGGGCGAGGACCCTTCATGATCGATCTGTCCGTGCATCGTCCGTGGACACCGGCGCACGACCGGTCACAGCCGGACGGAGCCGAACATGCCCGCGATCATGAAAATGGCCCGTCTCCCCTGCTCAGAGGGGTGACGGGCCTGGTGGTGGCGGGTGAAGGATTCGAACCTTCGAAGCTTTCGCGACGGATTTACAGTCCGCTCCCTTTGGCCACTCGGGCAACCCGCCAGGGTGTGCCATCCCCGGGGACGGCGTCGGGAAGACTACAGACAGGGGCTCCGCGACCGTGCAGGCGGGGCCCGACGAGTGTCAGCCGACCCGTCAGGGAGGACGATCATGGCGAACCCATCGTTCGACGTCGTGAGCAAGGTCGACCGCCAGGAGGTCGACAACGCCCTCAACCAGGCGAGCAAGGAGCTCTCGCAGCGGTTCGACTTCCGCGGGACGGGCGCCGACGTGACCTGGGCGGGCGAGGAGGCGATCACCATCAGCGCCGAGACCGAGGAGCGCTGCACCGCGGCGATCGACGTCTTCAAGGAGAAACTGATCAAGCGCGGCATCTCGCTGAAGGCCTTCGACGTCGGCGAGCCGGCGATCTCGGGCAAGACCTACAAGGTCACCGGCTCCCTGGTGCAGGGGATCAGCAAGGACAAGGGCAAGGAGATCTCCAAGGTCATCCGCGACGAGGGCCCGAAGGGCATCCAGGCCCAGATGCAGGACGACCAGCTCCGCGTCACCGGCAAGAAGAAGGACGACCTCCAGACCGTCATCTCGCTGCTCAAGGAGCGCGACTTCGAGATCGCGCTGCAGTTCACGAACTACCGCTGACACAGCCCTACTGACCTGGGGTTTTGTCGTCGAAACCCGCCTCGGGTACAGGTCGGGTACAGCCGAGTGCCCCGTCGACCAGGCTCCGGGTCTGGTCGACGGCGTCGGGCCAGTAGCCGACGTAGGTGTTGAGCGTGATCGTCGGCGTCGTGTGGCCCATGGCGAGCTGCACCGTCTTGACGTTGGCGCCGCCGAAGATCAGGACCGTGGCGAAGTAGTGCCGTAGGTCGCGCAACCCGAAGCCTTTCGGGAGCCCGGCGGCCTCCACGGCGGGGCGCCAGATGTACGACCAATCGGCGCGGTGGATCGGGCGCCCGTCCTCGCGGGTGAAGACGAGGGCGGCCCGGCGCCGGGTGGGTCGGCGGGCGTCGGTCTCGTCGTCCAGCTCGACGCCGGCCACCGGGTAGACGTCGAGGTGGCGCCGCAGAGCGTCGGCAACGACGGCCGGGACTTCGTTGGTGCGCGTGCTGGTCTTGGTCTTGGGCGGCGCGAGGTACGGGCGCCGGCCGCTGGTCACCGAGAGCTGACGACGGACGTGGACCTCCCGGGCGTCGAGGTCGAGTTCGTCGCGCTCGAGGCCGAAGACCTCGCCGGCCCGCCATCCGCAGCCGGCCGCGAGGTAGACGATGGCCCGGTACATCTCGGGCAGCGCGTCGGCCAGGGCGTGGACCTGGGCCGGCGTCGCAATCGTGTACCGGGCGTCGGGTATCTCGGGGAGCCGGACGCCGACGCAGGGCGAGGACCCGATGAGCTTGTCGGCCACGGCGGACCGGAACAGCGGGACGAGGGTGCCGAAGTAGACCGTCGCGAGGGTGCTCGGTTCCAGGTGCTGCGCGCGGTCCTTCACCCAGCCCCGCAGGTGCGAGGGGCGCACGGCCGCGAGCTGCATGGAGCCGAGGACCGGGACGACGTGCCGGCGGATCGTCCGCTCGGTCCGCTCGGCGGTGCTGCCGCGGTGGAGCAGGGTCTTGCGCCACTGCTCGGCGTACTCGGTGACGGTGATACGCCCGGCGCGCGGGTCGATGTACAGGCCGCGGTGGATGTCGGCCTGGGTGGCGGCGTCGCGGCGGTCGGCGTCGGCGCGGCGGTCGAACAGCTCGGTGCGGGTCTGACCGGTCTCGGGGTCGGTCCACCGGACCCGCCACCGCTTCCCGCGTCCGTAGCGCTGGGTGCGGAGGCGTTCGCCGGTGGCGGGGTCGCGCTTGCGGGAGAGCCAGAGGTCGTCGACAGCCATCACGGGCCCCACTCGGGTGGTCCGGCGTCGTCCTGGCCGTCGAGGTTGGCGCGGGCGAGGTGGGCTTCGGCGTAGAGGGCGGCCATGACGCGTTCGGCGTCGTTGCGGTAGCCGACGCCGGTGAAGGTCCAGTCCCCGACGACGGTGATGGTGGTGTCGTCGTCGATCCCGAGGGCGGCGCGGTGCTCGTCGAGCCGCCAGGCGGCGCGGACCTGACGGAGCGCGGTGAAGGTGGTGGAGTAGCGCCGCGACTTGGTCAGGAAGTGGCCCCGGAACCCGAGCATGTGGGCCCACTTGCGCAGGTTCAGGTGGGCGAGCTCGTCGATGCCACCGAGGCGCCACGCGGTGCGCATCAGGGTCTTGGCGTGCTCGGGGGCATCGAGGGTCTCGATGTGCTCGACCGAGCGCAGCGGCCGGTCCGCACCGGAGGTGAGGCCGGTGCCCTTGGTGGCGTACTTGGCGACGTAGCCGGCGGTGCGCCGCTCGTGCCAGCCTCCGGCGTCGAGCTCGGCGGTGGTGATCGGGGCGATGTCGACCTGGGAGCCCCAGCCGAGTTCGTGGCCGCCGAGGGCGTCGGTCTCCGGGAGGGTCACGGCCGTGGTGGCGGCGGCGTGGCCGATCACCGCGGCGAGGGTGTCCGTGTCGACGCAGGATGGGGGCGGCGTCTCAGGGCCGTCGGGCCCGTCGAGTCGGACGACGGCGTGGAAGTGGACCAGTCCGCGGCGTTGGTACTCGGCGACCTTGGTGTAGGAGACCCGCAGGTGCTCGCGCAGCCGGGAACGTGGCAGCCCGAGACGCCGCGCGAGTTCGCGGGCGACGGTGATGGTGAACCGGCGCCACAGTTCGGGGGCGTGGGCCTGCCAGAGCACCGACCCGACCCAGTCGTAGGTGTCCGGGTCCAGCGGCGCCCCCAACTGCCCGTCGTAGGGGCTGTGAGTGGCCCCGCAGCCACACCGGCGAGCCAGCCCGGCGGCGGTGGTGGAGTGGGAGTGCACGCGCCCGAACGAGGGCGCGGTCAGGGTGACGAGCAGTTGGGGGTGGTCGGTGACGGTGTCGGGGACGCCTTTGCCGCCGGCCATCCCGGCGTGCACGAGGTGGTAGGTGTCGTGGGCGTAGTGCGCCGAGCAGGACTCGCACACCGCCGCGCGGCGGTTCTTGCACGGCACGAACACCCGCCCGTGCGTCTCGTTGAGCACCGTCCCGCCGGTCTCGACAAGCGAGGTGGTCCCGACCAGCCGGACCGGCTTGGCGCAGCCCCGGGCGGCCTGGACCTTCTCCGACCACGCCCCGAAGTCCCGCCTTGCCAGCAGCGCCGAAAGATCGGCCGGGACGGTTCCGGCCATGACCTGCTCGGTGAACGCGGACAGCGTCGGGGTCGCGGTCATCGCGCGGGCGGCAGCCGCAGCGGCAACAGCTCCTCGCCGGCCCGAGACTCGGAATGCTGGGACGGCCCGAACAGCTCGGCCGGGCAGGCCATGTCGAGGGCCTGGTGCGGGCGGGAGCAGTTGTAGTC
>NZ_JBXUHE010000081.1:0-8391 GCF_057180585.1 Actinomycetospora sp. 2LY8.5
GGGCAGAGCGGGGGGAACAGCAGCCTACGGCCATTGACGGCAGCTCTGATGGAAGCCATCCCCGCTCCGCCTGCACACCCGGAGCCAACACCAGCTCCGGCCGCACCTCTGAAGGTAGGGCCTGATGGAGATGCGGCACCTCCCGGTGCGAGCGACGCGGCACCTCCCGGTGCGAGCGATGCGGCATCGCTGGCGTGTGACGCCAGGATCGCCACATCCTCGCTGCGCGACACGCCGGTGACCTGTCACCGCAGCTCGACGTCCACGCTCGCGAGCACGTCAGGGTCGGCGATCATCTCGATCGCGACGATGCGGCCGCCGACGACGACGAGGTCGAACGCCGAGTAGACCGTCCCGCCCGGGGCGAAGGCGGCACCGAGCGCGCCGTCGAGCAGGGCGGGCTGCGCGGCGCGGGCTCGCCCGCAGAAGATGCGGGCGACGGCGTGCGCACCCTGCACGGTCTCGGCGACGTCGGGCGCGCCGGGATTGGCGGCGGCCGCGGCGACGGCGACGCGGTCGGCACGGAGCTCCACGTCGGGGTCGAGGACGCTGAGCAGCCCGGCGAAGTCGCCCTCGCGCGCGGCGGCGAGGAAGGCCTCGACGACCTCGCGGCGCCGGGCGGGGTCGGTGTCCGCCTCGGCCGACCCGCCGCGGACGCGACGGCGCGCCCGGCTCGCGAGCTGGCGGGCCGCGGCGGGGCTGCGCTCGACGACCGTCGCGATCTCGTCGAACGGCACCGCGAACATGTCGTGCAGGACGAACGCGAGGCGCTCGGCGGGGTCGAGCCGCTCGAGCACGACGAGCAGCGCGCCCCCGAGGGCGTCGGCCTGCGCCGCGCGCGCCTCCGGGTTCGGCTCCGGGTCGGCGGCGTCCGGAGCGTGGTCGATCGGTGACTCGGCGCGGGTCCCCCGCGTGCGCAGCATGGACAGGGCGACGCGGCTCGCGACGGTCGTCAGCCAGGCGCGGAGGTTCTCGACCTCGGAGGTGTCGGTGCGCGCCAGGCGCAGCCAGGTCTCCTGCACGGCGTCGTCGGCCTCGGCCGGGCTGCCCAGCAGTCGCAGCGTCACGGCCCGCAGGTGCGGGCGGTGGGTCTCGAAGCTCTCGGCGAGATCGGTCTCGTCCATCGGTCACATCCCGTCGCTCGGGGGCGTCTCCCTGATGACCGCCGCGCGCCGGCGGATGTGACCCGTGGACGAGTACAGCACGAGGAGAGCGCCATGACCGTACGACTCGAGCACTTCACCCGCGCGCTCCCCGGCTTCGGCGAGGCCGTCGGCGCGATGATCGGCACCATCCGCGCCGCCGGGGTCCCCGACACCACGCTGGAGCTGGTGCATCTCCGCGTCAGCCAGATCAACGGCTGCGCCTTCTGCGTCGACACCGGGACGAAGGCCCTGCGCAAGAACGGCGAGCCCGACGAGCGCATCGACATGCTGCCGGTGTGGCGGGAGGCGCCGGGCTACTCGGATGCCGAGCGGGCCGCGCTCGCGCTGGGGGAGGCGGCGACGCGGATCGCCGACCGCCCGGACGCCGTGTCCGACGAGGTGTGGGACGAGGCGGCCCGGCACCTCGACGAGACGGCGCTGGCCGGGCTGGTCGCCCAGATCGCTCTGACCAACCTGTTCAACCACGCCAACGTGGCCATCCGCCGTCCCGTCGGCGCCTGGTGACGCAGGTGGGTCAGGGCAGTGGGGTCAGGAGGCGGTGGGGGCGGCGCAGGGCGACGCTGACGGCGTCGTCGCGCAGCGGCCGGTCGGGCTCGTCCGCGGAGTCGAGGTCGAGCAGCCGCGTCTCCAGCGACGCCGGCGCCGGGAGCGTCCCGCACGCCGGGCAGACCGCGCCGGGGGCGAGGTCGGCGCCGCCGGCGGGACAGTCGGCGTGGCGGAACCGGCGCCGTCCGCCGCCCGGGCCCACCCGGTAGCGGTCGCCCCAGCGCGACAGCGAGTACAGCGCGGGCCACAGGTCGAGCCCGGCCGCGGTGAGGGCGTACTCCTCGCGGCCCGGGGCGTAGGGCCGGCGCTCCAGGACGCCGGCGTCGACGAGGGTCGCGAGCCGGTCGGACAGCACGGCGCGCGGGATGTCGAGGTGGGCACGCAGGTCGGCGAAGCGGCGGACGCCGAAGAAGCAGTCGCGCAGCACGAGCATCGTCCAGCGCTCGCCGACCACCTCGAGGGCGCGGGCGAGGGCGCAGTCCTGACGGTCGTAGTCGCGGCCCAACGGCACGCGACCACGGTAGCAGCTCGGTTCAATGACCGAACCGGACCTGCTAACGTCCGACTCCGTGAGCTCGTCACGCGCCACCCTCGCGGTCGCCGGCACCGCTACGTTCCTCGCGCTCGTGGTGTTCACGACGCCCCTCGCGACGCTCCCGTCGGCCGCGACGGCGCTGCACGCCGGCCCCGAGGCCCAGGCCTGGATCCTCAGCTCGATGAGCATCGGCCTCGGGGTGGCCCTGCTCTCGGTCGGGGCGCTGGGCGACGACCTCGGCCGGCGCCGCGTCCTCGTGCTCGGTGCCGTGGTGCTGGCGGCGTCCTCGGTGCTCGGGGCGCTCGCGCCGAACGCGTTCGTGCTCGTCGTCGCCCGCATCCTGCAGGGCATCGGGGCGGCGGCGCTCGTCGCGTGCAGCCAGGGCCTGCTGGGTCACGCGTTCCCGGCGGGCACACCCGCCGCGCGCACCGCCAGCGGCATCTGGGGGGCGAGCCTCGCCGCCGGGATCGCGGTCGGGCCGTTCCTGGCCTCGGGTATGGACCGGGCGGTGGGCTGGACCGGCGCCTACTGGGTCGCCGCCGCGGCGTCCGTCGTCCTCGCGGTCGTCGCGCAGCGGCTCGTCGCCGAGTCGCGGGCCGCAGAGCCGCGACCGATCGACCTGCCCGGCGTGATCGTCCTCGCCGCCGGGCTCGCCGCGCTGCTGGCCGGGCTGACCGAGGGCCGATCCGGGTTCGGGCGCCCCGGCGTGCTCGCGCTGCTCGCGGCGGGCGTGGTGCTGGTCACCCTCTTCGTCGTCATCGAGCGGCGCCGGACGGCCCCGATGCTCGACATGGGGCTCTTCGCGACGCCGGCCTTCGTCGCGGCGACCGTCGGGGCGCTCGCGACCGGGCTCGGGATCATCGCCTCGTCGTCGTTCCTGCCCACCGTCGTCGAGCGAGGGCTCGGCAGCACCGCGGTGGTGGGCGCGACGCTGCTGTTCGCGTGGTCGGGCACGAGCGTGGTGACGGCGCTGCTGGCGCGCCGGCTCCCGGCGGCCTGGTCGGGTCGCCTGCTGCTGGCGGGCGGGTTGATCGTCATCGCCGCCGGCCAGTTCCTGCTCCTCGGTCTCGAGGCGGACGACTCCCCGGCGACGCTCGTCCCCGGTCTCGCGCTGGCCGGCGCGGCGACCGGCGTCGTCAACGCCGCCCTCGGGCGCGAGGCGGTCGCCAGCGTGCCGCCGGGACGTGGCGCGATGGGCGGCGGCGCCAACAACACCGCCCGCTACGTGGGGTCCGCCATCGGCGTCACGATCGTCGCGGTCGTGGCCACTCGCCCGTCCCTCGGCGCCGGGCCGGCGGCGCTGGTCGCGGGCTGGAACGACGCGGTGCCGATCGCGGTGGCATTCTCGCTGGTCGGCGCGGCCGCGGTGGCGGCCTGCCGACCCCGACGGGTGCGCACGCCCGTGACGACCGGGTGACGCAGCGCCAGGTCCGGGGGAGGATCACGGGCATGGACAAGACGCAGCTCGCCGAGACCCAGGGTCCGCTCAAGTCGCAGTACAAGGAGGACCCCGAGTCGGCCGTCGTCACGCTCAAGGCGGACGGCGACGTCGACGGCTCGGGCATCGCGTGCCTTGTGCAGACCTCGCAGGCGCTGGTCGAGGCCGGCCTGCACCCCGCCACCGGCGGTGACGGCACCCAGCTGTGCTCGGGCGACATGCTCCTCGAGGCGCTCGTCGCCTGCGCGGGTGTCACCCTGCGCGCCGTGTCGACGTCGATGGGCGTCGAGGTCCGTGGCGGCAACGTGCACGCCGAGGGCGACCTCGACTTCCGGGGCACTCTGGGCGTCGCCAAGGACGCGCCGGTCGGGTTCCGCGAGGTCCGCCTGCGCTTCGACCTCGACACGGACGCCGACGCCGACACCCTCGCCACGCTGCACAAGCTCACCGAGCGGTACTGCGTCGTCTTCCAGACACTCGCCAAGCCGCCGGAGCTCTCGGTCGAGATGGCCCCGCGCCAGGCGGCGACCGCCTAGGTTCGCAACGAAGGACGCCCCGCCGCTCCGGGAGAGCGGCGGGGCGTGCTGCTGTGACCCGGGTCAGTCCGTGTGGTACGGGTCGTAGTGGATGTTGAGGAACGGCGTGCCGGCGTCGAGCAGCGCGCCCACGGTCGCGCGCACCATCGGCGGCGAGCCGCTCACGGTGATCTCGCGGTCGGCCCAGGCGCCGTAGCGGGCGACGACTTCCCCGACCGTCCCGGTCTCGGCGCCGTACTGGCGTCCGTCGTCCTCGACCACCGGGATGACCGACAGCCAGGGGTTGTCCTGCGCGCTGCGCCGGAGGGCCTCGATGTCGTAGAGGTCGCTCCACGTGCGGCCGCCGACGAACAGGGCGACCTTGCGGTCGGTGCCCTCGACGATGAGCTGCTCGACGATCGACCGGGCCGGCGCGAGGCCGGTGCCACCGGCGACCATCAGCAGGTCGGACCGCGAGCGCGGATCGAGCGTCATCTGGCCCATGGGCGGGCCGATGCGCCACACGTCGCCGACGCGGGCGTGCGACACGATCGCGCGGCTCACCCAGCCGCCCGGCACCGTGCGGACGTGGAACTCCAGCACGCAGTCCGGGCCGGGGGCGTTGGCCGGCGACATCGAGCGCCACATGCGCGGGCGCTGCGGGGTCTCGACGCTGACGTACTGGCCGGCGAGGTAGGGCACCGGCTGGCTGGTCTGCACCCGGACCACGGCGAGATCCTGCGAGATCCGCCGGTGCTCCATGACGCGGCCCATCCACACCGCCGGGCCGCCCTCGGCGTCGGCGGCCTCGCGCATGATCTGGGCGACGAGGTCGTAGGCGCCCGTCCAGGCGTCCTCGACCTCGCGGGTCCAGGCCGGGCCCGCGATCTCGGCCAGGGCGCCGAGGAGGGCCTCGCCGACCTTGTCGTAGTGCTCGCCGATGACCCCGAACTTGCGGTGGTCGCGCCCGAGCTGGCGCAGGAAGATGGAGAGGTCATCGGGACGGTCGACCATCTGCACCACGTGGACGAGCGCGCGCAGCAGACGGGTGCGCTGCAGCTCCATCGTCACCGGGAACAGGTCGCGCGTCTCGGGCGCGATGCGGAAGAGCATCCCGTAGAACAGGGACCCGAGCTCGTCGGTGCGGTGCGAGACCGCGTCGAAGCTCGAGCGGATCAGCGACACCATCTGGTTGACGTCGTTGGACGACGAGGCCTCGCGCGGGGCGGGCAGGCCGACACCGTCGGGCGCCCACGCCGCTCCGCTGTCCGCGGTCGGCGTGCCGGGCTGCGGCATGGGCGGCGGGGGCGCGGTCGGCACCGGGCCGAACTGGGTCGGCCCCGAGGGCGGGCCCGTGTGCCGGCTGCCGGCGAACGGTGGGGGCGGCGCGGCCGCCGGGGCGGACCCCGGATACGGGGACCGCGCACCGGACGGCGGACCGTGCGGCGCGGGCGGGTAGGTCATCGAGCTCCCCTCGGACGCGGAGCGGTAGGAACCCGTGCGGTCGTGCCCGGGTGCGGTCGGCGGGTTCGAGCGGTAGGGCCCGTCGCGGCGGTCGTCGGCGATGTCGAAGACCGAGCTGTCGGACTCGTCGGGGCCGGTCGGTCGACCCGTGCCGAGGGGAGGGGAGAGAGCACCCGAGGACGTCTCGTAGCCGTCGGGCTCGGACCGGGTGCCGTACCAGGCGGCGGCGGTGTGCGCGTCGTCACGGTCGGGGTGGGTGGCATCTGTCGGGCGAGACCGGCCGAGCGGTCCCCCGGCCAGGGAGCGGTCGTCCCTCGCTGCGGTCACGTCTGGTCGACTCCTCGTCCCGGATGACTGATCTCCCCCGGCGTCGCGCCACCCTAGCGGTTGTCCTCGACCTAGGGACGCTACTCCCGGTCGTGCTCAGCGCCGCCCTGACGTGTGTTCGTGCGGTCAGCGTAGGGCCACGCCCGGTGAGCGGACGCCCTCGGCGCCCATATCGGGTGACAGGGCCGAACGGGCGCGTCATCCGGCGTCGTACGACGACCGTTCCCCGTCGTCGATCTCCACGCTCGAGAAGTCGGTTCGCGGCCGGTCGCCGGACGGGCCTCAGTCGGCGGTGGTGGCCCCGCCGTCCAGGGGCGATGACGAGGGCGGCGCGTCTCCGGGTCCGCTCTCGGGCCCTCCGAGGCCGCGGCTCCCGACGGCCGCGTCCTGGGGTACCCCGCTGCTCGTCCCCGCGTCCGTCCGGGGGGTCGGGCTCGACGGTGTGGTGGAGCGCGGTGTCCGGGTCGAGGTCGTGGTCGAACGCTCGGGTGTGGTGGATCTCGCCGTCGTGGTGCTGGGCCGGGGACGCGAGGTCGGGGTGGTGGCGCGGGGTGGCGCGGCCGGCTGGGGGGCGCGTCGCACGGACGCCGCCGCCGACGAGGGCTCCGGGGCCCGGCTCGAGGCGCCCGGGTCGAGCGCCTCGACGACGCCGGTGTCGACGGTCGGGACGGTGGCCTCGGGGGTCTCCGGGACGGGCGTCTGGTCGGCCGGGACGGCCGGGACGCCGGGGAGCGCGATCTGGGCGCCGCTGCGCTGGGCGTCGAGCCCCAGCGCGATCCCGACGCCGCCGACCGCGAGGGCGGCCATCACGGCGGCGGCGGCCGGCAGCGACGACAGCCCGCGCCGGCGGGCGGCCGCGGGCGCCGGACGGGAGAGCATCCGGGCCATCTCGTCGGCCCGGGCGCGCATGTGCCGCGAGGGGCGCGGACGGCGGCGGCCGGTCGCACGCGCCGACTCCTCGGACGCGACGACCGCGTCGACGTCGGGACGTCCGGGTGCGGCGATGTCGGTGATCGCCGGCACCTCGGGCAGAGCGGGCGCGGTCCGGCCGGTGTCGGCCGGGCCCGGGGCAGGGGGCGGGACCGGCCCGGCGCCCCGGGGGAAAGGCGGAGCGGGTGCCGGCGCGCGTGCCGGGGGGACCACGGGCAGCACGGCGGTCTGGCGGTCGTCGGCGGGCGGGCCGGCCGGACCGGAGCCGGGCGCGCGCATCCCACCTGTGGCGTTCGGCTCGTGGCCCGCGGGCCACGGGGCTCCCGTCACGGTGCACCTCCCGGCCCCGGCGAGCGCGTCGTCCCGTCGACGTCACTCGCTGTACACGAGGCCATCACACGTTGTCGACCGGACAGCGTGCCAGACGCGATAGACCGGCGACGGACGACCCGTGCGCTGCGACGATGCGCGGGGCCGTCGAGAACGGACCCGTGTGTGCGAAGGGTGGTCGAGCCACCCTCTACAGTGGGCCGCCGTGGAGCCGTCCCGGTGCGTCGACGCGCGCGCGGGGTCGCGATCGGGACGCCGCGTGGCGGACACCGTCCTCGCGTCCTCGTTCGTGGTCTTCGTGCTCTCGGCCCTCGATCGGCAGGTGCTCGGGTCGTGAGCGTGCTGCTGCGCCGAACAGACCATCACGGTTCGGATGTCCTCCGGAGCGATTGATCCGAACAGCGAGATCCGTTCCGGGGGTCGGAGCGGCAGAGTGGACCGGCGGCCGCGCGGGGACGGCTCGAGACACGGAGGTGGCATGACGGGCGGCTCGGCGATCGATGTCGTGAGCTCCGGGGACCGGACGTTCCCCTCCCCACCGCCCCGGGACGGCCGGACCCCACGCCCGGTGCCGTCCGTCGTCGGTACCGCGGCTCCGACCCCGAGCGCTCCTCCCGCCCCGGGAGAGCCGCACGGCCCCGAACACCCGCACGGCCCCGAACACCCGCACGGCCCCGAACACCCGCACGGCACGCGGGGCCCGTCCGGCACCGAGGCACCGCCCGCCTCGGGTGGCTGGCCCGCCGGCGGTCGCGGCAACGGCCGGCCGTTCGTGGCCGCCGCCGGCGCGCCGAGCGCGACGCGGGTGAGCGCGCCCGTGGCGCCGCCCGCCGTGGCTCCCACCGCCGCGCCTACCGTCGGGCCCTCCGTCCCGGCTCCCCAGCCCGCCCGGCCCGCCGACGTCCCCGGTCCCGAGACCACGCTCGAGGTCGCGTCCGGCGCCCGGGCGGTCGTGCCCGCGGCCCGGGTCGGCGAGAAGGACGCCACCGCCGAGCAGGCCCCGAGCCACCCGGGTGTCGATCCGGGGGAGGCCGAGGAGTTCGTTCGGCTGTTTCACGCTGAGAACCCGGAGGCGGGGCCGGTCGAGCCGCGGGTGGCTGCGGTGTGTGAGGAGATCGCGCGTACCGGTACCTATGTTCA
>NZ_JBXUHE010000082.1:0-7266 GCF_057180585.1 Actinomycetospora sp. 2LY8.5
GCGCGCAGCGGGGCGCGGCGACGACGGGGCGTTCGGGGGCGCCGGGGGGTCGGTGCGAGCGGTCGTCTGCGCGTCGGTCGGCGTCGGCGCCACGGCCTCGCCCGTCGCGTCGCGGAAGGCCGCGGACCGGGGCGACGCCCGCCGGATCGGCACGCGGCGTCCCGCGGGCCCGCTCGCGGCGGGCCGACGCGGGCGGGGCGTCGACCGCGGGGAGGCGTCGCGCGCCCCGGCGTCGGGCGTGGCCGGGTCGGCGGCGGCGGAGCCGTCGGTGGGCGCGGCGGCCGCGTCACCGGGGTGGTCGTCGTCGCCACCCGGCTCCCGCGTGGGAGACCCGGCACCCCAGCCGTCCCAGGCTCCCCACTCGGACGGCCAGCCCGGTGGCGGTCCGTGGTCGGTCGGGGCGGCGCCGGTGGGCGCATGGCTGTGGTGGGCGTGAGCCGGGTCCTGGTGCGCCTGCACCATCAGCCGGAGCAGCATCATCAGCCCCGAGGCCTGCTCGGCGAGGCGCGTGGTGAGCTCCGGCTGCTCGCCCCGCAGCGCCGCGACGAGCGCACAGACGGGGCACCACGAGCACGGACCCGGACTCTGGGGCGGGCGCATGCCGAGCCGCGCGTTGCCGGTCCGGCCCGCTCCCGCCGTCCCCCCGGCCGCGGCCGTGTCCACGCGCGCGCCGAGCCAGTCGATCAGCGCCGACGCCGTGGCGCGGGCCTCCTCGGTGAGCCGCTCCTGCGCGGCCCGCCCGGCGTCACCCCCCGGCGCGCTCACCGCATCCACACCGCGGGGTCCGGGCGGAACACCACCGAGAGCAGGTCGTCGTCCAGGTCGGCGCCGGTGACCTCGCAGCGCCGGAGCACCGGCGGCAGGGACACCGCGCGGCGGCGGCCGTCGACGGTGACCGCGAGCTCGTCCCCGATGCGGGCCAGGTCGACCTCGGCGTCCCCGATGCCGGAGACGTGCAGGTCGAGCACGAACTCGCTGTCGGGCTCCGTTCCCTCGCCCGCGGTGCGGCGGACCGCCACGAGCGCGCGGCCGGACGGGCCGTCGAGGGGGTCGTCGTCGCCGTAGAGGGTGTCGGCCAGCGTGGCGAGGGCCTCGACGCCGACGGGCTCGCCGGCGTGGTGGGACACCCGGCGGACGGGGACGTCGCCACCCGCGCCGGAGAGGTCCGCGAGGACCGCCTCCTGGTCCGCGCGCCGGGCCCGCACCCAGGTGGCGGCCTCGCCGCGGCCCTTGCCGGCGTCGGGCACCAGGCGGTTGGCGACCATCCCGTCGACGTGCAGCCCGTGCAGCGCCAGGGCGGTCAGCGTCCGTCGCGTCTCGGCCGCGACGACGCGCTCCGGGGTGAGGACCAGGCGGATCGTGGTCGTGCGGTGGTCGGCGAGCAGGTCGCGCAGGCCCGCGAGCTGCTCGGCCAGCCGCGACAGCGACGCCGCGGCGGCGTCCCACTTCGCGACCGTGGCGTTGCTGCCCGCGAGGCCCGCGAGGACGCCGCGCACGGCGCGCCGGTGGGTCGGGAAGAGCCGCTCGAGGTAGGAGCCGAGCGCCTCGGGCAGGGCCAGGAGGCGCAGGGTCTCCGCGGTCGGCCCGCAGTCGACGACCACGACCTCCCACGGACCGTCGATCGTCGCGCGGCGCACGTCCTCGAGGGCGAGCAGCTCCTCGACCCCGGGCAGGACGGTCAGCTCGTCGGCGACCATCTCGTCGACGCCGGCGCCCGCGAGCAGGGTGCGCAGCTGGGTGCGCAGCGGCTCCCAGGCGTCGTCGACGAGCGCGCGCGTGTCGATGTGGGCGGCGAACAGGCCGGGATACAGCTCCGGAGCTACCTCGCGAGGCGCGCCGTCGAGAGAACTGGCGAGCGCGTCGCCCAGCGAGTGCGCAGGGTCGGCCGAGAGGGCGAGCACCTTGCGCCCGCCGCGGGCGAGCGCCACGGCCGTCGCGGCCGCCGTGGTCGTCTTCCCCACCCCGCCCTTGCCGGTGAACAGCAGGACCCGCACTCAGCCCTCCACGCGACGCTTCAGCCCGGTCAGCGCTTGGTCCATGATCCGCTTCTCGGCCCGCCGCTTCAGGAGGCCGGGCAGCGGCACCGCGAGATCCACCGAGAGGGTGTAGGTCACCTCGGTGGCGTCGCCGCCGTCGGCGACGCGGTAGCGGCCCCGCTGGGAGCGCTGCATCTGCCCGGACACGAGGTCCCAGGTGACGCCGTCGTCCACCCAGTCGTAGGCCAGCACGTAGGTGTCCTTGATCGGCCCGGCGTCCAGGTTGAACCGGACCTGCTCGGGTCGCCCCTCGTCGTCGTGGGTGAGCACCTGGGCGGACGTGATCGAGTCCGCCCACTCGGGGTAGGCCTCGAAGTCGGCGATGACCCCGAGCACGTCGGAGGCGGGCGCCGCGATCGTGATGGATTGGGTCGACTCGTCGGCCATGGCGCGAGAGGTTACCGCCGCACCCGACGGCGGCGGCACGCCCGGTGCGCCCCGGCCCACGGTGGGTGATCAGGCCCTCATCGTGCGGCGCCGACGTGAGCGGGCCCTCAGATCCGGGACCGTCCTGCCGGCGGCACGCCCGGCGGGCGGCCCCCGTCGAGGCGGTCCTTCAGCCCGAACGCGAGCGCCTTCGCCGCTCGTTGACGGCGGACCGCCTCCCGGGTCGCCGCCCGGGGCGGCAGCGGCCGGCCGACCGGGTCGACGCGCAGGAAGTAGTGCAGCACCGTCCCGTCCCCGACGGCCTCGAGCCAGACCTCCATGCTCCCCTGCCACGCGTCGCCCACCACGCTCCAGCGCAACCCCTTCTCGCCGCGGTCGGCGAACACGCGCAGCTCGAGATCCGGCCAGAGCCGGCGCCACACCGCGGGGTCGGAGAACTCGACGGCCAGCCGCCCGGGCGGCACCGCGAGGAACGTCTCGTCCACCACGTCGACGGTCGCCACGGACCCAGCCTGACAGGCCCTGGTCGGAACCGTTCCGCCGCCGCCGTTGGGCGGATTGTCCGGCTACCCGGAAGTAGTCACCGCGACTATGGTCACAGCCGACGCAGTGAGGCGCGGTCAGGAGTGGTGCAGATGCAGCAGTACACGGAGCCGGCGGTCGGCAAGGTCGCCGACGACGACAACCTCACCTCCGCGCCGTGGGGGAACGCCGAGGCGCACGGGGGCGACGTCGCCTATCGACGCCTCGTGGGCGGTGCGAAGCCATCAGGGGAGAGCGCCGACAGGGGAGTTGCCGCGCCGGAGGCCGACGACGGCGGCACGTGGCACGACGTCACGTTCGCGGCGTTCCGCGACGAGGTCGCGGCCGTGGCCAAGGGATTCATCGCCGCCGGCCTGCAGCCGGGCGACCGGGTGGGGCTGATCTCGAAGACCCGCTACGAGTGGACGCTCGTCGACTACGCGCTCTGGGCCGCCGGCGCGGTGACGCTGCCGATCTACGAGACCTCCTCGTCGGACCAGGTCGAGTGGTGCCTCTCCGACTCCGGCGCGCGCGGCGTGGTCGTCGAGTCCGACGAGCACCTCGCGATCGTCGAGACGCTGCGCGAGAAGCTTCCCGAGCTCGGTCACGTGTGGCAGATCGACGGCGCCTCGGGTGCGGTCGACACGCTGCGCGAGGCCGGCGCCGGAGTGGACGACGCGACGCTCGAGGAGCGCCGGACCGCGGTCCACGCCGACGACCTCGCCACGCTGATCTACACCTCGGGCACCACCGGGCGCCCCAAGGGCTGCGAGATCACCCACCGCAACCTGCTGTTCGAGGTGCGCGCCGTCGCCGACACCTTCGGCAACCTCATGCAGCCCGGCAACAGCACCTTGCTGTTCCTCCCGCTGGCGCACATCTTCGCCCGCGTCATCCAGTGCGCGGCCCAGGAGTACCGGTACACGGTCGGCCACTTCGCCGACACCAAGAAGCTGACGACCGAGCTCCCCCGGTTCCAGCCGGACTTCCTGCTCTCCGTGCCGCGGGTGTTCGAGAAGGTCTACAACGGAGCGAAGGCCAAGGCGCACGGCGACGGCAAGGGCCGGATCTTCGACATCGCCGAGGCGACCGCCGTGAACTACAGCAAGGCCCTCGACGCCGGCGGGCCGGGGATCGCGCTGCGCCTGCAGCACGCCGTGTTCGACAAGCTCGTCTACGGCAAGCTGCGCGCCGCGCTCGGCGGCAAGGTCATCGGCGCGGTCTCGGGCGGCTCGGCGCTCGGTGCCCGCATCGGCCACTTCTTCCGCGGCATCGGCGTCCCGATCCACGAGGGCTACGGCCTCACCGAGACCAGCGCGGCGATCACCGCGAACCCCAACGGGGCGATCAAGGTCGGCACCGTCGGCAAGCCCATCCCCGGCATCACGATCGCCATCGCCGAGGACGGCGAGGTCCTGGCGAAGGGCGACGTGGTGTTCCGCGGCTACTGGAACAACGCGGAGGCGACCGCCACGGCGATCGTCGACGGCTGGTTCCACACCGGCGACCTCGGCAGCCTCGACGACGACGGCTACCTGTCGATCACCGGGCGCAAGAAGGAGCTGATCGTCACCGCCGGCGGCAAGAACGTCGCCCCCGCAGTGCTCGAGGACCGGGTGCGCGCGCACCGCCTCGTCAGCCAGGCGCTCGTGGTCGGCGACAACCGTCCCTACATCGGCGCGCTGATCACCCTCGACGCCGAGGCCCTGCCCGGCTGGAGCACCGAGCACGGCAAGGAGTCGTCCGACCCGACCGCGCTGGCCGACGACCCCGACGTGCAGGCGGAGATCTCGGCGGCGATCGACGACGCGAACAGGGCGGTCTCGCGCGCCGAGGCCATCCGCCAGTGGCGCATCCTCGGCACCGACTTCACCGAGGAGAGCGGCGAGCTCACGCCGACGATGAAGCTCAAGCGCAACGTCATCACCGAGAAGCGCGCCGACGACATCGAGGCCGTCTACCAGCGCTGAGCGGGGCGCGCGCACCGGGAAGCAGCGAACGTGCGGTTCGCTGCTTCTATGCGCGCGAACTCCCCGTCGATCACCCGGCGGCGAGGGTGCGCAGGCGTGCCGCGCGGGCGTCCCACGTCCAGTCGGCGCGCATCCAGCGCCGACCCGCCTCGCCCATGGCGCGGGCGGCGTCGGGGGCGGCGAGGAGGTCGGCGAGGGTGTCGGCGACGTCGACGGTGTCGCGGCCGTCGACGAGACGCCCGGTCTGCCCCGACCGCACGGTCTCGGGCGCGCCGCCGGACCGGCCGGCGACGACGGGCACCCCGCACGCCTGGGCCTCGAGCAGCACGATGCCCAGGCCCTCGACGTCGAGGCCCCCGCCCAGCGTCCGGCAGGGCAGCGCGGACACGTCGGCGGCGGCGTGGTGCGCCGGCACCTCGTCGGGGCTCATGGGGCCGGTGAACACGACGTGGTCGGCGACGCCGTGGCTGCGGGCGAGCCGGCGCAGACGGTCGCGGTCGGGGCCGTCGCCCGCGATGAGCAGCGCCGCCCCGGGCACGATCCGCCGCAGCCGCGCCAGGGCCTCGATCAGCACGTCCTGGCCCTTGCGGCGCACCAGGCGGGACACGCACCCGACCAGCGGCCGCTCCCCCAGCCCGTAGCGGCGGCGGATCTCCTCCCGCGCGCCGGGATCGGGCCGGAACCGGTCGGTGTCGATGCCCGAGGGCAGCGGCTCCAGGGCGGCCTCGGGCCCGAGGGCCGGGGCGATCCGTCCGCGCGTGTACCGGCTGACGGTGGTGACGACGTCGCTGTCCCGCCCGATCCGCGCCAGCAGCTGGCGGCTGCCCGGCAGCATCGACCACCCGACCTCGTGACCGTGGGTGCTCGCGAGCACCCGCTCGGCGCCGGCCCGCCGCAGCCTGGGCGCCATGAGGCCCAGGGGCGCCGCGGCGCCGAACCAGACGGTGCGCGCGCCGTGGGCGCGCAGCAGCTCCGCCGCCCGCCGGGTCGCGCCCGGGGTCGGCAACATCATCGTGGTCGGCAGGCGGTGGACCTCGAACGGCTGCTCGGCGTCGAAGCGCCGGCATGCCTCGCGCGCGTCGTCGGTGCGCTTCCAGGTGGAGGCGAGCACGACGAGCTCGTCGGACGGCAGGTGCGTGGCGAGCGCGTGCAGATACGACTGGATGCCGCCCGGACGGGGCGGGAAGTCGTTGGTGACCAGCAGCGTGCGCGCCACGGCCGGAGCCTCGCACGGGCAGCCCGGACCATCGGCACCGGCCGTCCGCCGAAGGACGGTTACGCCCAGCGGCCGAGGAACTCGACGGCGGCCGCGTCGACGACCTCGGGGTGCGAGGCGCTCAGGAAGTGCTGACCGCCCTCGACGATCCGCAGCTCGGCCTGCGGCGAGCGGGTGAAGCGGCCGATCTCGTCCTGCGCGTTGGCCACCGAGTACACGGGGTCCGCGGTGCCGTGCAGCCAGAGGACGGGGCACCGGACCTCGTCGAGGCGGCCGTGCAGCCCGTCGCGGTCGCGCAGGTTGATCGAGCTGGTCCGCAGCCGCCGGCGCCCCGCGTCGCCCAGGTAGTTCTGCTGGTGGGTCGAGTGCCAGAACGCGCGTGTCCTCTCGTCGACCTCGCCGAGCCCCTCCGCGAGGACCGCGTCGACCATCTCGACCGGGATCACCCAGCCGTCGCCGACCGGCTCGGCGAGGGCGTCGATCGCCGGGGTGCAGAACGCGACGCCGTCCCAGCAGCCGAGCTCGCGGCTGCGCTCGCTCTCGAAGTCCATCGAGGTGCCGAGCGGGATCACGCCCTGGACGACGTCGGGGGCGAGCAGGGCCATCCGCACGGCGATCCAGCCGCCCTGCGAGGTGCCGAGGACGAAGGCGCGCTCGATGCCCAAGGCGTCGAGGACCTGCAGCGCGGCGGCGGCGGTGTCCCAGTAGGTGAAGTCGGCGTAGCCGGCGCGCGTGCTGCCGTGGCCGTACGGCTCGATCGCGAGCAGGTTCGCGGTGCGCCCGAGCTCCTCGTCGTCGAGCTGCGGGCGGTACAGGTCCGCCGACGTCGTGAACGAGTTGATCAGGACGAGCGTCGGGAGCGTCTCGTCGAAAGGCTCGCTGAGCACGTACCCGATGTGCGAGGAACCGAGATGGGGAACGGTGATCGTGCGAGCGGCGCTCATGGCGCCGGAGACTGTGGCGTGGACCACCGTCGTGTCAATCCGACCTCGGCGCCTGCTCAGAGGGCGATGCGCCGGATGCCGGTGAGGTTGGAGCGCACGTCGGAGACCTTGACGACGTCGCCGGACTGGGGTGCTTCGAGGAACTTGTCGTCCCCGACGTAGAACCCGACGTGGGTGACCGGGTCGTTGAA
>NZ_JBXUHE010000083.1:0-7013 GCF_057180585.1 Actinomycetospora sp. 2LY8.5
GATATGCCTGGCCCGCCGCCGCACCGACGTCATCTACGCCATGCTCCGCGACCACCAGCCCTACCGCGCCCCAGCGCGAGCACCCGAGCCCCTCGCGGCTTGACAACCCCATAGAGACACCCCCCGCACGATCGTGTCGATCAACGACGAGTCCCCACCGCGCGGGTCGTCAGCCTCGCCGGCACCTCCGGGCACTACCGTGAGCATCGGGCCGTACCTTCCAGACCCGGCGTTGCCGCGCCGATCTTGCTTGACAGCCTTCAAGATCACCGGGAGGGTACGGCCCTCCACGGTCATCCACAGGTTTCAAGCATTGCTCGCCGTCCGCATCGGCCGCGGCCAACGCGAAGATCAGGATCCCGAGGGTCGGGGACGGTTCTTCGTGACGCACAGCTTGATGCTCGCGGTGCGCTCTGCACTCACGTCGTTGTCCTGGACCGTGGCGTAGTGGTCGGGGCTTGCCCGACAAGAGAGCGCCGCGATCACTGTGATGCCGCGGGTCTTCACCGGGACGTCCCGAGGCGAACCGCCGAACCCACGGGGCCGCAGTGGCTGACAGATCACCACGTCACGCATCTCTACGTCGCTCCTCCGTGTCATATTCATCCCGCGACCCTCTGGGGTGTCGAGTTTGGCCGTCGTCGTGCGACTCGTCTGCCGGACGAGGGTCGTTCAGAAAGGCGATGCTGATGGATGTGAGTCATCGGGCCACGCGGAACACCGGGAGCAACTCCTCGCCCGCCGGTGCGAAATCGATGACGAGCGGCAAGCCCTCGCTGAGCGCACCCGGGTCGCCATCGGCCACCTGGGCCCACCACCACGGACCCTCCGCCAGCTCGCCGATCGCCACCACCGTGCGCTGCGGGTCACGGCCATCGGTCGGGCGATCATGCAGGACGATCCACGACCGCAGCACCGCCGCACCGCCCGCCGCCGTCCAGATCAGGTCGGTGGACCCACAGTGGTGACACTGGGTCTCCTGCGGGGCGCCCACCGCGCGGCACACAGCGCAGTGGCAGATCGGAAAGGTGCGCGCCGCCGTCGCGTCGAAGAAGCGCTTGGTCTCCGCGTCCCGCCGGACCGTGCCGAGCTTCACGGGAAGTGCAGTGGTCATCGCTCCTCCTCCGGGATGGCTTGCCGCGCGGCGGGCGACGGGTTCATCGGACGCCCGCCGTCAGGACGAGGTTGGCGTGGTGGTCCAGCGAGCCGCCGTTGTTCGACACGAGCACCACGTCGTGCCGAGGCACCTGCCGCTCACCGCCCTGGCCGCGGGCCTGGACCACGCCCTCCGCGATCGGCGTCATCCCCTGCAGGTAGTGGGAGGAGAGCTGCCCGCCACCGGTGTTCAGCGCGAACGAGCCCGTCGGTCCCAGGATCCCGCTCGAGACGAACTCGCCGCCCTCGCCCTTCTTGCAGAAGCCGTAGTCCTCCAGGGTCACCACGACCGTGTAGGTGTAGCAGTCGTAGATCTCGACGACGTCCACGTCGTCGAGCGTCACGCCGGCCATCCCGAGCGCCTCCGGACCGGCCGTGGTCGCCCCCGACACCAGCCCGAAGTTCTCGTCCCGCCGCTCGAAGAAACCCGGGTTCGTCTGCGCCCAGCCGGCCACGGCCACCGGTGGCTGGGCGAGGTCGGCCGCGCGCTCGGCACTCGTGACCACGACGCAGACGCCCCCGTTGCTGACCAGGCAGCAGTCGAGCAGGTGGAACGGCTCGACGATCCACCGCGAGTTCTGGTGGTCCTCCAGTGTGATCGGCTTCTTCATCTGGGCCTGCGGGTTCAGCAAGGCCCACTCGCGCTGTGCCACGGCGACGTGGCCGAACTGCTCACTGGTCGTGCCGTAGGCGAGCATGTGTCGCCGGGCGTTCATCGCCATCAGCGGGTTGCCGCCGACGATCCCGGTCGCGCCGAGGATCCCGCGCCACCCGCCCGTTGGCATGGTGTGGGCCTCGAACGAGTTTCCTCCACCGCCGCCGGTGCCCAGCGGGGCGTCGCCGAGCACACACGCCACCGTCTCGACCCGACCGGTCTCGACCGCCATGCAGGCGATCTGCACGGCGACCGCGGCCGACGTCCCCCAGGCCGAGATCCCCGAGACGAGTTTGAGGTCCTTGAGGTTCAGGTCCCGCTGCACCTCGATGCAGGACCCGCCCGCCACGCCGGGTACGACCAGGAGCCCGTCGATATCGGTCAGCGCCATCCCGGCGTCAGCGACCGCGCGGCGCACCGCGTCGGACGCGAAGTCACCGGCGCTTCGGCCGTAGACCTTCCCGATTTCGGTCATCCCGAGTCCGGCGATGACCGGCTGGCGAGGAGTGCTCACTGGTTCCGCGTCCTTTCGTACTAGACGGTGACGGTGGCGGAGGCAGGCTCCGCAGGAGCGGGGTCCGGAATCGGCCTGATCACCCCGAGCAGGAAGAGAATCACCCCCGTGACGAAGAATGCGCATCCGCCGATCACACAGGCCATGGTGTAGTTGCCCTGGGCATCGTTGAGTGCGGAGAAGACGAATGTGCCGAGGGCGGAAGACAGGCCGAGGGCGATCACCCCGACGCCGTACATGACTGCGAAGAGCCGGTCGCCTGCGAACTTGCGGACGAAGTACGGTAGGAAGACGACGTCGGCGCCGGTGCCCATGCCGATCAGAAAGCTCGCAATCGGGAATATCGGTGTCCACCACGACGTGGAGGCCACGCCCAACACGACCGCGGCGACGGTTGCCAGAACAGCGACCAGCAGTGGGACGCCGAACGGCCAGACCCGGTCGATCAGGAAGCCGTACAGGCTGTAGCCAACGATGATTCCTGCGGTGAACAGCACGGTGGTCGTCGTCGCGACGGTGAGATCTGCTCCCTTACCGCCATAGGTGCCGTGCTGGCCAGAGCCTGACTGTTGGGCATATATGATCTGTGGGTTCATTTCCCGCAGCCGCTGGTAACTGAACCCCATGCGATCCATGGTGCCGGGAGAGAACCCCTCGACCACGATGCCGGCCTGGCGAGTCAGCTCGGTCAGTACTCGCTTACCCTCACCAGAGTTAAGATCCAGTGCTAATTCCAACTTTCCCGCATTAGTCTCCATGAAAGAGCCGTTACGGTTCGGGTTGCGTGAAGGTGGCACGTCTAGCCAGGCTATGACGGCGAAAGCCGTGAAGATCGAGTTGAGTTCGTGGTCATGCGGCGAGTTCGGCCTCCTGGGTGAAGTGCTCGAGGGCGTGCTGGTAGTGGCGTGCGGCGCTGCGCAGCTTGCTGGCGACCGGGGGGTCGGGGTCGGTGAGCTGGGCCAGGCCGGGCTGGAGGAGTCGGGTCTGGATGTGGGTGAGCAGCGTGGCGTGGTGTAGGCCGGTGTCGCTGACGCGGTAGCGGTGGCTGCCGGGGATGCGGGTGATCAGTCCGTGGGCCCGTAGCCGGCCGAGGTCGTAGGTCATCTGGCCGGGGGTGACCTCGGCCCAGCCGAGGAGCTCGGCGAGCAAGGTCCGCAGGTCGCGGTTGCGGAACCCGCGCGGCAGGAGCCGGAACACCAGCAGCGCCTGCAGCAGGGCCTGGGCGCGCTGGTCGCCGAGGCGTAGCCCGGCGATGCGGTGGCCGCGCTCGGTGATGACGGGGTCGTGGACGGCGGTGAAGGCTTCTGCGGCGCGGATCGGGTTGTGGCTGATGATGGCGCTAACCGAAAGTCCCCAGGGGTGCTAGATCATCTTCCCCAGGCGCTGGAGCGAGCGTAGCGGTTGACGGGTCCGGCGTCGCGTTGCTGTGCGTAGCGAGGACGATGCTGGGCGTGGTCGAGCTCGTCGAGGTGCGCAAGCGCTATCGGGGCGTGGGGGAAGTCCTGTCGGGGGTGAGCCTGGCGGTGTCGCCGGGCTCGGTGTCGGTGGTGTTGGGCGTGAACGGGTCGGGGAAGTCAACGCTGCTGCGGATCGCGGCGGGGTGCTCGGCTCCGTCGCAGGGGTTGGTGCGCGGCCGCTCGAGCGTGGTCGGGTTCTTGCCGGCGCAGTTCCCGGCGTCGTCGCGGTTGTCGGTGCAAACCTATCTGCGTCATCTCGCGGCGGTTCATGGCGGCCGTCGCCGCGCGGGCCGGGATGCGCAGGCGGTGCTCGAGGACCTGGGGTTCACCGGCGCGTTGGATGGCGCGGTCTCGGAGCTATCGACGGGTAACGCGCAGAAGGTCGGGCTGGCGCAGGCGCTCGGCGTCCGGGCCGGGCTGCTGGTACTCGACGAGCCCTGGACCGCGCTCGACGACGCGGCGGCTGTGGCGTTGTCGCGACGGTTGGAGGCGGCGTCGCGTGAGGCCGCGGTGCTGCTCGCTGATCACAGCGGCCGCGGGCGGGCGCTGGGTGGCGCGGTGGTGCATCGCCTCGAACATGGCCGCCTGGAGCCGGTCGACGACGGCGAGGCCGGCGAGGCTGAGGAGGAGGTCACTGGGCCGATCGACGTCGTCGCCGCGGGCGACGTGCCGGGAACGGTCGCGGTCGTTGTGCGCTGTCCGGCAGCGGCGCAGGAGCTGATCGCGGGTCTTCCCCCGGCTCTCGTCGCGGAGTGCCAGGGCCGACAGGCTCGTGTTCGGTTGGAGCCGGCGACCGCGGACGGCTGGATGGCCGCCGCGCTGGCTGCGGGGTGTTCGGTGCGCTCGGTGCGTTGGCCTGACGAGCCCGAGGCGTCGTGGTGAGCGGGCGCCGGTTGGCCGCGACCGCGGTCTATCTGTTGGTCGATCTGCTGCGTGGCCAGCGTGTTCTGGTGCCGGTGATCGTGTTCGTGTTGCTCGCCGGCGTGCTGCTGATCAACGATCACGCGGTCGCCCCGGGCCCGTGGCCCGCGACGGCCCTGGGTCTGTATGCGATCGCTGCGTGGGTCGGGTTGGTGGCGGCCAACGCCGAGGACCCGGTGGCGCGCAGCGTCACTGTCGCCTCGGCGGGTGGGCCCGGGGTGGTGACCGTCGCGACGGTCCTGGCCTCGATGACGATCAGCAGTGCTCTGGCGCTGGTGGTGGTGCTGCTGCCGGGGTTGATCAACCCGACGGGGTTCCCGCCGGTCGCGTTGCTCGACGGCGGGTTGGCGCATCTGTGCGCGACCGCCGCGGGTAGTGCGGTGGGCCTGGTGACGGGCCGACCGCTGATCCCCCGGCTCGCCTGGTCGTTCAGCGTGGCTGCCCTCGTGATCGTCGTGACCGCGACCCAACCCTGGCTGCCGCCCGTCGCCTCCGCCGCCCGAGCTCTCGGCGAACCGGCGCCGGTCGGGTCGCTGATGCTCGACCTCGCGGTCGCGCTGCTCGCTCTGGCTGCTGCCGGAGCGGTCAGCTGGTGGGCCTCCCGACGCGGATGAGCGAGCCTGGCTGACGCCCGCTCATCCGCGTCCGGGAGTTCTCAGGCCCGCCGCAGTGGGATCACCCCCGGTTCGGGAACAGCCGGTCGGGCCGCTTCGGGGGTGGTCAGGAGAGCGACGACGCTGACCTCACCGCCGCAGTGGGGGCAGGCGCGGACCGCGACCGGCGCCGGCCTCGACGGGGGCTGCTCGTCGTGCTGCTCGCCGGTGGCCTGTCGGCGGGTGTGGCCGGCTTTGCGGCAGCGGTCCGAGCAGTAGCGATGCCGTGGGCCTGCAGGGGTGAAGGCGGTCCAGCAGATCGGGCAGCTGCGCTCGGTCCGCCAGCTCGCGTCGGTGCCTTGTGCCGAGTCAGCTGGCATGGCTGCCTCCCTGCCCGGCCGGGCTCCCGATGACCGAGCCCGCGCGGTGACCAGCGGCGGCGCGCAGGGCGTCGGAGGTCTGCTGGTGGGCGCGCAGCCGGTAGGAGGGTCCGTCGATGCCGACGACGGTGGCGCGGTGCAGCAGCCGGTCGAGCATGGCCGCGGCGACGGTGGCGTCACCGAACGCGCCGGCCCAGTCGGCGATCCCGACGTTGGTCGTCAGAATCGTCGAGGATTTCAGGTAGCGCTGGTTGATGACCTGGAACAGCGCCGAGGCCCCATCACCGGGGAGCGGCAGATGTTGGGTCGGGGACGGGACGCCGTGCAGCCTTTCGGCTGTCGGTCTTCCCGTCCCCGCCCGCCGAACCGGACGTGCACGTTCCCGCGCATCCGGCTCTCCACGTGTCCATGCCGGTGGGTCAGGTGACGAGTTCGGAGACCTGGCCGACGAAGGCAACATCGTCGTGGTTGGTCCGGCGGAATCTGGCTCCGTCGGAGTTGACCTCGTCGATGTTGTAGGGCGTGCCGATCTGCGCTCCGCGGAAGCGGTAGCGCTCGACGCGCGTCTTCGCCGGGTTGTAGAGGGTCAGGCCCTCCGCGGTGATGCGGTCCGCCCCGTAGAAGCGGCGCCGCAGCTGTTTCCAGGTCCAGCGCGGGTGTTTACGGCGTATCCAGCCGAGCATTCGCCACCAGGCGTACCAACCCAGGTAGGAGAACGTCTTCTTGGATGCGCCATAGCGGAAGTAGGCCGCCCATCCCCGCAGGATCGGGTTGATCTTCCGCAGCACCTGCGCCAGCGACAGCGAGGTCGTCCCTCGCCCGGTCGCTGTCTTGATCTTGTGCATCACCGCCGCCAGGGTGTGCTTGGCGGGAATGGTGAGCACCACGCGGCGGCCGTCGCGCCCGGGGCGCCGCTGGATGCGGAACCCGAGGAAGTCGAAGCCGTCGTCGAGATGGGTGATGTGGGTCTTCTCGACCGAGAGGGTCATGCCCAGCTTGCTGGACAACAGCTCGCCGATCTCCGCCCGGAGCGTTTCCGCGTCGGACTTGCTGCCGTGCACGAGCACGACGAAGTCGTCGGCGTAGCGCACCAGCCGGTAGTTCGGCAGCCCGCGGCGGCGCCGGTGCTGCCGGCGCCAGTGCGGGCTCATCTCGGTGTCCCAGATGCCGGCGAAGTGCCGGTCGAGCACCGAGAGGTAGATGTTGGCCAGCAGCGGGGAGATGACCCCGCCTTGCGGTGTGCCGGTCAGGCTGGCCGCAAAGCCACCGTGTTGCTCGACAACCCCGGCCCGCAGGAACGAGCGGACCAGGCGCAGCACCTTGCGGTCGGTGACGCGC
>NZ_JBXUHE010000084.1:0-6975 GCF_057180585.1 Actinomycetospora sp. 2LY8.5
ATATGCCTGGCCCGCCGCCGCACCGACGTCATCTACGCCATGCTCCGCGACCACCAGCCCTACCGCGCCCCAGCGCGAGCACCCGAGCCCCTCGCGGCTTGACAACCCCATAGAGACACCCCCCGGCATCCCGCTCGGGACGAGCTCGGTGACGGAGAACCCTGCGTCGGCGAGCACCGAGCACCATTCGCCACCCGTGATCAGGTGCTGCCGCATGATCGCGTGCACGTAGCCGAACTCGGGGGTGAAGTACTGGTCGTGGCCGCCGTCCGGGCGCGGCGGTTCGATCTCCGCAATCAGCAGGCTGGCGCCGCTGGGCAGCTGCTTGCCCATCGAGCGCAGGTAGTCGACGAGCACGTCGCGCCCGCCCGCCAAGATCTCGTGGAGCAGGAAGAAGGCCACCACCAGATCGATGTCCTCGAGACCGGAGATCCGGTCGAGGGCACCGGCGTCGCCGACCTCCACCCGCACCGTGTCGGCCATGCCCGACTCGCCGATCACCTTCTCGGCCTCGGCGCACGCCGCGGGGCTCAGGTCGACACCGACCCCGCGAGCCCCGAAGGTGCGGCAGACGTTCACGAGGAACCGTGCGTTGCCGCAACCGAGGTCCAGAACGTTGCCGAAGCCGTGGCGCTCGATGAGGCCCATCGCCACCGGTACCACGTCGTCGCGCCCGATGATCGCTGACCCGTCGGCGACCCATCGGCCGTCGCGGGGGAAGTCGTCGCCGTAGCGCGCGGATCCCTCGATGAACGCGTCGGTGCGCCGCAGCGGCTCTCCGTAGCCGCCGACGAGCCAGACCAGGTAGCCGATGTCGCGGTCGACGTCGACGCCGAGCGCGGTGAGCCCGAAGGCCCCGTCCGACTCGGCGACCAGGCCGCGGTCGGCGAGAAAGCGGAGGCTCGCGAGCAGCAGGTTCGCGCGGTCGCCGCCGAACCTGTCGATCGCGTCGTGGGTCAGGCCCTGGTCCCGTAGGGACGCAAGGACGCCGGTCATCTCTAGTGAGGCCAGCACGCTGCTGACCGCGTATCCCTCGAAGTAGTGGAAGACGGGCCGTTCGGCAGTTCCTGTCGTCGACACCGTGGGTGTCCCTCCCTCATGCACCGGGGCTCCGTGCTGAGGGACGTGCGCCGTTGCAGGTCCCGGTGGTTCAGTCTGCGACCGGGCGACCACGTCACGTGAGGATCGAAGGTCGAGTCGACGGGGAGCGCAAGGTGCCACCCGGCTACGACGTTGGTGGCAGCTCGCGTCCCGGGTCACCGGCTTCACCGGTCGGGAAGAGGCGAAGGGCCACTAACGACGCCACCAGGCCCGACGGGGTACGCGGGTCCCACCCGGTGACGGCGCGCCACCGGTCGAGGCGGTACCGCATCGTGTTCGGGTGGAGGTGGGCCCCGCGGCCACCGGCCGTGACCGAGAAGCCGTGCTGCGCGTAGGCCCGGACTGCGTCCGCGAGATGCCGGTGGGCAGCCCCGAGACCCTCCGGGACCTCCAGGAGCGGGGCCAGCCGTCGCCGGTGCGGCAGCAGGGTGGCCGGCAACCACTCGTCCTCGAAACGCGCGACCGAGCCATCGAGCAGCGCCACCGCCAGCGCTCGTTCAGCGTCCACCACGGTCGACTCGGCGCCCAGGGGGCCCTGACGCGGCAGGCCGACTCCGAGGGGTGAGTCGGGGCGAGCCGCGTGCACGGCCACGACGACGTCGTCCGCCTCGAGGCCTTGGAACACCACGACGGCGTAGGCCTCCCGCGCCGCAACCGCCACCACGCCTGGTAAGCGTTCGAGTCGGCGCGCGACCGGATCGAGCAGGTCCTCGGGTCGCGCGTCCAGCGGCAGGCACACCGCCTGGAAGATGCCGTCGGCGGAGAACCCGAGCGCGCGAGCGAGGTCCACGGCGTCATCCGAGACCACCTCCCCCGCCCGCAGCGCTTCGAGGAAGCGGTGGGCGAGGGTGACGCGGGCCGTCTGCAGGGCGCGGCTCGCTTCACCATGCGCGTCCGCCGAAGCGCTCGAGATCACCCGGATCCACGTCCAGACCAGGTCCACGAGACGTACGAGGCGCAACCTGAGCGCGTCGTCGCCGTCCCCGGCACGTTCCAGCAGAACGTTCCACAGCTCCCGGTAACCGACGTGGTAGGCGGCGATCACCTCCTCGACCGGTACACCCTGCCGCGCCCTTTCCCGTCCCAGGTCCCGGGCGCGCTCGGTCTGCCGCGCGGTGGGCGGGCGACGGGCACCGAGCCCGCTGAGGAGGCCGTCGAACTGGTCGTGGACGTGGCGGACGTGATCGGCTCGCGGGACCGCGGCGTAGCGAGGGCACGCGGCGCGGATGTTCTCGACGATCACGGGCACGAGCGTCGGCAGATCGTCCGACACCTGGCGGCAGAGCGCGATCACCGGTGCCCAGTCGCCCTCGTCGGGGCCTTCGCGTCCGTCGGCCGGCACCGCGCGCCTCTCGTGTGTTCACTCGACGGTGGCGACCGGATTTCGTCGTTCGCACCGTTCACCCCACCGCCCCGCTCTCGGATCGTAGACAGGCATCGACCTCGTGTCGTCGCTCGCGCAGCACCTGGGCCCCGACCGGTCGATCACCGCGTGGGCCGTGGCTGACGGATATCGCTCCGACGGGGCCGTGTGGGCCCCTGCCGGGCGGCCCGCGGCCGTCGTTCGCGCCCGCAGCACCGGCGACGTCGCGGCGACCGTCGCCCTCTGCCTGGCCCACCGCACCCCTGTCGTCCCCGGGGAGCGGGGACGGGATCTCCGGTGGCGCCAGCGCGGTCGAGGGCTGCGCCGTGGTCCCCCCGGAGGCGATGACGGCCATCGTCGAGATCGGCCCGCTGGAACGGCTCGCGGTTCGTCCAGCCCGGCACGAGACCGCCGGCGGCGACCCGACGCACCGCTTCGATCGGGCGCCGAGCAGGCGTTCGACGACATCGCGGCGGACGCCCTCGACCTCGGCGGCACAGTGACCGGTGAGCACGGCGTCGGGCTGACCAAGATCTCGGGTTCCGCGACGAGGTCTCACCGTCGGTCCTGGCGTTGCACCAGGCGTTGAAGACCGCGCTCGACCAGCACGTCGTCCTCAACCCCGGCAAGACAGTCGGCCGCGCCGGGATCGACGACCCCAGACAACCCGCGGCCGGATGAACGGCCGGTTCGTGGATCTCACCGACCACAGCGCTTCTCTTTCGTCGCCTGCGACATAGGCACGGTTGAGCATCGGCTCCAGGCTGCGCACAGCGCGGGAGCCACCTCGCGCCATCCACCCGCCCTGCCCGATCGGAGCCCCGATGACCGCGCACGACCCGGCCCGTTCGACGGACAGGTCCCACGGGGCGGGAGTGGTCGGCCCGCCGGCACGGCACCGGCGCGCGATCGGCTTCGCGGCTGTGTGCCTCGGCAACTTCGTCATCATGATGGACACGAACATCGTCAACCTGGCGCTGCCGCACATCGGCGCCTCACTCGGCGGTGGCCTCGCGGAGCTCCTGTGGGTGATCAACGCGTACACCCTCACCGTGGCGGTGCTGATCCTGTCCGGAGGTGTGGTCGGTGACCGGCTCGGTCACGACCGTGTCTATCGCCTCGGGGTGCTCGGCTTCGCCGCGACATCCCTCGCCTGCGCGCTCGCTCCGTCGGTGGCACTGCTTGTCGTCGCCAGAGGTGCTGCAGGGCATGACCGCCGCGGTCCTGTTGCCGTCCCTGCTCGGATTGATCCCACACCTCTATGTCGAGCCGGGCGAACGGGCCCGCGCGATCGCGGTGTGGGGCAGCACCGGCGCGGTGGCGCTCGCGACCGGGCCCCTCGTGGCCGGCTTGCTCATCGACACCCTGGGCTGGGAGGCCATCTTTCTGATCAACGTTCCGATCTGCCTGACCGTGTGGTGGATGGTGGCAGAGACGATCCCCGCGATGCCGCGCACCACCGGCCGGCATTTCGACCTTCCGGGACAGGTCCTGACCGTGCTGACGATGGGTGGCCTCGCGTTCGGGCTCATGGAGGGCGCGCACTTCGGCTGGGGATCCCCGGTGATCATCGGCGCCTTCGCGCTCGGCCTGCTGGCGGGAGCGGCGCTGGTGGCCGGGGCACGGCGCACAGAGCACCCGATGGTGCCCCCGCGCCTGTTCGCCGACCGGTCCTTCGTCGTGGCCACCGTCAACGGCCTCGTATTCCAGTTCGGATTCTTCGGAACGCTCTTCCTCCTCCCGCTCTACCTGCAGACGGTGCACCCGACCAGCGCACTGTCCGCGGGCGTTCAGCTCCTGCCCCTCACCGTGGCCACTGCGGCGTTGCCGCCCCTGCTCACGAGCCGGCTCATGGTTCGCCACGGGCTGCGACGCCCGGTCGCGCTCGGAGCGCTGGTCGGCGTCCCGGGGGCCGTGCTCATGCACGCGGTCGACGGGTCGTCGCCGTACTGGATACTCGGGCTCGCCCTCGTCCTGCAGGGGACGTGGAGCGGTCTGACTCTTCCCCCGACCGCGTCGCTGGCGGTCGCCGCCACGCCGTCGGAACTCGCCGGCACCGGCAGCGGCGTCTTCAACGCGAGCCGGCAGGTCGGCGGGGTGATGGGTGTCGCCGTCCTCGGCGCGATCGCAGAGACCAGCGGGTCGATCGTCTCCGGCATGCACGTCGGCATGGTCGTGGTCGGCGCAGCGATGGCGGTAATCGCCGTGACCATGGGGCTCACCCGCTACGACGGGCCCGTCTAGTGTCCTGCACCGGAAATCCGGTGCATAAGTTGTAGGGTCGGTGGATGGCGCGGACCGGACGCCCGAAGACCGAGCTCGTCGTCAGCGACGAGGAGCTTGACCAGCTGCAGCGCTGGTCGCGGCGAGCGAGTTCGGCGCAAGCGTTGGCGTTGCGCTCGCGGATCGTGTTGGCCTGCGCCGAGGGTGTGTCCAACACCGAGGTCGCCGCCGGGCGGGGGTCTCGGCGGCCACGGTGGGCAAGTGGCGCGGCCGGTTCCTCGAGCGTCGCCTCTACGGGCTGGTCGACGAGCCGCGGCCGGGTCGCCCGCCGACGATCACTGCCGAGCAGGTCGAAGATGTGGTGGTCACGACCCTGGAGTCCACACCGGCGAACGCGACGCACTGGTCGCGGACGAAGATGGCCGAGCGCAGCGGGCTCTCGCGCTCGACGATCGGGCGGATCTGGCGCGCCTTCGAGCTCAAGCCGCACCGCGAGGACGGGTTCAAGCTGTCCAACGACCCGATGTTCGTGGAGAAGGTCCACGACGTCGTCGGGCTCTACCTCAACCCGCCCGAGGCCGCGGTCGTGCTGTGCGTGGACGAGAAGTCGCAGGTCCAGGCGCTGGCCCGCTCGCAGCCAGCGTTCCCGATGATGCCCGGGATGCCCGAGCGACGGACTCACGACTACGTCCGTCACGGGACCACCAGCCTGTTCGCGGCGCTGAACACCGCTGACGGGACGGTGATCTCCAGCCTGCACCGCCGGCATCGAGCGGTGGAGTTCCGCAAGTTCTTGGCCAAGATCGACGGGACGGTGCCCGACCACCTCGAGGTGCACCTGATCTGCGACAACTACGGCACCCACAAGGGCCCGACGATCACCGGCTGGCTGGCGCGCCACCCGCGTTTCCACATGCACTTCACCCCGACCTACTCGTCGTGGATCAACCAGGTCGAGCGGTTCTTCGCCTACGTGACCACCGACCTGCTCCAACGCAGTGATCACCGCAGCGTCCAGGCCCTCGAGGCCGACATTCGCCGCTGGATCAAGGCCTGGAACGACAACCCCCGCCCGTTCATCTGGACCAAGACCGCCGACGAGATCCTCGAATCCCTCGCACGACTTCTACAACGAACTACTGGTGCAGGACACTAGGAGACTGCTGAAGAAGTCAGCGCGTCGGCGCTGGTCTGGCGGGTCGGGGCTGGGATCCTTGATATGTGTAGGGTAGGTCGGATGATCAGCGTGAGTTGCTGGATGTGGAGTCGGTCGCGGGGCACTTGCTGAGGCCGGGCAGCGTGTTCGCGTTCCTGGCCGCCCACCGGCCCCGGTTGTTCGCGCCGGAGCAGTTCGCCGATCTGTTCCCCAGCGGCCGGGGCCGGCCGAGCGTGCCGGCCGAGGTCGTCGCGACGGTGCTGGTACTCCAGGCCCTGCACGGGCTGTCCGACCGCGAAGCGGTCGAGGCGTTGACGTTCGATCTGCGGTGGAAGGCCGCGTGCGGGTTGGCGATCACCGACACCGCGTTCGACTCCTCGACGTTGACCTACTGGCGACGTCGCCTGGCTGCCTCCGAACGACCCAACAGGATCTTCGAGACCGTCGCGGCCGTGGTCGCCGAGACCGGGGCGGTCGCCGGGAAGACCCGCCGGGCGCTGGACTCGACGATCCTCGATGACGCGGTGGCCCGCCAGGACACCGTGACCCAGCTGATCGCCGCGATCCGCCGGATCACCCGTGAGGTGCCTGGCGGCGCCGAGATCGTCGAGCAGCGCACGAGCGGGCACGACTACGCGAAGCCGGGCAAGCCCGAGATCGCCTGGGACGACCCTCAAGCGCGTGACGCGCTGGTCACGGTGCTGGTCAACGACGCGCTGGCGGTGCTCGCCGAACTCGAACGCCGCTATCCCGGCGGCGCCGGGCTCGACGAGAAGGCGGCGCAGGCGGTGGCGTTGTTGGCGCTGGTCGCCGGGCAGGACGTCGAACCCGCCGAGGGCTCGGATGGCACCGACGGCCGGTGGCGCATCGCGACCAAGGTCGCCGCGGACCGGGTGATCTCCACGGTGGATCCCGAGTCCCGGCATGCCCACAAGTCCCGCGAGCGCCGCCAGGACGGCTACCGCGCCCACGTGGTCGTCGAGCCCGACACCGGGCTGATCACCAGGGCGTGTCACGACAACCGTGTAAGCAGCGGACGGACCAAGATCGACTCCCGTGATTGACGGGGTGGTCGGGAAGGACGCTGCTGTGCCGAACGAAGATGCAAGTTCTGGCTCGACCTCCGACGACG
>NZ_JBXUHE010000085.1:0-6807 GCF_057180585.1 Actinomycetospora sp. 2LY8.5
GGCAGAGCGGGGGGAACAGCAGCCTACGGCCATTGACGGCAGCTCTGATGGAAGCCATCCCCGCTCCGCCTGCACACCCGGAGCCAACACCAGCTCCGGCCGCACCTCTGAAGGTAGGGCGTGATGGAGCGACACGAAGTGCAGGACACACCGAGGGGCGTCGGCGCGCGCCAGCTCCTCGAAGATCACGGCCTGCTGGGCGAGCGAGAACCCCCCGCCCCATTGCGCCGGCCAATGTGGAACGGCCCACCCGGCAGCGTCGAGTCGGCGCAGCCAGTCCTGCTGGAAAGCGACGAACTCGTCGCGCGAGGCCGTGGCCTGGGTCCGTCGCCAGTCCGGTGGCACGTGCGACGTGCACCATCGGCGGACCGCGGCCCTGAGGTCGGCCTCGCTCAGATCGAGTGACACAGCGCGCTCCTTCCCGCTGACAACTCCTAGTATATATAACTTTTAGAGTCAACGATCGAGGAGGCGTGATGGACTGGCATCCACCCACGGA
This sequence comes from Actinomycetospora sp. 2LY8.5, assembly GCF_057180585.1. Lineage (NCBI taxonomy): Bacteria > Bacillati > Actinomycetota > Actinomycetes > Pseudonocardiales > Pseudonocardiaceae > Actinomycetospora > Actinomycetospora sp. 2LY8.5. The sequence continues at coordinate 500 of NZ_JBXUHE010000085.1, forward strand.
GATCCGGCTGGAGAACGACGGGCCGGTCCGCATCGTCACGTTGCATCGCCCCGACATGCTCAACGCGTGCAACGAGTCGATGCACGTCGCGCTCGCGTCGATCTGGGGTGAGCTCGACGACGGCGAGGCCCGCGCGGTCGTGCTCACCGGCGCCGGCCGTGCGTTCAGCGCGGGTGGCGATCTCGACTGGATCCGTGAGGACGCCGGCGACGATGCCGCGGCGCGGCGGTCGACCGAGCGGGCCGGGGTCATCATCCGCGAGATGCTGCGGTGCCCGCTCCCGGTCGTCGCGGCGGTGAACGGTCCGGCCGTGGGGCTGGGCTGCAGCCTGACCGTCCTCGCCGACATCGTGCTGATCTCGCCCGAGGCCTTCCTGTCCGACCCGCACGTCGGTGTGGGACTGGTGGCGGGCGACGGTGGTGCCCTGCTCCCGTTCCTCACCGGGCTCCATCGGGCCAAGGAGTTCCTGTTCCTCGGAGATCGAGTCACCGCCGAGGAAGCGGTCCGGTTCGGACTCGCCAACCGTGTGGTTCCTCGCGACGACCTCCTCGACGAAGCCGTCGCGATGGCGCACCGCTTGGCCTCGATGCCACCTCAGGCCCTCCAGGACACGAAGCGCACGCTGAACTCGCTGCTCCTGGCCGCCTGGCCGACCGTGGATGCCGGCCTGGTCGCCGAGCGGTCCTCCATGCGCAGCTCCGACCATCGCCAGCGGCTGGAGAAGTTGGGGTGATCCTCCGTCGACGGCGTCGCACGGAGCACATCCCCCGTGTCGCCGCCGTCGAGGAAGCCGGGCCGTCGCGGGGACCGTTCACTACTACACATGATTCAATTGGTTACCCTGTCACCGCGGACGGGCCGGACCAGCAAACGACCGAACCCGATGCGCGGTGCACGCGGCGGTGTCCTCGGGCCGAGGAGGGGAACCGATGACTGAAACCGACCCTGCGTACACGGACCTCGAGGCTCAGCTCCACCAGCCGAGGCTCGCCGAGGTCGTGGCCGGTGTCCTGCGAAGCCGGATCGTGGAGGGTCGGCTCGCGAACGGCTCGAGACTCCCGAAGCAGGACGACCTCCTGCGGGAGTTCCGGGTCAGTCGGCCGTCCCTGCGCGAGGCACTGCGCATCCTCGAGGCAGAGGGTCTCGTGACCGTCCAGCGCGGAAACGTGGGCGGCGCCATCGTCCGCGCGCCCAGCGCCCAGTCGTCGGCCTACATCCTCAGCCTGGTGCTGCAGTCCCAGCATGTCGTCCTGGCCGATCTGGCCGAGGCGATCCGCAACGTCGAGCCGGTCGCCGCCGACCTGTGCGCGCGACGCAAGGACCGCAAGTCGACGGTCGTGCCCGCGCTGCGCGCGGCACAGCAGGATGCCGCCGACACCCTGGAGGACGGCGTCGGATTCACCCGCGTCGCCCGACGCTTCCACGAGGAGATCGTCCGCGGCTGTGGGAACACGACCCTGACCGTGATGCTCGGCACGTTGGAGCGGATGTGGTCGCACCAGGAGGGGCAGTGGGCGGAGCGCGCGGAGGACCTCGGCAGGTATCCGAGCGAGAGCCACCGCGAGGAGGTTCTCGACGCTCACCGGTCGCTGCTGGACGCGATCGAGCGAGGGGACGCGGAGTACGCGGCCAAGCTCGCGCGAGGCCACCTGCGCGAGTCGCAGCGCTACACCCTCTCGGAGGGGCTCGACCAGGTCGTCCACGCTGCCCCGATCACCTCGTCGGGGCTCTGAGCGACGGCCCGACCGGCCACCGACGCCCAGCCCGAGCCCTCACGGCAGATCGCGGATGGTGCCACCGTCCACCGGGACGATGGCCCCCGTGGTCCAGCTCGCCGCCTCCGAACACAGGAACGCCACCAGCCCCGCCACCTCCTCGGGGCGCCCGGTGCGGCCCGCCGCGATCGGCTGTCGCTCCATCATGCGCTGCTCGATGTCCTCGACGCTGCGCCCGGTGCGCGCGGCCGCCGCGTCGTAACCCGAGAGCACACTCTCGCTGCGGGTCAGACCCGGCAGGACGCAGTTCGCGACGATCCCCTCCTTGGCGTAGGTGCGCGAGAGCGCTCGGGTGGCGTGCATCAGCGCCGCCTTCGCCGCCCCGTAGGCGGCGAACCGTGGGTCCGGGTCGCGCCCGGCGGTCGAACCGATGGTGACGATGCGACCCCACCCCCGGGTCTGCATGTCGGGGACGCAGGCCAGCGAGAGCCGGATCGCACTGAGCGTGTTCGCCGAGTAGGCCGCCAACCATGACTCGTCGGAGAACGAGCGCAGGTGCTCACCGGTCGAGACGCCGGCCGCGTGAACCACGGCGTCGATGCGGTCGAACCGTTCCAGGGCGACGTCGCGTATCCGTTCGCTCGAACTCGGGTCGGCGACGTCCGCGATGACCGTGGCCACGTCGGCCCCGTCCGCCCGCAGCTTCTCGGCCACCGCCTCCAGTCGCCGGGCGCCACGGGCGCACAGCACCAGACGCGCGCCCTCCCGCGCGAGCAGCGTCGCCGAGGAGTGTCCGATGCCGGCGCTGGCACCGGTCACGATCGCCGTGCGGGAACCGAGTCCGAGATCCATGCTCACTCCAGCCAGATCGGCGGTGTCGACGGTGATACCCCACCGCCCGCCGTTCGCCCTCGTGGATGGCAGGACACGCTCGGCGCTCGTCGCGGAAGAGCCCGCCCCGCCCGGCCCTCTCTCTGATGACCAGAGCGTCGACCGGCACCGTCATGCTGCCGTCCCGGTTGAGCGGCCGGTGCACGGCGCGTCGAGCGGCGGACCATGACCGGCATCGCCCTTTCCCTATATCTTTGCAATGATAAAGTCCTCAGTGGTTGACCGGCAAGTACTCCCAGGGAGCGGGCAGGGAGTCGACGTCGGCACCGGCTCACGCGGTGAGCTCGGTCCGGCACCGCCGGACGGTGCTCGCCCGACCGCACGACCGGCCGATCCGCAGGCGACCGGACGTCTCGGGAGCAACGGGCACCTCCGATCAGCTCGATGGCCCTGCCCACGGCGTCACGGTGATCAACCGGCCGGAGCCGCACGCAGGAACGCTCGCAACAGCACGCGGGCGGTCTCCGGGGTGAGCTCGCCGGCCCTGGGCGTGCTGCTCATGCTCGGCCTGCGGTGCTGGGCGAGCGGATCCGCGAGCGGCTCGAGCGCTGGCGGCGCAGGAGGGAGACCGGCTCTCGGACCGCGCTGGGCTGGGTCGTGGGGATCGCCGGCGAGGCGACCGGCGTTCGCGGTGTCGAGGCCGTCGCCGCGGATCAGCAGCCGGCACCAGAGGATCCCGAAGGCCTGGTCGACGAGCAGGTCGGGCTGGATGTCCGGAGCCAGGTCACCGCAGGCCCCTCGCGGTCGAGCACCTTCACGCCCGCCGCTCGGCGGCGAATCCCGGGTCCGCATCGCGGCTCACCGCTCACGCCCCGGGCGGCACGAGCGCGAGCCACAGCACCAGAGGAGCAACGGCCGGGGGCGCCGGCATGCGACCCCGGACCGCGTCGCGGTGGCCCCTGGCGCCGGTGCGTTTCCGGGTGTTCTCAGTCCGGGGTGGCGAGCGAGACCTCGACAGGGATGTTGTTGCGCACCGCCACGGAGTACGGGCAGAACTGGTGGGCCTGCTCGAGCATCTCCTCGGCGACCGCGGTGTCGACACCAGGCAGTTCGGCCTCGATGCGGGCGGCGAGACCGATGCTGCGCTCCCGGACCGAGCCGACCATGGAGATGGTGATCGACACCGCGGAGTCGGAGATGTCGACCCGACGGCCGGCGGCGATGTTCTTCAGCGCGCTGTGGAAGCACGCGGCGTACCCGGCAGCGAACATCTGTTCGGGATTGGTGCCGACCGTGTCGTCCCCGCCGAGCGCCTTCGGAGTGGTCAGCGAGAGGTCCAGTGCGCCGTCGTCGGAGGTGACGCGACCGGTGCGACCGCCCCAGGCGGTCGCGGTCGTGGTGTAGAGGACGTTGTCGGACAAGGGAGTCCCTCCGTTCGGGTGGTCACGATTGTCGCGGACGGTCATGCGGCCAGTGCGGAGGCGGCGGTGCGGGCTCGCCTGACCGCCCTGCGCCCGCCCCAGCGCATGAGCAGGGTGCGCGCGATGCGCAGCGTGGCGCAGGACGGCACGAAGATCTGGTGCTTGAAGGTCGACTGACGGTGGTGCTTGCGGACGAAGGGCCGCAGGCTCGCCTCGAGCGCAGCCAGCGCGGTGGCCACGTCGTCGTGCTCCCGGAGAGCGTGGGCGAGGACGGCACCGGCCATCATCGCGGAGGTGGCGCCCGCGCCCGAATAGAGGGTCATGCACCACGCGGCGTCGCCGAGCAGCACGACGCGGCCCTGGTGCCACGAGGGCATCTCCACGCGATGCACCGAGTCGAAGAGCGGATCGGACGCCTGCTCGAGACCGCGCAGCGCCCAGCTGACGGCCTCGCTGTCGGCGAGATCGCCGAAGACCTCACGCAGCGTCTGCGCCGGGGGGCGGGCGAACTGGGCATCGATGTCCTCGGTGCGGTAGGTGAACAGGGCCGTCGGGGGCCGGTCGTCGAAAGGGAAGATCCACAGAGACCGGCCGGTGTCGGCGAGGACGAGCCCGTCGCGCTCGGCGAAGTGAGGCACCTGCTCGTCGAGCTGGAACGCGCAGATGATGGAGTCCAGCGAGCGCAGGTAGCGGTCGTCGGGTCCGAACACCGTTCGTCGTACCGTCGACCGCAGGCCGTCGGCGCCGACGAGCAGATCGAAGGTCTCCTCCGTCGTCTCGCCGGTGGCGACGTCGGTGAGCGTGACCCGCACCTGGTCCTGCTCCTCGACGATCGTGGAGGGCGAGACGCCCCAGCGAACCTCGACGTCCGGCTCGACCGCCCGCCACAGCGCGGCTTCGATGTCGCCGCGCAGCACGCCTTCCGGGTTGCCGGGCTGGTCGAGGAAGCCACTGCTGCGCACGCGATTGCCGATCGTGTCGACCTCCCAGGTCGCTGTCCTCTCGGGGGTGCGCAGGCGGATGTCATCGAGCACCTCGAGATCCCGCGCCGCCCGCAGGCCCTCCGGGAAGAGCCCGATGAAGTAGCCGCCGACGCGTCGCGCGCACGCGCGTTCCACGATCACCGGGATCCAGCCGGCCTGGCGCAGGCCCACCGCCGCTGACATCCCCGCGATACCCAGCCCCACGACCAGAGCCCGCTGTTCGCCCATCCCGTCCACCTCCCCTCCCGATTTCACGACGCTCTGTCGTAAAAGCTACCCCTCCTTCGGCGGTCAGTGGCCGTCCGAGCCGTGATCTGGTTCACGGGTAGGCATGACGACCCCCGTCGCCTCGGGCGGGCGACCGGCGCAGCCGGTCGCCGGCGGCGTCATACTCGGAGGGTGCCGAGGATCAAGGCGGCGACGCTGCGAGAGCACCACGACCAGGCATGGGAGGCGCTCGCCGACGCCGTCGAGGGGCTGCTGGACGAGCGTGACTACGACGCGATCACCCTCGGCGACATCGCCGAGCGGGCCGGAATGGCCCGGAACACCGTCTACAACTACGCCAAGGACAAGAACGATCTCGCGGCGGCGGTCGCCGAGCGCCGCAGCCGAGCCGTGGTGGCCCGCGTCAACGACCTCTCGCGCGCGCAGCAGCCCGCCTCGCGCCGCATCGTCGCGATCGTCGACGTACTCGTCGGCTCGTTCACCACCGGAGCGGTCCGCCACGCGCTCGTGCAGGAGCTGGCCGGGCGTTCCGCCCGCTCCGAGACCCAGCGGTGGTCCGCGCCCCTGTCCGGGCTGGTGACCGCCATCGAGAGCCTCGTCGAGGAGGGAGTCGTGAGTGGCGAGTTCCGGAGCCTGGACGACATCGGGCTGACCGTCGCCTTCATGTCCGGCGTCGTCGGTGCTGCCGTGCAACGTGCCGCCACTCCCGGTGCGCCCGGGCCCGAACGACTCGCCACCGCCGCAAGCGAGTTCATGCTCCGTGCGCTCGAGCCCGACCGGCAGTGAGCACGTCGGACCGCCAGCACCGTAGAGACGGTCCGGAGCCGAGCCGTCGCTGATCAGGCGAGCAGGCGGTTGAGCGCCGGGGCGATCCGGCGGTGGCTGGCGACGGGCGCCGGGCGACCGTGATCGTGGTGGCCCACCAGCCGCGCCGGCGTCAGCTCGGCGTTGCCCTCGACGAGCACGAACGGCACACCTCAGTGCCCGGCGATCGCGTCACGGCGGGCTCGCGCACTCGGTCCGGACGACGCCGTCGGCTCGGGCACCCGATCTCCGGGCGCCCGGTCCTCGGGCCGATCGGTCCCGGCTGCCACCTCAGCCGGCGTTCGCGGCGTTCATCCCGGCGGCGA
>NZ_JBXUHE010000086.1:0-6721 GCF_057180585.1 Actinomycetospora sp. 2LY8.5
AACAAGCCGTGATTGCGCTCGCTCGCCGGCGGGTCAACGTCCTGCACGCCATGTTGCGCACCCGCCAGCCTTACCGTCTCGACCATCGGCCGGTCCAAGCCGCTTGACAGAAGCATTAGGCAGCGGCGTCGTCGAGGTCGGCGAACCAGCGACGCACGTCCCGCGGGTCGTATCGGACGTGGCGACCGACGCGCCGGCCCACGGGTCCGATGCCCTGGTATCGCCACTGGTAGAGCGTGCTCACGGGCACGCCCAGGAACGCCGAGACGTCGGCGACTCCCCACAGTCGTTCCGGTTCCTCGTTCTGCATCGTCCTTCCCTTTCTCGTTGGTCATGCGGTGATCGAGCCGAGTGCGTCGCGTGCGGCGAGGCGTCGAGCGCGGGCGTTCGCGGCCGCGGTGTTGGCCATGAGGGCGTCGGCGGTGGTGTGCCAGCCGATCCCAGCGAAGGTGAGGGAGGCGACGACGACTTCGGTGGTGTCGTCGTCGGCATGGTCGTCGACCTCGGGGCCGATGCTCTGGGCGTGCTCGCGGGCCCAGTCGCGGCGGGCCTGGCGTAGGGCGGTCATGGTGGTGGAGTAGCGCCGGCTGCGGGTGGAGAAGTGCCCGCCGAAGCCGAGCATGTGCGCCCAGCGTCGAAGCCGGCCCCAGCCGTCGCGCCACTGCTTCGCGTCCGGTGGGCGGTCGTCCTCGCCGTCGGGGCGTGTGCCGAGGCGCCAGCAGGCGGCGATCTGCCGCCCGACGTGCGTTCCAGGGTCGGCGTAGACGGCGGCGGTGGCCTCGGTGAGGCGGGTGGAGACGTGGCCGGCCATTTCGGTGGCCTTGGTGGCGTACTTCGCGAGGTAGCCGGCCACGGCGCCGTGGGTGATCTCTCCGGCGTCGTCGACATCGCGGACGGTGAGCCGGACGGGGCGGGGGGCGCACTGCTCGCCCCAGGTGATCTGCCAGCCTTCCGGCTGTTCCGGGTGGGCCTCGGTCCGGAAGTTCGTGCTGTGCACCGCCTCGTGCAGCAGGAGCGCGACGTGCCCGGCCCGGATCGCGGGGTTCGGCGTCAGGATCGCAGTCGGGTCGTCGGGGTCGCGGCCGTCGAGGCGGACGAGGGCGTGGAAGTGCACGGCGCCGCGGGTCTGGTACTCGGCGACCTTGGTGTAGGACAGGCGCAGCTTGGCGCCGGGCTGCTCGAGGCGCCGCAGCGCGCGGGTCGCGGTGACCATGGTTCGGCGCCACAGCTCGCCGCTGCTGACGTTCCACACGGCCTGGTGGTCGTGGTCGTAGCAGTCCAGGCACAGCGGGCGTCCGAGTTCGGGGGCGTGCTCGTCGTGCCGCTCCCAGCACACGACCTCGATGCCGTGCGGGCAGGTCTCGATGGTGCGCCGGGGGTGGCAGGGCAGCGCCCGGCCCTTCGCGTCCGTCCTCGCTGTGTGGACGGGCCCGAACGACGGGGCGGTGCAGGTCAGGAACACGCACGGGTGCTCGGTGACCGTGAGGGGGACGCCTTTGCCGCCCACGAGGCCGGCGGTGACGAGTTGATAGGTGTCGGCGCGGTAGGTCTCTGCACAGGACGCGCAGACGTTGGCGCGGCGGTTTCCGCACGGGACGTAGAGCACCGCGTCCGGCATCGCCGACGTGTGGGTCTCCTCGGTGATCCGTCCGGTCGCCGTCTCGACCGTGGTCAGCGAGCCGGCAAGGCGGATGGGGTGCGAGCAGCCTGCAGCGGCACCGCCGAGGTGGGCCAGCCAGCCCGACCAGTCCTCGCGACGATGGCGGGTGAACTCGGCGGGGTCGGTGGTCGCGGCCGTGCGGGCGAGGCGACGGCGTCCGAGCTCGTCGACCGTGGTGCCGGTGGTGCTCATGCCGCGTCCCGGTGCTCGGCGCGCAGGGCGGCGGCGGTGTCACCGAGGGCGTGGACCTGCTCGTCGGACAGGTAGGCGGACTTGATCCGGACCGGTTCGCCACCCTCGGCGAGCAGGAGACCGATGCCCTTGTCCTCGGGCGGGATCGCGGCGGCGGTGTGCCCGCGGGCAGCCCAGCCGTGCCCGAGCACGATGTCCGAGCTGGCGTCGGTGGTGCAGCGGAACGCCCAGCGGTAGCCGAACAAGTCCCGCAGCGACGTGGGGATGATGTCCGAGGACGGTCGTTGGGTGGCGGCGATGACGATGATCCCGGCGGCGCGGCCGCGGGCGACGAGGTCGCGCACGAGCATCGAGAAGGTCTCGCGCTCGGTCTTGGTGCCGACGGTGGCCGAGTAGTAGGCGAGTTCGTCGAACACCGCGACGGTGGGCCGCAGGCCGTGCGAGGCGTCGTCGGGGCCGACCTTGCGGCGCCGCTGCTCGTCGAGCCAGTCGTAGCGCTCGTCCATGTTGGTCTGAAGGTCACGAAGGGCGTCGATGGCCTCGCTCTGGTCGGGGCCGACGAAGCGGTCTGCGGCGCGCCGCCAGAGTCCGAGTTCCACGCGCTTGCCGTCGAACAGCCAGAGCGAGCAGTCGGTCGACAGCGCGGCATGCGCGGTCGGGAGGTTGAGCCCGACCGACTTGCCGGCGCCGGGCTCGCCCGCGAGGAGAGCGTTGCGGTAGGCGAGGGTCACGCGGACCGGGCGGCCGTGCTCGTCGGTGCCGAGGTGGATCGGGTCCCAGATCGACAGTGCCGACAGCCCGGGAGCCGCGTCGCAGACCGCGGCCGGAGTGCAGACGGCGCAGGCCCAGGACCGCAGCAGGTCGCGCAGCCGGACCGGTCCGGGGTGCTCGTCGTCGATGCTCACGGTGCACCCCCGAAGCGCTGCTGTGCCGCTTGGCGGGTGACTCCGAGGCGGTCGGCGATCTCGGTCCACGAGTAGCCCTCACCGCGCAGGCCGGTGACCGCGGTGCGGGTGGCCGTCTGCACGGCGTCGGCGAGCTGGGCGAGGTCCGCCAGGCCCTCGACGTCGCCGCGGGCGATGCGCCGGCCGTGGGCCCGCAGAACGCGGCGGGAGAACCCGGCGTACTCGTCGTTCTCCACGACCCGTCGCCGACGACGAGGCGTCAAGGCTGCCTTGACGGTGGACCGGTCGAAGGGGACGGCCGCGGTGATGGGCTCAGACATAGTCCGACCAGTCCCCGCCGCGGTTGGGTACGACGTTGCGGTCGTCGATTCGGTCCTGCGGCGTCGTGGGCAGGGGGTGCTCGATGACGACGGGCGGGACGCCGTCGCGGTCGTCGAGCGTCGGACCGTGCACCGGACCACGAGGGCCGCCGGGGCCGGACCGGTGCTGGTTGCCGGGCTTGGGCGGGACGACGCGCGTGCCCTGCGGCGGCGGGGTGCCGGTGGCGGCGGTCCAGTCGGCCAGCTCGGAGGCGATCAGCTCCTCGGCGAGGGGGTCGCGGCGGATGACCTCGACGCGCACGAGGGCGGACATCTTCCGGACGGGAGTAACGCGAGCGTCGCGGGCGAAGCAACCGGAGGCGATCCACTCGGTCTCGTTCTCGACGTCGGACGGCGAGATGCCGGCGCGCAGGAACAGCCAGACCGTTTCGCCGACCTCGGTGGGGTGCGACCAGAGGAACAGCGGGGCGGAACGCGAGAAGTTCAGGCAGCGGCGCTCGACGAGGACCTGACGCAGCCGGTGGCGGGTGAGCACCGCGGCGGCGCGATGGGAGACGAAGTGGCGCAGGACGGGGACGGCGAGAACGACGGCGACGGTCACGGCGATGATCGCGGAGACCGCCACCGGGGAGAGCCAGCCGAGCAGCAGCGCGTACGCAGCGACGAACCCGACGACGGTGGTGATCTCGGCGCGCAGCCGGATGAGGAGCCCGAGGACGCGGGCGACGGGGTGGCGGGTGGGGGCGGTGATGACCTCGAACGAGTCGGTGCGGGCCCGACGGATGATGGGGCGGTTGGCCGGACGGCTGGTGTTGTTCGCGGGCATGGCGGGTCACTCCGGACGGGAGGGCCGGGCGTGAGCCGGCCGGACGAGGTGGGGGAGGGGTCGGGGCTGCGGGGAAGCCAGCCCCGACCCGGGAACTGCGGGGACAGCGATCGGGCGGGTCAGTCGGGGTAGGCGAGGGCGGCGCAGATGCCGAGACAGGCGAAGACCTGCGCGCCGGTCTCGGACACTCCGACGGGAACGGCGGGGATACCGGCGGGGCCGCTGCGGGTGCCGCGGACCGGTGCCGGGTGGTGCTCGGCGGGGACCTCGGGCCAGACGAACGAGACCTCGCACATCACGCACTCGGTGCCGTCGGCCTGGGTGGCGTTGAGCCCGGTCCAGCGGGTCTCGGTGCGCTGGTTGACGGCGGTCACGCGGCACCGCCCTTGGTGCTCGGCGCCACGACGTGGTCGATGCTGTCGGCCTTGAACGCGACCCCGGCGCGCTTGTCCTGCTGCCAGGGGATCGCGATGAGGTTGACCGGGCGCACCTCCGCGCCCTGCCCGACACCGGGGTCGCCGGGCGTGGTGACCGCGATGATCTCCGCGCCCTCGTCGTCGAGCTTGATGAGCTGGGTCGTGAACAGCGGCGTACCGGTGAGCCGGTCGGTGCGCTGGCGGCCCTCCATGTCGTTCTTGGGCTTGGGCTCGGAGCCGACGCTGTAGCGGGCTCCCGAGATGTCGACCTTGATCGTCGCCATGATCTCTTCTCCGGTGTCGAGGTGGTGGCCCCGGTTCTCTCGGGGCATCACGAAGACTCCGGAAATCGGTGGGACGCCCACACCAACTCGCGGGACTTTTCAGGACGTCCGGAGTACGCTCCGAAACGTCCCCAAACGTGCGGGAGAGTCGCCATGGCGAACGAGCGACTGCGCGATGCGATGATGGCCGCAGGCGTCACGACTGATCAAGCGGCCGACCGGCTCGGGCTCGACCCGAAGTCGGTGGAGCGGTGGATCACCACGACCAGGACGCCGCACGCTCGGAATCGGCGCGCGCTGTCCGCGCTGGTGCACCAGCCCGAGTCCTACCTGTGGCCCTCGGCGATTCCTGCGGCGCGGCAGGCCGAGATCGCGCAATCGGAGATCGTCTCGGCGTTACCGCATCGCGGGTCGGTGCCCTCGGACCCCCTGGACAACATCGAGGTCCACCCCTCGATCCGGCTCCGCATCGAGCACGCCCTGAGCGAGAACCCGGCGCCGTACTACACTTGATTGAGGCCCACCGAGGAGAGCCAGGTGGTGGCGCGCTCCACGGCGGCGACGCGTTCGCTCATACCGAGGTCGAGCGCCCGGATCACGTAGTGGTCGGCGGGATAGCGCTCCCGGACCTCGGCCATTCGTTCCTTGAAGTCTAGGACCCGGCCGTCCGGGCCGGTGGTCATGTCCAAGTACCAGAGCAGGTCACGAGTTAGTGTCCGCTCGTCCTCGAACTCCGCGAGTTCATCGGCAACACCGAAGACAACGGCTTCCGCAGCGGCCGACGAGTGAAACGCCACCAGGCCCGCGATCCTGTCGGGTACGTCGGTGCTCCGCAGGTGCCGTGCGCCGTCGAGCGGGTGGAAGCCGACTTCGGAGAGTCTGGGCGCGTAGCCCACGTCATGGAGCCACGCGGCGGCTTCCAGGACGTCTCCCTCATCTCTCGTAGCGTCTACGACGGCAGCACGGTGGGCCACCGCAGCCACGTGTGCCCAGCGTTGGGGAAGCGGCTCGGAAAGGAGCCCGTCGGCGACCGCCCGAGCTTCGTCGGCGTACAACGGCACGGCTCAACCGTAATCGCTCAGCGCGCGACCGACCATCGTCCAATCTTGTAATCTACCGTTGACAACACGGGCATCTACCACCGCTGCCAGTCGGACCTACGTCGATCTGCAGGCCCGCCGCGGAACCCAAGACTGACTTTCCCTCAGCGAGGGAGCGGATGTGCAGGTTGAGAACTTCTACGAACTTCTGCTGTTCTTCGCGGGTGAGTTGTGTATATCCGCGAAGAACCTGCTTGGTCTTTGCGCTCGCGCCTGCGAGTGGGTCGCGTCCTCTAGGTCCACCGGGTGAAGTCACCGCACACTCCGCATTTCGTAGGCGTCATATCTGGAGGCGTCTTCTCGCACTTGGCACAGGGTCTGTTCTGTTTCAGTAGTGCTGCTCGCATCCCCTTTCGCTTCTCTGGCTCGGATACCCCCGCTCGGTAGTCTGCCTCTCTCTGCGCATCATCGCGTGTCATCAGAATCTTCAGTTCGACTTGCGCGGCGGCGACTTGCAGATTGGGGATTCGGACAAGCTCCTCGTACGCTCTAGCAAGCCACCGGTTCTGCACGCTCGACCGAACGGCGTGGTCATACTTCTCCACCCACGTGGCCACGACCGACCAGAGCGAGGCGACAAGCTGCACTAGTCCGACAGCCGAGCCGATCACGATCAGCAGTGGCAGGACAGTTAGGCCGACCCCATAGGACAAGGCAAGGCCGCCGATTATGATCGGAACCACGAGGCCAAGGAAAGACACGAAGCGTATACGGCGATTGAGGCGCGTCGAGCGGTCTTCAAAGATTCGCGCGGTCGCGGTCGCATGGAGGGCTCGGTCCATGCCGTTGGTGCGTAGTTCGCGCAGCTCCGTGTCACTCGTATCAGTCATCGAATGTCAAGTCCCGGTCGAAAGCCTCGCCGAGCGAGGCGCGCAGTCTTGAAGCCCCAAGTGTCCAGTCCCAGGAGATGGTTGACAGTTCGGTCTCAGGACATCGTTGACACCTGGCCTAGGAAACATGGGTCTGCCCGGTCTTCCTCGGGCGGTGGGCCTTGATGCTGCGAACGGGTTGGGTGGTG
>NZ_JBXUHE010000087.1:0-5968 GCF_057180585.1 Actinomycetospora sp. 2LY8.5
TCACGAAAGCACGCGGACACTTCCCCTCCGACGAAGCCGCCATGAAACTGCTCTACCTCGGCCTACGGAACATCTCCAGTAACCGCGGCGGCGAGTCAGGCACCGGCACCCACGGCTGGAAGACCGCGCTCAACAGCCTGGTCATCCACTTCCCTGGACGACTCAAACTCTGATACTTTCCACCGAATCAACGACCCGTTGCTTACACGGGAATCCTGACAGGCTCTGCGCGCCCGCCTGCACGCGGAGTTCCGCAGCGCCCGCGTCATCGACATGAGCGGCTGGGTCCCCGACGGGCTGGCATCGCCCGAGCAGATCGCGCCGTATGCCCGCGCCACCGTCACCTGCCGCACCCGCGCTGCGCTGTGGGCCTACGCCGTCCCGCCCTGGACCGGGCGACCGACCGGCCACGACGCCGCCGCCCTGCGCGTCGAGCTCGGCGCCACCACCACCGGCGCGCCCGATCTCCCGACGGGCGAGTTCCCCGGATCGCCACGGCGCGAGCCAGTGATCGACCGGCCGTGGCGTCACGCCCCCCTGGTCGGCGAAGCGGGCGACGCGGTCGACCTGACCTACTGGTTCCATCGCGCGGCCTGGGCCCAGGGATGGCTCGACCGCGAGCTCCCCGTTCCACACTGGCTCCCGGCCGAGCACGCCAGCAGCTACCCGCGTGCCGCGGCCCTACCAGAGGGCGTCGATCTCCGGTTGCCGTTCGGCGTCCTGTGCGCGGTGTTCGAAGAACCCTGGGAGCTGCCCGCCACCGGCTCGCCGGACGACGTCATGCACACCGCGCTGCTCTTCGCCCGCGGCACCACCACCGGAACGACCCAGACCCTCGACGACCATCTCCTGCGGATCCCGGTCCCGAGAGCCGAACTCGCGACCCCGCTCGAGCTCATCGAGCACCTCGGCGCCAGCGTCGAGGGTCTACTCTTCCGAGCCGACGACACCCACCACCCCCGCGACGAGTTCGCCTGGTGCCTGCGACTGCGCCACCCCTGGGGGCTGCCCCTCGGGCGGATCGTCGTCCCCGCCCGCCGCAGCCTCACCACCTGGCGCGCCGCCGTCGACAACGTCCTGGCCGGTGTCTGCCTGTCCCGCTGGCACCCGCGCCCGGCCACACGCACCTACCGAACCAGCCACGAGGCGGCGACGACCCCGGCCAACCGGGCACCGACGACGCCGACGTGCGGGTGCTCGACATCGGTGCCACCAGCCCCGACCGCGCCCGAATCGGCGACGGTCGCGCCGGCCGGCGCCGCGCCCACTTCCGCAGCGGCACCTGGCGATGGCAGTGGGTCGGGCCTGGCCGCACCCACCAACGCCCCACCTGGGTCCGCGACACCACCGTCCGCGGCACCGGCACCATCGGACACCAGGTCTACCGGCTGCCTCGCGATGTCGGCACCTGAGGCAGCCCGGCGTACAGCTCGACGGCGAGGAAACGGCGTCGGACGCCATGACGATCTCTTCGGGAACCCGACGGCGACCCGGTGCGTCGAGCTGCGCATGACCGAGCTGCCACCATCCCGCCGCCAGCGCGGCCCCGTCACCGTGCTCTTCGCCGCCGCGCTCCACGGAGACATACGCTCCGAGGACGAGCTGAGGACTCTTGCCATCCACGATGACCGCGCCGCGGAGGCCTTCTGCGCCCTCGCGTTCGGCGAGGCCCCCGACGCCACCCAGCCCGTCCGACCCGCGGACGTAGCCGCCACCGACCAAATGATCGCGTCAGTCTTGGACGCGGTGCGGGGCGTCGCCCACCACACGTGAGGGACCGGCTCGTCGACGGCGGTCGCCTTCGACTGGCACCTCATGACATCCCATGGGCTTGGGAGTCAAGGTGGGCAGCGGCAGCGGTTGGCGAACCTGGGCCGGACATGGCTCCGGGTCTTGGTCAGGGCGTGGCCGTGACGCGGTGGTGTCACTCTCGCTTGCGCCAGGTTCGTGCGCGCAGGTAGCTGGTAGGCCGGGTCGGGTTGCTCGTGTCGATCAGGCCGTGGGATGTGTCAGTTCGCGGGCCGGTGACGAGACGCTGGTGGGCCTGGGTGCTGGTCCACTCGGCCAGGTTCAGGATCTTCGTCCCGGTGAGGTCGAGATGGAAGGTCGCGGTGAGCATGCCTGGCGCGGGGGTCTCGGTGGCCGGGAGCGCGACCATGGCGTCCATCCACGCACGGCCCGTGTCGGCGTCGGTGGTGGTGATGTCGACCGCGACCAGCGCGCCGGTCTCACCGGCGGCCAGGATGACGCCGGCGTAGTGGCGGTAGGTGTCGACCCCGAGACGCACCAGTCCGGGGGCGCGCTCGTCGACGTGGGCGGACCACCGTGTCTTGGCGTGTGCAGTGAATCCGGAAATCAGGCCGGCCTCGCGCCACCACGAGAAGTTCAGCAGGTGGTGCTGGTCGTCGGCGGCCATCACGACGAACCGCTCCAGACCCGCCGGCCAGTCAATCAGGTCCCAGGCCTCGGTGGCAGCCTCGAGCGCGGCCTGCTGGACCGACGCCGACGGCGCGTGCCAGCGCCCGACGACCAGCACCCCGCGCCCGGTGCCGTGCTTGTGTGGTTCCGGCACGACAGAGCTGGTCACGTGGCCGAACGTAGGACCTCATCCGTGGTCAAGGTCAAGGTCAAAGCCCGGACGGCTCGGTGTCCACCCTGCCGCCGACACCACCGAGATCACGCCGGTCGCCCGGGACGCCGGTCGAGGGAGGGAGGGCGGCCGCCATGACGGCGACGAGGACGAGCAGCCCGGCCATCACGGCGAACGCCACACGCACCCCGCCGATCAGGTCGTCCGGGGTCGCCGTCAGCTCGACGCGCAAGCCCCCAACGGGCGGGTTTGTGATCATGCTGGTGGCGAGGGTGAGCAGGGCGGCGAGGCCGACCGCGCCGCCGAATTGCTTGGTGGTGTTCATCAGCCCGGACGCGGCGCCGGCGTCGTCGGGCTCGATCCCGGAGGTGACCGAGGTGGTGAGTGGGGTGTTGAGCATCCCCCCGCCGACCGAGATCGCGACCGCGGGTCCGAGGATCCCGGTCAGGTAGGTGTCGCCGGGCTCGACGCGGCTCTGCCACCACATGCCGGCCGCGGCGATCACGCAGCCCGCAGAGATCAGCGCCCGGGCCGGAGCGCGGTCCATGAGCCAGGGTGTGGCCCACGCGCCGACCGCGACGGTGATCAGGGTGTGGGGCAGGAATCCGAGCCCGGTGGCCAGCGCGGACAGGCCGAGTCCCTGCTGCATGTAGAGCGAGAGGAAGAACCACATCGGCATCAGGCACATCCCCGCCACGATCATGGCGAGGTTTCCCACCGCGACCGCGCGCATCCGCAGCAATCGCAGCGGCAGCAGCGGCGCGGGAGACCAGCGAGTCTCCTGGCCGATGAACGCCGCGAGCGCGAGCGCCGCGATCCCGAAAGCGACCAGGACATCGGCGGCGACCCAGCCGCGCGTGGCGGCCTCGAGCAGCGCGTAGGTCAGCGCGGCCAACCCGAGGGTGACGGTCGCGGCCCCGAGGACGTCGAGCCGACCTGTGACGGCGCCACCCTTGTCGCCCTCGGTGTTGCCCTCGGTGTTGCCCTCGGTGTTGCCCTCGGTGTTGCCCTCGGTGTTGCCCTCGGTGTTGCCCTCGGTGTTGCCCTCGGTGTTGTCCTCGGTGTCGCCCTTCGTGCTGTCGCCCAGGGGTGCCTCGCTGCTGCGTGCGGCGCAGGGGGTGAGTCCGCGGGCGGCGAGCACGACGCCGGCGGCTCCGATCGGAAGGTTGATCAGCAGGGTGGAACGCCAGGTCAGGTACTCGGTGAGAACGCCGCCGAGCAGGCTGCCGGCGGCGCCGCCGGCCGAGGCCAGCGCGGTCCAGATCGCCAGGGCCCGCACCCGCCGCGGGCCTTCCGCGAAGGTGGTGGTCAGCAGGGTGAGGCTGGTCGGGGCGAGCACCGCGGCGCCCAGGGCCTGCCCTGCACGGGCGGCGATCAGGACGCCCGGGCTGGGCGCGAAGCCGCCGGCGAGGCTGGCCAGGGTGAACACGACCAGCCCGGTCAGGAACAGCCGTCGCAGCCCGTAGAGATCGGCAAGGCGACCCCCGAGCAGCAGGAACCCGGCGAAGACCAGGGTGTAGGCGGTCACCACCCAGGACAGCCCGGCCGGGTCGAACCCCAGCCCCATCTGGATGGCGGGCAGCGCGACGTTCACGACCGACGCGTCGAGCACGACCATGAACTCCGCCGCGCACGCCAACCCCAGCACCAGACACCCGCGCGACCCCGCCGTGCCGGACACCCATCACCCTCCTGGCCCACTACTTGCGCGATGCGGATACATCGTTTTGCTCGCGGCGAAGGGTAGGTGCGTCCACGCCACCTGGTCAATACGATGCGGACCCATCGGGAAGGAGGTGGCATGGCGACGCGGACCCGGACGCGGGGGTTGGGTGCGGAGCACGAGCAGCGCCGCGGGCAACTCATCGACGCCGCGCTCGCGGTCAGCGCCGAGCACGGGATCGATGCGGTGACCCAGGCGCGGGTCGCTGCCGCGGCCGGGGTGTCCCCGGGGCGGGTGCAGCACTACTTCCCGTCGATGACCGGCCTGTTGGCCGAGGCCTTCGACCGGCTGAATGCGGCCAGCAGCGCCCGGATCCGCGAGCTCGTCGGCGAGCAGCTCGACGCTGCCCCGCCGCGCCGCGTGCTGGAGGTGGTGCTCGGCGAGCTGATCCCACACGACGAACCGAGCCGGGCGCACATGCAGTTCCGGCAGTCGTTCACCTCGCTGGGGTTGGCCCACCACGAGGTGGCGACCCGGCTCCGCCAGCAGTATCGGAGGTTGCACGAGCACGACCTGGCCGGGCTGATCCGCCGCGACCAACAGCACGATTTGATCAACCCCAGCCGGGATCCGGTCGCGCTCGGGCGAGGGCTCGCGGCGCTGGCCGAGGGCCTGGCGTTCTACGTGCTCATCGACGCCGTCACCGCCGACGACGCGCGCGAACAGATCCGCGACGCGGTCGCCGCGCTCTACGGCCGCGCACCTGGCCCGTAGGACACATCCGGGCCGTCCGACACCGCCCGCCCGCGGAAGCCTCCGGTTCGCCACGGCCCGATCGGCAAGGCTCCACGCCGGGCCCTTTGACCATGCAGTCTCGAGGTTCGCCAACCATGGGAGTCATGCGACCAACCCCGGCAACCCGAGTCGACGTGGACGGTCGACCGCGTCGCAGCGGGGTTCAGGCGACCTCGGATCGCTGAGCCTGCGCGGGCGGTCGGTGGTGGGCCCACGCGGTGTCTTCGTCGTAGAGGGTCTGGTTCTTCAGACAGCCGTGCAGGATGCCCACCAGCCGGTTGGAGAGCTGACGCAGGGCGGCGTGATGCCCGGTGCCGCGGGCGCGCAGGGCGCGGTAGTAGGCGTGGGCGCCGGGTGAGGCCGTCAGCGCGGAGAACGCCTGCTGGTGCAGCGGGTCGGCGAGCCGGGTGTTGCGGACCCAACGCGCGATCACGTTCTTCTTCTTGCCCGAGGCGCGGGTGATCGGGCTGTTGCCGGCGTAGTTCTTGCGGGCCCGCGCCCCGGCGTAGCGGGTGGGGTCGTCGCCGAACTCGCCGAGGGCCCGGGCGCCGAGCACGGCGCCGAGTCCGGGTTGGCTGCGGTAGATCGCCGCGTCGCGGTGGCGGTCGAAGTGTCCGGTGACCCGTGCGGCCAGGGTGTTGATCTGGGCGGTAAAGGCCTGGATCAGTGCAGCGGTGACCTCGACGGTGGCGGCGTAGCCGGCGACCAGGTCCGCGGGCTGGTCAGCGAGCGCCTCGGCGCGCAGCCGCTGTTGCAGCGTGCGTGCCTTGGCGTCGACGTCATGGCGTTTGGCGGCTCTTCACCATGAAGCGTGGAGGCGGGCTCTCAACGCGGTGGTGGGCGGAGTCTGCCAGTCGACGCCGCAGTGCAGCAGTAGTCGCAGTCGGTAGTTGGTGAAGTTCCGGAAGCCGTGTCCGACC
>NZ_JBXUHE010000088.1:0-5543 GCF_057180585.1 Actinomycetospora sp. 2LY8.5
GTGATGAACGACACTCCAACCCTCGAGCGGAGGTTATGACACCGCATGCCGAAAGTCGAGGGGCGAGGGGCCACGTGGGCGTCAGACATGCGACGATCGATCCCGTGTCGGTCGGCGGGCGTCCCGCACTCACGAGTGCACATGAGCTCGCCGAGGTCGCCCAGGATCTGTTCCTGCGCGACGGCTTCAACGCCGTCGGCGTGGACGACATCGCCGCGGCGGCGGGAGTCAGTCGCCGGACGTTCTTCCGCTACTTCTCCACCAAGGCCGACGTGCTGTGGGTGCAGTCCGCTGCCGAGATCAGCCGTTTCGGTGATCTCCTGGCCGCGACCCCGGAGACCCTGCCGTGGGACGAAGCCCTCGTCGCGGCCACCCCGAAAGCCCTGCACCATCCTCCCGACCAGCACCGATGGGCACGCCAGCGCGCCGAACTGATCCTCACCGTGCCCGCGGTCCAGGAGAAGGCGGCGGCACACCACGCCCGCTGGAAGCGCGTGGCCTCGGACTTCGTCTCCCGCCGTCGCGGCGAGGCGCCCGACGACCTCGTGGCCCTCGCCGCCGGTCACGCCGTCCTGGCCGCGACCCTCGCCGCGCACGAGCACTGGCTCGCGCATCCCGACGAGGACCTCGGCGCGCTCATGGAACGCACCCTGCGGATGCTGCTGCCCCGCGCGAGAGCTGAGGCACTCGAGCTCGCTTCCCCACGCCGATCGCAGCATCCCCCCGGGACGCCTTCCTCGAACAGCTGCGGTCGAGCCGGGGAACGGGCCGCCCACTCCTGATCCCACCGACGCTTCACCCGGCACCCCCCACGATGTGAACAGCGATAACATCAGGAGGGCGGACGACGGGTGCCGGTCCGCAGGATCCGCGGACGTCGTCGCGAGCTCGGGGGCGAGGTGGAGCGCAGCATCCGCGCCGCAGGCGGCGACGCGCTGTTCGTGCCGGCCGACGTGTGGTCGACCGAGCAGGTCGACGCGCTCGTCGCGCGCACGGTGGCCCAGCTCGGGCGGATCGACATCGCTTCAACAACGCCGGCGTCTCGTTCAGCAACCAACTCCAGCAAGCGCGCGCTGGCGGGACTCGTGCAGGCGGCGGCGCCGGAGTACGCCGGCGAGGGCATCCGTGTGTCAACGCGATCTGCCCGGGCGTCACCGACACCGAGATGGTGCGCCGCCGGTCCGGGGCGATGGCGCTGCCCGATCCGGTGTGGCACACCGCTGGCGGGCTGGTCGCGGCAGAACGCCCACGGGATGCAGCGGGCGGCGACGTCCGAGGAGATGGCGGCGGCCGTGCTGAACCCGGCCTCCCCGGACATGACCTACCTCAACGGCGCGCTGGTGTTCGTCGACGCTCGCGAACTTGGCCGTGGCGAGGTCGGGGTGCGCCGACCAGCCCTCGATGCCGGTGCCGAACATGAGCCGGAAGAGCTGGGGCCGGGCCAGGGCGGCGTGCACGTAGGCCCGGCCCATCGCGGCGAGCGCGTCCGGCCCGGCGGCGGACGAGACGCCGGCGCGGCGCGCGACCTCGCGCATCGACAGGCGCTCCGGACCGTCCTTCTCCAGCACCTCGCCGGCCTTGGCGATCATGACGCGCCGCAGGTCGCCGTGATGATAGGTCCAGGTCGACGGCCCGCTTCCGAGGGTAGCCGCGGACCGATCGGAGCACCGGGAACATCGCACGGCCGAACGTGCAGGCGGCTCGCCGGCCGAGCCGACCCCAGGCCGAAGGCAGGCCTCGTCGTGCGTCACCGCGGCGCAAGCTCGGCCTCGACGCCGTCGCGGGTGGCGGCCAGGGTCGCCCGCATCATCGGCGTCATCGTGTCGTCGAGGAATCCGCGCACGAAGGGCCGGACGAGCGGGATCGTCCTCGTAGCGGAACTCGGCGACGCCGTGGTCGACGGCGAAACGTTGCGGCGCGGTGAACCCCCAGATGACGCACCGGAAGTGTCGGGGGGCGTCGACGAGCAACGACGGGCATGCACGGTCTCCGTGGTTGACGATGTCAACCTGCGGATCAGGTTGACGCTGTCAACCTCGCGGCTACCGTGCCCTCGTGCCCTCGGAAACCCGTGATGCCCTCGCCGCCGGGACCGGACTGCTCGACGACGGCGGGCCGGAGGCTGTCACGAGCGCCCCGGGGGCCCGGGTCTTCGCGGGCGATGCACGCGGTGGTCACGCGGGCGCCACGAGGCCGCCCGCTTCCTGCGCCCGGGTTGCTCGGCGTTGACCAACGGGACCCGTGGTGCAAGCCTCCGACGGAGGCAAGTGTTGGAGTCAGACGCAAGCGGGAGCCTGATGAACGCCGGCATCCGCTCCGGGCCCGTCGCTGTCCGGCCCACGGAGGTGAACCCGTGCGTTACGCTCAGATCAAGGCGATCGCCGATGTGGGTTCCATCGTGGCCGGCGCTGTGCACCATGCGGACGATACGACTGAACTCTTCGGCCCCCTCCGGACGATAGCGCCCTACGACGCGGCGATGATTGCGGTGCGCGACCCGTTGACCGGCGAGCATCGAGTACTGGCGAATCAAGGCTATCCTGCACCGCTACTCAATTTCATCAATCGTGAGTATCTTGACTGCCCGACCTACAGTATCGCACGCAGGACGTACCGGCCGATGCGTATGTGTGATTACGGCCCGGACTTCTACAACACACGAGTCTACCGAGAATTCCTCGAGCACGCCGGCTTCCGAGAAGGAGTGACGCTCGTACTCCGCTCCCGCGCAGGAGAACGGGTCACCGGCATGCTGACGATGAGCTTCTCGGACGACAGGGCACCGAACGACACCGCGAGAAGCGGTATCGAGTTGGTCGCCCCGTCGCTTGGTCAGTTGGTCGACGCCGCGCTCGCTCCGAGCCGACTGGCGAGCTCGTTCGGTGATCATTCGGCATCGTATCTCGTCGACGAGCGCGGTGCTGCTGTGCCGACATCTGCGGGTCCGGCCGACGAGCAGCCCTCGAATGACGTCCTTTTTGCCGCTCGTGCATTCCTGATGTCGGGGAAGCCTGCAGCGAGGGGCTATTGTCCGACACCCGACCGGAGGAACTGGGATCGGGTGCACGTCCTGCGACTCCCGTCCGGGCACTACGGACCGTCGAGGGCGCTGCTGATGATCAAGCAGGGGCCATTGCCGCTCGGGATCACAGAACGTGAGCTCGACGTCCTGACACACGTGTCGCGAGGTCTCACCAACAGGTCGACCGCCAGGCTCCTCGGCGCCAGTCCACGGACCGTCGGCTCACACGTCGAGCATCTGCTCCTGAAGACCGGCTGTGTCAGCCGGGCAGGACTTGCGTCGCTTGCCGCAGAAGACGGCTTGATCCGACTCGGGACCCCGAAGATGCCTTGGCCGGCCGAACCGTCACCGTCGACGCCGTTCGCGTCCGGCGCGCGGGCGCACCGCGGAGAGCCCTGCCGATGACGCACTCGACGGATCATTGTGACCCGGCTCCTGTCCGGCGACCTGTTGACGTCCTCGAGATCGGGACTCCGGCATCACAGAGCAGGCCGATGGCCCTGCCACGGGTTGGCCGATTCATAGGCGGCCGCTGCCGAGAACACAGAAAGGTCGTCGAAGGGATGGCCGACGATCTGCGTCCCGGTGGGCACGCCGGTGCTCGGTGAGAAGCCGGTCGGGATGGATGCGACCGGCAGTGGGCTCAGCAGGTTGAAGGGGTACGTGAGGGCCCACCCGAGGTACGGGTGCACAGACTTCCCGTTGATGGTGAAGCTGTGGTCCTGGCTGTCGTGGTCGGCAGGGACGGACGGCACGGCCAGAGTCGGGCAGAGCAGGAGGTCATGGTTCTCGAAGACGCGGACGAGCTTCTGGTACGCGTCGTACCGAACCTGGTTGACGCCGTAGAACTCCTTGACCGTTCGCGTACCACCGCGCTCGATGAGCGTCGCCACGAAAGGCTCGAGCTCCGATCGCTGCTCCAGCATGTCCTCGGCCAGGGACCAGAACAGGCCCTCCCAGTTGGCGAGCCAGGCCTCGAAGATGCTGTGGTCCCAACCGAGGTCGACCTCGTCGACGGTGCCGCCGAGGCTCTCGAACACGGCAGCCGCGCGCCGGGTGTTCCGCTGCACCTCGTCGGAGACCTCGACGTAGCCGAGGTCCACGGAGAGCGCGATACGCCGACCGGACATGTCGCCCATCGTTGCCGGGACGAGAACTTCCTCGCGGAGAGAGTGGATGTCTGCGGGATGCTGGCCGGACATCACGTTCTGCATCAAGCCGGCGTCGTCGACGCTTCGGGTCAGAGGGCCGTAGTGGAGCACCATCTCGCTGGGATGTTCGCGATCCGTGGGATTTCGTCCGAACGGCGGCTTGTATCCGAACACCCCGCTGGCAGAGGCCGGGATCCGGATCGACCCGCCTCCGTCGGTGCCGTCGGCGATGGTGGTCATGCCCGCCGCAAGGGCCGCGCCGGCACCACCGGACGAGCCGCCCGGGCTGAACCGCGTGTTCCACGGGTTGCGAGTGATTCCCCAGAGCAGACTCTTGGTCACGCCCGTGTGCGCCTGCTCGGGCGTGGTGGTTCGACAATGCATGATCGCGCCCGCATCCAGGAGCCGCTCGACGGTCGGCGACGAGGTTTCAGGGCGGAAGTCACGGAAGAGCTTCGATCCGTAGGTGGTGATCTCGCCCTGGACCGAGTGCCAGTCCTTGATCGCGCATGGCACGCCCTCGAGCGGGCGAGCTGCGTCCGGGTCACGGGCATAGATGGCCTCGGCTCGTCGCGCTTGCTCGAGCGCCCGCTCGAAGTAGTCGTAGGTCAGGCAGTTCAATCGGTCGTTGACCTGTCCGACGCGCCCGATCAAGGCCTGCATCAGCTCCACCGGCGACAGCGACCGGTCCTTGAACGCCGCGATCGCGTCGGTCGCGGTGATGTAGCAGAGGTCGGAGTCCGTGTGGTCCATGCTCTTCCTTCGCTGCTCAGTCCGCTCCGCACGTGCTCGGTGCCGTCGCACGCTAGACAGCCATCGCGGCGATACACATCGGTCGAGTGACGCACTCCCAACGGGGTAGAACGGCGGCGCCTCGTGCCTGCGCACCCTCGCCGGCGAGCCCGGTCCCGTGGCGGTGGTCGTCGAACCGGCCAAGTCGGCGCAGATCGCGCCGATCGTCGTCGAGGCGTAGCGCCTGACGCCCCGGGGCGCCGGTCACGCACGTGCAGTACTGATCCGCGCCGAGAGAACGCACGGGGCCGGTCCACGGACATGCTGCCGCCGCCGCGCCCCACCGGTGGCGCATGACGACGACGGCCCCGCCCCTCGTGTGGAGGGACGGGGCCGTCGCGGACCGGTCGGACAGTCGCGGGACCGGTCGGACAGTTGTGGGACCGGTCGGACAGTTGTGGGACGGTCAGACAGAGGCGCTCTGCGTGGTGGGCTCGGGCACGTCGTCCTGCGCGAGGCGACGCTCGACGAGCGCACCGAACACGAGGCCGAGCACCGTCCACAGCAGCGCCTGCGCGCCGAACGACGCGACACGGAACGCGTAGAGCACGTCCGGGTCGAAGCCGGGGAAGACGATC
>NZ_JBXUHE010000089.1:0-4961 GCF_057180585.1 Actinomycetospora sp. 2LY8.5
AAGCCGTGATTGCGCTCGCTCGCCGGCGGGTCAACGTCCTGCACGCCATGTTGCGCACCCGCCAGCCTTACCGTCTCGACCATCGGCCGGTCCAAGCCGCTTGACAGAAGCATTAGGCAGCCGCCTCCCCGTTCTTGGCCTCGCCCTTGGGCTGGCCGGAACGGCGGGCGTCTCCACCAGAGGTGGGGGTGCGCATGCCGGTGGCGCGCAGGCTGAACGCAACCTTCGGGCGCGGGCCGTTCGTGTCGAGGTAGGGCGTGACCTCCAGGCCCTCGAACTCCACCGGCCGGAACGGCAGCCCGGGCAGCGCCTCCGGCGGGACCGGCTGGTACTCGGCTGCGATCTTGACGTCCACTGAGCGCTCGGCTTTACGGGCCTCAGGATCGGGGTCGTGGACACCCACGCCCCACACCGGCAGGCCGGTGATCTTGTCGATGGCCTGCACGAACTTCTCTCGTGTCGACCGGTCGTAGTCGGGAACAGGCTCCGCGCCGTCGGTGGTCATGAACGCCCCGTGCGGGAAGACGTCCTCCATCGAGACCCGAAGCCGCCGCTTGATCGCCATCTCTGTTGCCTCCTGTGACCTGCGGAGTCGTTCTCCGCGGTGAGACCAGGAGACGGCCGCGGACGGTCCTTGCGGGAGCCGACAGCGGTTAGCACGGGGGCAACAAGCGCGTTGTTACCCCTGGTGTGACCAGCGAGAATGAGGCACTCTCGAACGTGCGAGCGAGATCTACGAGGGGGAGGCCGAGCCCGTGACCGCCCTACGAGACGCCCGCCTCGCCCGTGGCTGGTCCCAGCCGCGCGCCGTCCGCGAGCTCATCCGCCACGCGGATGCCCGTGGCCTCACGTTGACCTCGGCCGCGTCGCTGAAGGTGCAGCTCTCTCGGTGGGAGAACGGCCACCACGTCCCCGACGAGATGTACCGCGACCTGCTGCGCGCGGCCTACGGGCGCACCGACGCCGAGCTGGGTCTCCCACCGGTCGCGTCGGCGTGGTCGGTCCAGGCCGAGGAGCTACGAGCGGCGCTGACGACGTACCGCTCGGTCGGGCCGTCGTCGGCGGGCAGCTTCGCCGACCAGGTCCAGAACACTCGTGTCCTGGACCGCCAGCTCGGCGCACCGGGCGCGCTCGACCGGCTGAAGGCGATCACCGACAGCATCGAGTCGCTTCTCCGGCACGCGGTCCGGCCGGCGAGCCGGGCGCCGTTGGCCGGGGTGCTCGCCGACGCCGGGGCTTTGGGCGGGTGGCAGGCCCTCGACATCGGCGACCTCGGGCGCGCGTGGTCGCTCTACGAGGTCGCCAAACACGCCGCCCGCGAGGCCGACGACACGGCGGCCCTTGCGCACGCCATGGGGGAGCAGGCGTACGCGTTGCTCGACATCGGAGAGCCGGCCGACGGGCTCGCATTGATCACTGCGGCCCGAGCCGAGGCCGGATCACGGGTCCCGCCGGTCTTGCAGGCGTGGATGACCGCGGTCGCCGCTGAGATGTCCGCCGGGACCGGCGACGAGACCGAAGCGCGGCGCCTACTCGACGCCGCCGACGAGCTGCTGCCGAGTGATCCGGCGGACACCGCGGCTCTGCCCTACATCGCCCTCGGCCCAGGACACTTGGCCCGGTGGCGCGGGAACATCCTGGCTAGGCTCGGAGACCCGGATGCCACCCGAGACCTGCTTACCGCCCTGGAGCAGATGGACCCGAGCTTCACACGGGCCGGGGCGAGCCTGCGATGCGATCTCGCCGCGGCGATGCTCGCCCACCACGATCGGACCGAGGCGCGCCGTCACGCCGCTGAGGGCCGTGCCCTGGCCCGTCAGGCCGGATCGGTCCGACAGCGCCGCCGCCTGGATGCCCTCGCGGCCTGACCGCTCGCGCCTACCGGTTCCCGCGGTCGGCAAGCAGGTGCAGTAGGGCGACCAGCGAGCCCGAGCCGGCCACGTCACCAGCGTTGATCAGCCGCATGAGGTCCGTGAGCGGTACCCACTCGACAATCGCGGCTTCTTCGGCGTCCTGGGGTTCGCCGACCTTGTCAGCGCCGTATGCGGCATACAGCTCGTGCGGGGTGTCGACCATGCCCGGCATCGGCTGGAACGACACCAGGTGCCGCATCTCGCCCTTCGGCCGCCAACCGGTCTCTTCCTCGACCTCACGGGCCGCGGCCGCGGCGCCGTCCTCGTCGCCATCGACGATGCCGCCGGGAAGCTCCCAGCCCCACTGGTCGACCGCGAAGCGGTGCCGCCACATCATCAACACCTCGTCGGCCTCGTTGACCACGGCCGCGATCGCAACCCGCGCGAGACGGACGACGTGGTACTCGAACCGGTGCCCGTCGGGCGGCTCGATGTCCATTAGCGTCAGCCGGACCCACGGGTTGTCGTAGATCGTCCGCTCGCCGAAGACCTTCGTCCGCAGCTCCTCCGGCTCGTCCTGGTCCCGCACGTGTCGACGGTAGCCGGATCGGCTCATATCGGCTCGTATCGCCTACTCCTCGACCCATAGAGCGATGCGCTCAAGACACCCCATGCTGAGCCGAGGTCAAGGAACGCGGGGTGTCACGCGCCTCGCTCCAGGACACGAAACCCGAGTGAGATGGCCTGCTTGGATCAAGTAGCGTCCGTGCTCGTGGCATCTGCAGGTATCGCGTCGATGAGGCTTCGCAACCGCTGACGGCGGCGCCCACCCCTCATCACGTCTTCGGTGAGCTCCGCCGCCCAGGCCATCGCGCCGAGCGGCCACTTCGTGCTGCCCGGCTCCCTGCCGAACCGGAGCGACCACCATGTGTGCCTACCAGCACGGCCGACATGAGCACGGCCAGAACTTCCTCATCGACCCACGCGTCGTCGCCACGATGATCGACCTGGTCTCTGTGACACAGGGTCCGATCGTGGAGATCGGACCTGGAGACGGCGCCCTGACGCTGCCCTTGCAGCGACTGCAGCGAGCACTCACGGCGGTCGAGATCGACTCCCGACTCGCCACCGGCCTGAGAAACCGGGTCGAGAACCGGGTGCGGGTGGTGACCGCGGACTTCCTGAGCTACCGCCTGCCCCGCTCGGCCTTCGTGCTCGTCGGGAACCTACCGTTCCATCAGACGACGGCGATGCTGCGTCGCATCCTGCACGCACCCGGGTGGACCGAAGCTGTGCTGCTGCTCCAGTGGGAGGTCGCACGCCGCCGTGCCGCAGTGGGTGGCGCGACGTTGATGACCGCCCAGTGGTCGCCATGGTTCACCTTCGAACTGCACGCACGCGTGCCGGCGACGGCGTTCCGACCGCGCCCGAGCGTCGACGGCGGGGTGCTGGTTCTGCGTCGCCGTGCCGAGCCGATGCTTCCGACCGGCCAGTGCGCAGACTTCCAGCACCTCGTCCATCGCGTGTTCACCGGACGCGGCCGCGGACTGGCCGACATCCTGTGGCGGGCTGGTGCCTTCCCGAAGACCAGCGACGCGCGGCGGTGGCTGCAGACGCAGGGAGTATCCCCGACCGCACTGGCCAAGGACCTCTCCGCGCCGCAGTGGGTCGACCTGTTCTGTGCGACCGGAACCTCACCACCGACGCAGCCTCGGCGAAGTCAACGACGCCGTTGACGACCGTTACCTCTGCCGCGCCGCTCGTGCCGCGTGGCGGGCTCCGGCGACGTCGCCTATCGCCGCACGCGGCCGAGCACCTGCATTCGGCCCGCCAACAGCCGATCATGAAAGGGGCTGATGCTCCAGAACCCGCCTCCCCCCGGGACGCGGTCATGCGGCTGCTTGATCTTGTTCGTGGTGGCCCCAGGCGGTGGCTTCGTCATACAGCGTCCGGGTCTTGAGGCAGCCGTGCAGGATGCCGACCAGCCGGTTGGAGAGCTGACGCAGCGCGGCGTGGTGCTCGGTGCCGCGGGCACGCAGCTGCCGGTAGTACGCCTTGGCCCCTGGTGAGGCGCTCAGTGCCGAGAACGCTTGGGCCTGTAACGGGTCGACCAGGCGTCGGTTGCGGACCCAACGGGCGTGCACGGTCTTCTTCTTCCCGGAGGCGCGGGTGACCGGGCTGTTGCCAGCGTAGTTCTTGCGCGCTCGGGCGTCGGCGTAACGGGCAGGGTCATCCCCGAACTCGCCGAGCACCCGAGCGCCCAGGACATCACCGAACCCGGGCTGGCTCCGGTAGATCTCAGCGTCCGGGTGCCGACCGAAATGTCCCCTCACCTCTTCCTGGAGCTGCACGATCTCGATGTTGAACGCCCTGATGACCGCGACCGTCGCCCGCACGCTTGCCGCGTAGCCGGCCACGAGCTCGGACGGCTGGGCCAGTTGCTCGCTGCGCAGCGCCGCCTGGATGCGTTCGGCCTTCTTCGACACGTCGTGGCGACGGGCCCGCCGGAGCGCGGCTGCGATGGTCGTCGTGGACAGACGCCGAGCACGGTCGGGGTCCGGTGCTGCCTCGAGCAGCTCCAAGGTATCGGCCCCGGAGAGGTCGGCGAAGGCCTCGAGTGCGGCGGGGTGGTACTCGCGCAGGGCGGCGCGCAGCCGCAGCACCTGACGCTGTCGGTCCCAGATCAGGTTCTGATGTGCCCGCGCGGCTACCTTGATGCCCTCGGCCAGCGACGAGTCCCCGGCCACCGAACGTAGCTGGTGCGCGTCGGTGCGCACCATGTCGGCGATGGCATGAGCGTCGCCGGTGTCGCTCTTCGCGCCCGAGCTGGCGTGCCGGTCACGGAAGCGATCGACCTGGCGTGGGTTGACCGCGAACACGTGATAGCCAGCGGCGACTAGTTGTACCCGGCCAGGAGGTTGGTGACGGTGCGGCGTGGCTGATTGCACAAGGAAGGCCCTTCGGGCGGGGTGGAGGTGTCTGAGGGCCTGTCAGATGGTCTGTGTACGAAGATCAGCTGGAGCTGAAGGAGTACACAGTTGACCGTGGCTGAAGATCGGCAGGATGGGCATCCGTTGGGGGTGTCGGCGGCGCCGGAGGGGTCGGCAC
>NZ_JBXUHE010000090.1:0-4802 GCF_057180585.1 Actinomycetospora sp. 2LY8.5
CACCACCCAACCCGTTCGCAGCATCAAGGCCCACCGCCCGAGGAAGACCGGGCAGACCCATGTTTCCTAGGCCAGGTGTCAACGATGTCCTGAGACCGAACTGTCAACCATCTCCTGGGACTGGACAATGCGTCGCGCCGGTCGGAACGCCGCGCGTTAGCGTCGGACGAAGACGCAGTCGCCCGACACCTTGAACGCTGCGTCGGAGCTGCTGACGGTCACTGTGACAGGCCCGCCATCGTATTCGCCGTCGTTACTGATGATGGCATCGAACTCGCCGCTGAGGCTGCTGAGCCGCTCGTAGTAGCAGCGCGATGAGCCAGCTGCGGCACGGTACGTGCCGGGCCGAATCTCTCCAGGCTCGTTGCCTACTTCCCACGTGCCGCTGCCGAAGCCGGCGGGTGTTGCGGGAGTCGTAGACCTCGGTGTGTAAGACGGCGTTGAGTACGAGGGCGTGTAGGTCGATACCGGGACGAGGTAGAAGTCGATCCGAGTGTCGGCCGTGATCGGAGTGCCTGCAGGCGGCGTGAAGCTCTGAATCGTCCGGGAGCGGCTGGCCTCGCCGCCCGCAACGAACATATTGCGTGCCCCCGTCAGGCTCTTGAGCTGGCTGATGGCGGCGTCGACGGTGAGGCCGGTGATGTTGGGCATGACCGCGCTGGTGGACGCTCGCGGCTGACTCGTCACGCCGGAGCCTCCAGAGCTGCTGACTCCATGACCGACGAAGAAGGCGATGATTGCGGTCGCGGCGACGATCAAGAGGATCAAGCTCCTGCGACGGGGCCGCGGTGGTTCAGTAGGCAGAACATTCGGCGGGGCAGGAGGTTGGTCTATAAGGCTCATCAGTGCTGCTCCAGGCGCGGGATACGTGGTTCGCGCTCATCCGTTCGCCTGCGCAGCACGTGGCGTTATCAACTCTTTGGTCTTGTTCACTCGGTTGGGGCAGTCCAACAGGCCTGCTGGGCTACCGGCTGTAATGATGGCCTATCTCCTCTGGGTTACCGCGCTCGGGGTGGTGTTGATCTTCCCGAAGGTCACGACCTCGCGGTAGGCGGTGACGTCGGCGCCGACGCGAGCCATGCCATCGAGCGCGGCAACGTAGTCGGCGTGTATCTCATCGACGGTGACGTCCGTCGCGGTCGCGATCTGCCCCCACGTGGCGCCAGCCCTGCGGGCCGCATAGACGGTCTGCCACCGCCAAGCTGTGAGCAGCTCGACGAGCTCGGTGGCATCGCTAAGGGCGTCGAGTGGGTTGTTCTCGGGGGTGGCGGCGATGGCGTCGCGCAGCTTCGTACGCGCGTCGTCGGTGGTGACGCGGTCGAGGGCGCGGGTCAGGGTGTCGCGAGCGGACCAGTTCTCCCAGGTGGTGAGCAGGTCTCGCAGCATGATCGGCCTCCAAGCCCCAGATGGCCCGTGGGGCTGTCGGCCCCGGTCGGGGTGGCGGGGTGCTGCCCCCGCCACGCTTGGAGCGCAGGGGCACGGGCGCGGAGGCTCGCGGTCACTGGGGGCAAGCTCATCTGGCCGGCCCTGCCAGGGTCGGTGCGCTTCCCGGCCCGTCGGGTCATCGCCCAGGCTCGCCAGCTCTTCGAGGTCTTCCTTGACAAGCGCGAGGCCTGTCCGGGACGAGGCGCGTTGACCGGCGATGGGGTTGTGCGCCGCGAGCGCTTCAGTGACCGATCGGCAGCCGCGCCCGACCGGAGCGCTTGCCTGGTCGTGACGGGAGCAGCGAGGCCGATGAGCCAGCAGGAACGGGCCGAGAACAACAGCACAAGCACCGGCTCGGGCGAACCGCCGAGAGGTCCGGCGCGGTGGGCCGGGGCGGACTGGTCGTGGTCCGAGCACGCCGTGTGCGTCATCGACGACACCGGCACGGTGATCGCCCGTTTCGCCGTCGGGCACACCAA
Source organism: Actinomycetospora sp. 2LY8.5 (assembly GCF_057180585.1). Lineage (NCBI taxonomy): Bacteria > Bacillati > Actinomycetota > Actinomycetes > Pseudonocardiales > Pseudonocardiaceae > Actinomycetospora > Actinomycetospora sp. 2LY8.5. Next base: position 1,905 of record NZ_JBXUHE010000090.1, read on the forward strand.
GACCGGGCTGGCGAACCTGGTCACCACGCTGGATCGCCACCAGGTCGATGGGGTCGCGATCGAGCGCGGCGACGGGCCGGTCGTGGCGGCCCTGCTCGCCGCCCGGCCTGGCGGTGTTCGTGATCCCGAGCCGGCAGGTCACCGCGCTGCGGGGTCGCTACAGCAGCGGCGGCAACAAGGACGACCGCTTCGATGCCTACCTGCTCGCCGACGTGCTGCGCACCGACCGCCGCCGCCTCACGGCGTTGACCACCGGCTCCGAGGCCACCGTGGCGCTGCGGATGCTGGTGCGCGCCCGCGCCGACCTGATCAAGGCCCGCGTCGCGGCGCACAACCAGCTGCGCGCGCACCTGCAGACCGCCCACCCCGGCGCGGTCGGGCTGTTCGCCGAGCTCGACGGCAAGACCTCGCTGGCGTTCCTGACCCGCTTCCCGACCCCGCGCCACGTGCGCTGGCTCTCCGAGAAGCGCCTCGCGACCTGGCTGAACAACGCGCACTACACCCGGTCGAACACCCGCACCCCGGCCGCGCTGCTCGCCCACCTGCGCCGCGCTCCCGCTGGGCTGGCCGAGGGCCCCGCCGCCGACGCGGCCGAAGCCATCACCGTCGAGATGGTGGCGCTGCTGCGCAGCCTGCGCGAACGCATCACGGCCCTTGAGGGCCACATCGAGACGGCCCTGGCCGCCCACGCCGATCAGGCCGTGTTCACCAGCCTGCCCCGCTCCGGGCGGGTCCGCGCCGCGACCCTGCTCGCCGAGATCGGCGACGCCCGCGGCCGCTACCCCACCGACGACGCGCTGGCCGCCACCGCGGGCATCTCCCCCTCGACCCGCGCCTCCGGACGCGCCCGCTACGTCGCGTTCCGCCGCGCCTGCAACTACCGGCTGCGCCAGGCCCTGGTCGACTTCGCCGACGGCACCCGCGCCGCGTCCCCCTGGGCTCAGGACATCTACACCCGGGCCCGCGCCCGCGGGCTGGGCCACGCCCACGCCATCCGGGTCCTGGCCCGCGCCTGGCTGCGCATCATCTGGCGCTGCTGGAGCGACCGCGTCCCCTACGACCCCGACCGTCACGAAGCCGCGCTCGCGGCCCGCCGCACACCGCCCACGGCCGCCCAGACCGCCCTCGCCGCGACCGGCCCACCCGTGACCAGCGTCGGCGTCGCTTCCTGATCGGGGCCACCTCCAGCCGCCCGCAGGCGGTGTCCAGGCTGGCCGAAGGCCACCCGAAGGGCACCGGCCTGGACACCGACAAGGACGGCCGGACACTGCCCACGACGGGAACGACCCACCATCACCCGCCGTGACCGCCACCTCGGTCGCGCGGCCTAGCGGCGGGCGAAGAGGACCGCGCCGGGCCGATCGGTGTCCATGTTGAGCTCCCACTGCGACTCAACCGTGAAGTCCGCGTCCCGCAGCCAGTCCGCCACCGTCTCCGGGCGGCGGCGGTGCCCATGGGTCCTGACCGCATCGTCGCGCCCCTCTGACTTCGCCTGTGACCGGGCGGCGACGTGGAAGCCGACCTGCATCGGGCCTCCCGGGCGCAGCACACGGTGGAAGTGGCCCAGCACGGCCGGCATCGCCTCGTCAGAGATGTGAATCAGCGACCACCAGGCGATCAGCCCTGACACCGAGGCGGCGGGGAGGTCCAAGTCCGTCATGGAGCCGACCTCGAATCTGAGCCCGGGGTGGTCGGATCGGGCCACCTCGATCATCCCCGGTGACAGGTCGATGCCGAAGGCGTCGACGCCGAGGCCATGCAGGTGGGCAGTGACGTGCCCGGGACCGCAGCCGACGTCGGCCACCAGTCCGCCGCCGGCGGCCAGCACCCGGTTCGCGAACAGGCCCAGGGCGGCGTTCAGGAACGGCTGCCGCCCTCCCAGGATGTCCCGCACGACGTCGGCATAGCCGGCCGCATCGGCGTCGTACATGCTTCGTGTCTCGGCCAACCCATCGTCCGCGCTCATGCCAGGCACGCTAATCCGTGATCATGACGTCCCGGCCGACGCCGAGAACACCTCCACCACCGGCGCGCGCCGGATGACGCTCACCGCGGGCAAGGGTTGACATGGGGTTGTCAAGAGCGGACGGAGTCCGTCGCGCAGCGATGCGCAGCACTCTTGATCGGGAGTCAGCCCGTGTGACGCTCCGGGGCCGGCAGACCGCCCGACGAAGTCGGGTCCATCGCTCTTCCCATGGCCGGCGCGGCCTAATGGGGCTTCCGGCCGAGACGCGAGAGGGTTCGGCTGGTAGCCGTCGGCGGGTGAGCACTCGTGCGGCCGGGACCGATCTTCGAGTCCTTGCTCAAGACCGTGCCCCCGCCGATGGTCGGGTGATCGTGACCGCTGATGGGGTGGCGTGCCCGCCCACGTCGAGGGGCGTGAGCACTGTCCATTAGGCCGCTGGTGATCTCCCGCGCGCTGCCGAAGACGCAGATCGGAAGGAAGGGGCGTTGGTGTGCTGTTCGTCGGCGACGACTGGGCCGAGGATCATCACGACGTGGAGGTGCAGGACGACACCGGACGTCGGCTGGGACGTGCTCGAGTGCCCGAGGGAGTGGCCGGTCTGGACCGGTTCCACGAGCTGATCGGGCGCTTCGGCGGCGAGGAGCTGACCGCACAGCAGGTCATGGTGGGTATCGAGACCGACCGCGGTCCGTGGGTCGCCGCACTAGTTGTACTCGGCCGTCACGTTGGTGACAGGCGGGTGATCGGGGCTCGGCCGCGGCAGGCGGTGTGGGGGCGTCGGGTGTTGTAGTACTCGATCCAGTCATCGAGGGCCAGGGTGCGATCCTGGTTGCTGGGGTAGGGCCGTCGGTAGGCCCACTCGCGGGCCAGGGTGCGGTTGAACCGTTCGACCTTGCCGTTGGTCCAGGGGCAGCGTGGCTTGATGAACTTCT
>NZ_JBXUHE010000091.1:0-3692 GCF_057180585.1 Actinomycetospora sp. 2LY8.5
CGGAGCGAATCTCGTAAAGCCGGTCTCAGTTCGGATCGGGGTCTGCAACTCGACCCCGTGAAGTCGGAGTCGCTAGTAATCGCAGATCAGCAACGCTGCGGTGAATACGTTCCCGGGCCTTGTACACACCGCCCGTCACGTCACGAAAGTCGGTAACACCCGAAGCCCGTGGCCCAACCCTTGTGGGGGGAGCGGTCGAAGGTGGGACTGGCGATTGGGACGAAGTCGTAACAAGGTAGCCGTACCGGAAGGTGCGGCTGGATCACCTCCTTTCTAAGGAGCTTTACCGAACACCGCTGCTGGTGGGTGGTCGCAGGCGTGTGTCCTGTGCGCTCGTGGTTGGTGGTGGAGGGCCTCGGAGTACCTCCTTGGGTGTTGGTTGCCTGGGGGTCGGGAAGTGGGGTTGCTCGAGAAGATGTGGAAGCACTGAACATGTCCGGTCTGCGTGGTGCGTGGGTCGGCGGCACACTGTTGGGTCCTGAGGGGACGACCGCCTCATCCTGGTTCGCTGGGGTGGGGTTGTTGTTTGTCTCTGGGGACGGGCAGCGTCTGCTTCGCCGGTGGGTGGGGTGGGGCGCTGGTTCGTGTGGTCGTTGAGAATTGTACAGTGGACGCGAGCATCTTTTGTTTCTGTGCACATTTGTGTCGTGATTTCTTGATGTGTGTGTTGGTCAAGTTGTCAAGGGCGCACGGTGGATGCCTGGGCATCAGGAGCCGATGAAGGACGTGGGAGGCCGCGATAGTCCTCGGGGAGTTGTCAACCGAGCGTTGATCCGAGGGTGTCCGAATGGGGTAACCCGGCACCCGTCATGGGGTGTCACCGCTGTCTGAATGTATAGGACGGTGGGAGGGAACGCGGGGAAGTGAAACATCTCAGTACCCGCAGGAGAAGAAAACAAGAGTGATTCCGTGAGTAGTGGCGAGCGAAAGCGGATGAGGCTAAACCCCGCTTGTGTGAGAGCCGGCAGGTGTTGCTGGTGGGGTGTTGTGGGGCGTCATGTACTGGTTCTGCCGGACCGGTGCGGGTGTTCGTGGTGTTAGTCGAAGGCGTTGGGACGCGTCGGCGTAGAGGGTGAGACCCCCGTAGGCGAAAACACTGCGGTCGCTTGTTGTGGCGTGCCCGAGTAGCAGCGAGCCCGTGTAATTCGCTGTGAATCTGCCGGGACCACCCGGTAAGCCTAAATACTCCCTGATGACCGATAGCGGACAAGTACCGTGAGGGAAAGGTGAAAAGTACCCCGGGAGGGGAGTGAAACAGTACCTGAAACCGTGTGCCTACAAGCCGTCAGAGCAAGCTTGGTTCTTGTGATGGCGTGCCTTTTGAAGAATGAGCCTGCGAGTTAGTGGTGCGTGGCGAGGTTAACCCGTGTGGGGTAGCCGTAGCGAAAGCGAGTCCGAACAGGGCGTGCCGGGATTCGTTCTGGGTAGTCGCGTGCTCTAGACCCGAAGCGGGGTGATCTACCCATGGCCAGGGTGAAGCGCCGGTAAGACGGCGTGGAGGCCCGAACCCACCAGGGTTGAAAACCTGGGGGATGAGCTGTGGGTAGGGGTGAAAGGCCAATCAAACTCCGTGATAGCTGGTTCTCCCCGAAATGCATTTAGGTGCAGCGTCGTGTGTTTCTCACCGGAGGTAGAGCACTGGTTGGCCTAGGGGGCCCACAAGCTTACTGAAGTCAGCCAAACTCCGAATGCCGGTGAGTTCGAGCGCGGCAGTGAGACGGCGGGCGATAAGGTTCGTCGTCGAGAGGGAAACAGCCCAGATCGCCGGCTAAGGCCCCTAAGCGTGCGCTAAGTGGGAAAGGATGTGGGATCGCCCAGACAACCAGGAGGTTGGCTTAGAAGCAGCCATCCTTGAAAGAGTGCGTAATAGCTCACTGGTCAAGTGGTCCTGCGCCGACAATGTAGCGGGGCTCAAGCGCACCGCCGAAGCCGCGGCAACACCACGTGAACGCTCTCGTCACTGATCTGTCGGTGTCGGGTGGTGGTGGTGTTGGGTAGGGGAGCGTCATGCGGGCGGTGAAGCGGCGGAGTGATCCAGCCGTGGAGCCCGTGTGAGTGAGAATGCAGGCATGAGTAGCGATAGCAGAGTGAGAAACTCTGCCGCCGGATGACCAAGGGTTCCTGGGCCAGGTTTTTCCGCCCAGGGTGAGCCGGGACCTAAGGCGAGGCCGACAGGCGTAGTCGATGGACAACGGGTTGATATTCCCGTGCTCGTGTAGGCGCGTCCCTGGCGAGTCCAGGTGTGCTAACCGCCCGAACCATCCCAGTCTCCTTCGGGAGCTGGTGGTGGGGAGCGCGGGACCCTGCCTGGTAGTAGCCAAGCGATGGGGTGACGCAGGAGGGCAGCTCCGCCAGCTAGTGGTAGTGCTGGTGCAAGCGTGTAGGCCGGTCCGTAGGCAAATCCGCGGGCCGTGACGGTCGAGACGTGACGCATAGCCGGTTGAGGCGAAGCAGAGTGATCCCATGCTGCCGAGAAAAGCCTCTAGCGAGTTCCTACGCGACCCGTACCCCAAACCAACACAGGTGGTCAGGTAGAGAATACCGAGGCGTTCGAGCGAACTGTGGTCAAGGAATTCGGCAAAATGCCCCCGTAACTTCGGGAGAAGGGGGGCCCTGTCCCGTGAAACCCCTTTGCGGGTTAGCGGGGTGGGGCCGCAGAGACCAGGGGGAAGCGACTGTTTACTAAAAACACAGGTCCGTGCGAAGTCGCAAGACGATGTATACGGACTGACGCCTGCCCGGTGCTGGAACGTTAAGGGGACCGGTTAACCGTAAGGTGAAGCTGAGAACTTAAGCGCCAGTAAACGGCGGTGGTAACTATAACCATCCTAAGGTAGCGAAATTCCTTGTCGGGTAAGTTCCGACCTGCACGAATGGCGTAACGACTTCCCCGCTGTCTCGACCACAGACTCGGCGAAATTGCACTACGAGTAAAGATGCTCGTTACGCGCGGCAGGACGGAAAGACCCCGGGACCTTCACTACAGCTTGGTATTGGTGCTCGGTTCGGCTTGTGTAGGATAGGTGGGAGACGGGGAAGCGGCCACGCCAGTGGTCGTGGAGTCGACGTTGAAATACCACTCTGGTCGAATTGGGCATCTAACCTCGGACCATGATCTGGTCCAGGGACAGTGCCTGGTGGGTAGTTTAACTGGGGCGGTTGCCTCCCAAAGGGTAACGGAGGCGCCCAAAGGTTCCCTCAGCCTGGTCGGCAACCAGGTGTCGAGTGCAAGTGCACAAGGGAGCTTGACTGTGAGACCGACGGGTCGAGCAGGGACGAAAGTCGGGACTAGTGATCCGGCACCACCAGGTGGATGGGGTGTCGCTCAACGGATAAAAGGTACCCCGGGGATAACAGGCTGATCTTGCCCAAGAGTCCATATCGACGGCATGGTTTGGCACCTCGATGTCGGCTCGTCGCATCCTGGGGCTGGAGTAGGTCCCAAGGGTTGGGCTGTTCGCCCATTAAAGCGGTACGCGAGCTGGGTTTAGAACGTCGTGAGACAGTTCGGTCCCTATCCGCCGCGCGCGCAGGAGACTTGAGGAAGGCTGTCCCTAGTACGAGAGGACCGGGACGGACGAACCTCTGGTGTGCCAGTTGTCCCGCCAGGGGCACGGCTGGTTGGCTACGTTCGGAAAGGATAACCGCTGAAGGCATCTAAGCGGGAAGCCCGTTCCAAGATGAGGTCTCCC
>NZ_JBXUHE010000092.1:0-3664 GCF_057180585.1 Actinomycetospora sp. 2LY8.5
CAAGCCGTGATTGCGCTCGCTCGCCGGCGGGTCAACGTCCTGCACGCCATGTTGCGCACCCGCCAGCCTTACCGTCTCGACCATCGGCCGGTCCAAGCCGCTTGACAGAAGCATTAGGCAGCGGCCTTCCCGTCGGTCGGGTCCTGGCTGTTGGAGGGCGTCGCACTCGCGCCCGACCCTCCGGAGCCGCGGGATGACGAGCGGGGAGCCGGCGCAGTCTGACCCGCCGGGGTCCGCATGCCGGTCGCGCGCAGCGTGTAGCCGAGGCGCTTGTACTCGCCCTGGCCCTCCAGCTTCGGGGCCGCGGTCATGCCCTCGAACTCGATCGGCCGGACGACGATGCCCGGCGCGACCTCGATGCCGTCCGGCGGCACCGGCTGGTGCTCGGCCAGCACAGTCACCGAGACCGACTTGTCGGCCTCGCGCGTCGCCGACGGGTCTGAGACCGTCACGCGCCACATCCGCTTGCCGGTCTCCTCGTCGACCTGCTGACGGACGGGCCGGCCCTTCGCTCGGTCCTCGCGCGACTGGTACTCGGTCACCGCCGAGACCTCGCCCATCATCAACCCGCCCTGCGGGAACACCGTCTCGAACTCGACAGCGAACCTCTGCCCGTAAGGGACTGCCATCACCATCTCCTCGTCACAGGGGCACGCATGCCCAGGTACCGAGGAGCGTACGCACTTAAAGTGCGGGTCCCGCACTAATAGTGCGGGTCTATTCGGGTGGTCTTGTCAGGTCACTCTCTGTGCGAGGTCGCGAAGCTCCTCCGAGCCGGTGCGGTCGCTCTGCACGAGGTCGGCGACCAGCTCGCGGACGCGGGCGTGGCTCTCGAACTGCTGCGGCGCGAGGTCCAGCCCACGGCGCAGGGTCGCCACGACGGCGTCGGTCTGGCGGAGCTGGGCCTGAGCGCGAGCGACGTCGATGAGGAGCCGGCCCTGCCGCTCGGGGGAGAGTCCGGAGGCGTCAACGGTCTCGGCGACCCGGAGCGCGCGTCCCGCGTCGCCCAGTTCGACCGCGACGGCCACGTCGTGTAGGAGCACGTTCGTCGGCCCGAACTCGGTCTCGTAGTCGTTGCGGTCCTCGCCCAGCTCGTTGGCGGCTGCCCTGGCCTCGTCGAGGTAGAGGTACGCCATGCGGGCGTCGTTGAGCCGCGCCGAGGCCACGGCGAGCTGGAGCTTCAGAGCCCCGCGCACCGCGATCGCGGGGGCGTCACCGTCCGCGGCCCGCTCGTCGAGCGCGTGTGCGGCGGACTCCGCGGCACGGATCGCGAGATCGAAGCGGCGGGCCACCTGGAAGACGATCGCGAGCCGGAACGCACCTTCGGCCATCAGGAGCGGGTCGCCGGCCTTCTCGGCGGCCGTGATGGCGCGGTCGATCGCGACCCAGGCGGCGCCGGTCTCGCCGAGCTTGGACAGCACGCCGGCCACGGCGAGGTACGACCGGGCCTTGGCGACGTTGACGACGATCTCGTCGTCGCCGGTGGCGTTGCGCGCGGAGCGCTCCAGCTCGGGGAGCAGGTCGGTAAGGAGTGTCGCCAATTCGTCGTACCGCGACCCGTGGGCGTACTCCCACGCCTTCACGGCTTGCCGGTCGAGGTCCTGGACGTTGAACGGCCGCGTGCCGGCGAGCACGGCGTGGAGCGCGTCGCTGGAGGAGAGCGCGAGGCTCAGCGCGCTTGCCGCCGGCTCGACGTCGGCCTGGACGACCTTCTGCTCCGGCGCCAGCTCGGCGACCGGCACGCCGAGCGCTTCTGCGAGCCGTTCGAGCACGCTCATCCGGTCGATGCGCCGTGCCCCGCGCTCGACCTGGCTGAGCCACGTTTCGGAGCGGTCGAGCCGGGCGGCGAACTCCGCCTGTGACAGGCCGAGCTTCTTGCGCAGGAACGCGACACGCTGGCCGAAGGCCCGCTGATCTCCGGGGGCGCTCACTGGGGGAGGTTCTTGCCGCCGGTGGGCGTCAGGAACTCCACCCGCGTCTTGGCGATGTAGTGGTCGCGCTCGCTGAGGAAGCGCTTGGTGTGTGGCTGGCTCTCGTGCGCCTCGAAGGCGTCCCGGTCCGCGTAGACCTCGTAGAAGACCCGGGCCAGGGGAGCGTCCTCGACGGTGTGCACCGCGTAGAGGAGCGTGCCGGGCTCCTGCTCCCGGATGCCGGGGGCAGTCTCCGCCACGAGCTGGTCGAACCCCTGAGCCGCAGCCTCGTCCTTGAGGTCAAAGCGGACGGTCAAGCCAAACATGTCATCCTCCGAGTGCGGTGCCGCACTCAGAGTACCGGCAACACCGGGGGTGGCGACCGCGAGTCACCACGGCTGCGCGAAGCAGAGGTAACGTCACTACCTTTCGAGCGGATGCGGCGCGCGAGTTGGAGTCCTCTCATTACTGCAGGGTGGCCTCGTCATGCCTTCATCTTCTTGGTCGCACGTCGGCTGCTTCCTGGCCTGCAAGTCATCGTCCCGTGTAACACCCCGCGAAGCGTAAGCGACTTGCAAACTAACGGACACGTGGGGGGTAGACCTTGACTAATGCGCAGCCAGCCGAACTGCTGGGGCAGGAGATTCGATTTACGGCTGCCGTTCTCAGTATAGAACCGCAGGGCTCGCATATCCTCGGATCAGCATTCTCTACTGTGCCGGGCTTCTGGGCAACAGCGTTCCATGTAGTCAAAGCTCATCAGAAGAATTTGCAGATCGTAATGCCTCGTTACCAGGTTGGATCGGACTTCCAGGAGACGCGTCAAGATGGTCAGATCTCCTACTTCCAAGCCGAAGTCTATAGGGCTAATCCGATCCACGATCTGTGCATCCTCCGAGAAGCTGGCGACTCAAGCGAACCTCGCTCGGCTCCGCTAATGGGCAATGTTGACACCCTAAGGATCGGTGCCGACGTCTCGACAGTTGGCTTTCCTCACGCTGACTGGGGACGACTTGTTCTCACTCGCCGCGACACCCAAGTCGGAGCGAAAGTGCTCCTGACAACGTCGGGCATCGACGTTAAGCACTTGGTGCTCAACATGCAGGGGCAGACTGGTCAATCTGGGTCGCCTGTAGTGGACTCATCCACTGGCGAATTGCTTGGTGTCGTTGTCGGCAACTATGCCGCGGGCGGCGGCGGGCATATAAGCATCGGGGGTATCGACCCGGCGACTCTCAACGAAACGACGTACGCAGTGTCCGCCGAGTACCTCTTGGAGATGTTCAAGTGAGTCAAGAATTTGGCGAAGGGGTGTCTCCAGACCTTGCCGTTTGGATATCAGGACTTCCTAGCTTCCAGCAGTCGATCCTTCTCGATCTGGAATCGAGGCTCGAAGACCTAGATCTCGTGGCAGAAGCCTGGGCGGAATCTTCCCCGCCAGAAACCGCGGCTCGCGGCGGGGCTCACGGCAAACCTGGCCCATCTCTGATTCGAGCTTGTCGTGATGTCATCTTCAGAAAGATCTGCTCCGATGACGACCGCGATAAAGGCGATCGCGAGGCCGTAAAGAGCCACCTCGGCTTACGCGAGCAGGGGCTCTTAGCTGTGACGACCCAGGCGATATCGGAACAGCTGATATGGAGGGCGTTCCTGTCAAGCGGGCAGGGGTGAGTGGCCTCGGTGCTTACGCATCGTGGCTGTTCGGAGGGTGCCGGCGGGGCCGGGTGGGTGGAGGCGTGTCGGCGCGACGCGCG
>NZ_JBXUHE010000093.1:0-3346 GCF_057180585.1 Actinomycetospora sp. 2LY8.5
CGGTGATGATCGCCGGCGCGTCCGGGGTCCGGGTGGCCCAGTCGAACAGGCCCTCGTGGAGCAGCCGGTCGGGGATCGAGGAGTCCGCGGTGTCGTTGACCCGCGCGCGCACCGCAGCCTGATCCGCCGGTATGAGTGGTACGACCGGCGCGTTCCAGACGTCATCCGGGCCGGACAGTCTCTCCAGCAGACCGACGTACGCGGTGAACATCGCGTCCAGGACGCCCTCCCGGAACACCGCGTCGACGCCGTCCCATGCGGTGAGCAGGCCGCCGTCCGACTCGTGGACCTGGTGGTCGAGCCAGACCTGCGGTGTCTGCGACACGCCCCAGACCCGGCGCAGGAACGTCGAGGGGACGTCCATCGACACGCGGTCGTCGACGCCGAGGGCGCTGGTGAACACGACGGGGATGGCGGTGGTGGGGGTGGCGTGGTGGTGGGCGAGTTCGCGGAGGACCCAGACCGCGCTGGTGTGGGTGTGGTCGAGGTCGTTCCAGAGTTGGTGTTGGAGGCGGTGGGTGCGGGTGTGCCAGGTGTCGTGGGGTTGGGGGTGGTGGGCGAGGAGGAGCAGGGAGGTGAAGTCGCCGAGGAGGTGGCGGATGTGGGGGTGGGCGTCGTGGCGGTCGAACAGGGTGAGGGTGAGGGTGAGTTCGGGGGTGGCCGACCAGGTGGCGAGGGTGTCGGCGTAGGCGGTGAGCAGGACGGCGCTGGGGGTGACGCCGTGGGTGCGTGCGCGGTGTTGGAGGCGTTGCCAGCGGGTGGGGTCGAGGTGGTGTTGGCGGCGGGTGAATCGGGGTCGGACGAGCGCGGTGGGGTTGGTGGTGGGGTTGGTGTCGGGGTTGAGGGGGAGTTGGGGTGCGGGGGGTAGGTCGGGGATGCGGTGGCGCCAGTAGGTGCGGCTGGTGTCGAGTTGCTCGGGGGTGGGGTGGTGCTGGGTGAGGTAGTCGCGGAAGGTGATCTCGAGTGGGGGCAGGGGGGTGTGGGGGTCGTGGTAGAGCGTGGTGAGCTCGGAGAAGACGATCATCATGCTCAGCCCGTCGAGGACGAGGTTGTCCAGGCTGATGGCGATGCGGGTGGTGCCGTCGGGGGCGGCGACGGCGCGGGTGTCGAACAGGGGCCAGGTGGTGGGGTCGAGGACCTGGTGGGACATGGCTTCGCGCAGGGCGTGGTGGGCCTGGTCGATGTCCTCGGGGGCGGGGCGGGTGACCTCGACGAGGTAGTCCTCGACGGTGGGCAGGACGTGTTGGGTGTGTTCGTCGGGGAACACGGTGCGTAGGGCGTCGTGGCGGGCGACGAGCAGGTTCCAGGCGTGTTGGTAGCGGTCGAGGTCGATGTCGTGGCCGTCGAACTCGACGTAGTAGTGCGAGCCGACCCCGCCGAGGGTGAATCCGGGTTGGCGGCCCAGTAGGTAGGCCTGTTGGACCTCGGTGGTGGGGAACGGTTCGTGGCGGCCGGCCGGATCGGGTACCACGGTGGGTCCCGCGGTGGGTCCCGCGGTGTTGTGGTCGGTCTGGTCGCTGAGGGTGGTGGCGAACTCGGCGATGGTCGGGCGGGTGAACAGCCCCGCCAGTTCCACACCGACGTAGCCGGCCGCGCGCAACCGCGCCACCAACCGCGTCGCCAACAACGAATCCCCACCGAGGGCGAAGAAATTGCTCTCCCGGCCGAGGTCGTCGACGTCGAGGACCTCACGCCAGATCGCGCCGACGGCCTCCTCGAGCTCGCCGCACAGCGGAGCCGACGTCGTGGTGTCGGCACGGCCCCCGGCTCCGAGCAGGGAGCGCACACGGGCGAGATCCACCTTGTCGTTGGCGCCCATCGGGAACCGGCTGATCACCACGACCTCGTCCGGGACCATGTGGTCGGGGACGCGCTCGGCCAGCCAGGCGTCGAGGTCCTCCAGCGGCAGGGCGGGCCGGGCCGAACGGACGGCGTGGAGCGTGACCGCGCTCCCCCCGGGCACGGTGACCTGGTCGAAGCCTGCGCTCGCGGCGAGCGTCGCCCACTGCGCAGGAGCGAGCAGCGGTGACCGACGCTCCCGGCGGGCGCGGTCGAGCCCGCTGAACCCGCGGCTCGCCAGACCGGCCACGACGACCGCGAGCGGGGTCAGGGCAGGCGGCTCGACCGCGAGGAGCGTGCCTCCGTCGACGGCGACGGTCGCCGCGAGGGCGAGGGGGTCGGCGGGATCCGGGGCGAGGTGGAGGGAGTTCACGGCCACGACGGCGTCGGCCCGGCGGTAGAGGTCGCGCGGGACCTCCGGGTCGGTGACGACGCGCACGTCGGTGCCGAGACCTGAGCCGGCGAGCCGCTCGCGGGCGGCCGCGGCCAGGGCCGCCGACGACTCGAGCACCGTGTACTCGGCTCCGGGCACGGCGGCGTGGAGGCGTGCGGCGGCGCGGCCGGTCCGGCCGGCGATCTCCACGACCCGCAGGGGCCGGTCGAGGCCTGCGGCGAGGTCGCGCAGGCGCGCGGCGAGGTCGTCGACGGCGAGGGCGTCGGCGGTGCCGCGGGTGCCGAGTGCCTCGGGCGAGAGGTCCGGGTCGTCGAGCAGCACGGCCGGGTCCCGTCGGCCGCGCAGGATCTCGAGCACCGTCTGACGGCGCGACGTGAGCAGGTCGGCGAGGGGCTCCCCGTCGATCGGGTGTGCGGCGCGACGGACACCCGCCGGCCGCGACGGCTCACCGCCGGCGTGGGTGGCGAGCCACTCGATCCAGAGCTCGATGACCGGGGCCTGGTCGACGTCGACGGCGCGGAGGGCCGCAGGCGTGTCGTCGCCCAGCTCGTCGAGGATCGACCGGAGGAAGCGGGCGACCACGCCGACCGTCTCGTCGGTGTCGTCCTCGGCGTGATCGTCGGTCGGCTCGAGGTACTGGTGCCGCCACGACGTGTCGGCAGGGGCGGCCGGCGCCCCGGCGCGCACCGTCTCCGCCAGCCCTGCGACCAACCGGCGCGAGGGACCGTCGACCACGGTGGCGGCGGCGCGGTGGATGTGGGGGTGTTTTTCGAGGGTGTGTTCGATGTCGGTGAGTTCGGTGCGGTGGCCGCGGATTTTGATTTGGGTGTCGGTGCGGCCGAGGAATTCGATGGTGCCGTCGGGCCAGTAGCGGGCGTGGTCGCCGGTGCGGTAGACGCGTTGGGGGCCGTGGGGGGTGGTGAGGGTGGGGAATTTGGTGGCGGTGCGTTCGGGGTCGCCGCGGTAGCCGGTGGCGAGGCCGGTGCCGGTGATGAGGAGTTCGCCGGGGACCCAGTCGGGGCGGTCGTGGTCGTGGGTGTCGACGATGCGGTAGCCCTGGTTGGTCAGGGGGTGGCCGTAGGGGTTCGAGGGCCAGTGTGGGGGTGGGGTGGG
>NZ_JBXUHE010000094.1:0-3140 GCF_057180585.1 Actinomycetospora sp. 2LY8.5
CAACCAGCTCAAAGCCTGGCGCGGGCTGGCCACCCGCTACGACAAGCACGCCATCAACTACCGCGGCGCGCTCACCTTCCGCGCCCTGCTGGCTTGGCTACCTTGATCCGTCAGACACGGCCTAGCCCCGTGTGGAAGAGGTATCCACCGGAGTTCCGGCATGCTCACGCCCATCGAGTACGAGAAGCTCGCCACCGTGACCGCGTGGACCACGCAACCCGACTCCACCAAACCCGGGGGCTTCACAGGCTCTCGCCGAGCTCAGCACCCAACCGGCCCGCGACGCCCTCACCGACCTCAGCCGTGACGTCCCTCCTCGAGCGCCAGCGACGAGTAACGCAGCCCGACCTACCGCCACCACCCGAAGACAACGACCATAGAAGGAAATAGTGCGCACAGAGTGTGCATAGTCGATCTTCAGGACGCGCTAGGGGACTGTCCGATGACCGGTGTAACTGGCGTGGATGGGTCAGTTGATGGTTGACGGGACGATACGGCCGGGGAACGCGATCGCGAAGGCGTTGAGGGCTGGCTTCCAGCGCATCGCCCACCGGGTCCGGCCCTTGCCGGTCGGGTCCAGGGATCTCGTGACGAGGTAGAGGCACTTCAGCGCGGCTTGCTCGGTCGGGAAGTGCCCGCGGGCCTTGGCCGCCCGCCGGTAGCGGGCGTTGAGCGACTCGATCGCGTTCGTGCTGCAGATGACCTTGCGGATCTCCACGTCATAGTCGAGGAACGGGACGAACTCCGACCAGGCTGAGCGCCACAGCGTGATGATGGCCGGATAGAGCGCGCCCCAGCGCTCAGCGAACTCGGCGAACCGCTCCGTGGCGGCGGCCTCGGTGGGTGCGGTGTAGACCGGACGCAGGTCCTTGGCCATCTGCTCCCAGTACTTGCGGCTGGCGTAACGGAAGGTGTTGCGGATCAAGTGCAGCACGCAGGCCTGAACCAGGGTCGGGGGCCACACGGTGGTGATCGCGGCAGGCAGGCCGGCCAGACCGTCGCAGACCGCGATGCAGACATCGTCTACGCCTCGGTTCTTGATCTCAGTCAGGACCTGGAGCCAGTACTTCGCGCCTTCGCCGCCGTCGCCGGCCCAGATGCCCAGGATGTCGCGGCGCCCGTCGAGGGTGACGCCGATGACCACGTAGAACGGTCGGTTGGTGACCTGTCCGTCGCGGACCTTCAAGTAGATCGCGTCGACGAAGATCACCGGATAGACCGCGTCGAGGGGACGGTTCTGCCACTCGGTCATCTCTTCGAGGACCTTGTCGGTGATCCTCGAGATCGTGTCGCGGCTGACCTTGGCGCCGTAGACCTCCTCGAAGTGGGCCGCGACCTCCCCGGTCGTCAGACCGCGTGCGGTCAGCGACAACACGATCTCGTCGATCCCGTCCAGACGCCGCTGTCGCTTGCGGACGATCACCGGCTCGAACGAGGCGTCGCGGTCGCGGGGGACCTCGATGTCCACCGGCCCGATCTCGGTGAGCACGGTCTTGGTGCGGGTGCCGTTGCGGGAGTTTCCGCCGTCGCGCCCGGCCGCCTCGTGCTTGTCATAGCCCAGGTGCTCGCTCATCTCGGCGTCCAGCGCGGTCTCCAGGACCGTCTTGGTCAGCCCGGTGAGCAGCCCGCCCGGGCCGACGAGTTCGACCCCTTCAGCGCGAGCGGCCTCCACGAGTTCCTGAGCGAGCTGCTGCTGATCGATCCGAGCCGGCACAGGCTCGATCGTGTCGGTCACGACTGGTCCTTCCCCCGGGACACGCCCGGAGCCTCAGAACCAGTTACACCGTCGATCGGACAGTCCCGCCGCTAGAAATGTTCACCGAATGTGCCGGAAAGTGGGAGTGTCCAACAACAACGGGTAGGCCGTTTCTCGTGCAGTGTCCGGCTGGACCATCTGTCTCATCGGGCGTAGTGCGGTTGCGTGGCGGTGCTCGATCCACGGCTCCACAGGTCGGCCAGCGCCGCTGTCGCGGCGCGGGGGTGTCGGCGTCGAGGGCGGGGTGGGCGAGGGTCGCCGGTCACGCGGTCGCTCCAGCCGTAGTGCTGGGCGCTGTCCTGCAGGACTGCGTCGAGGTAGTCCGACATCGCGGGCAGCGGTGCGGTCGACAGCACTTCGAGGCGGCGAAGGTCCGGGGTCGCGGTGAACAGCGAGAGCTGGCGGTAAAGGACGGGCGCGAAGCGCGGCGCTGGTGGGTGCGCGCCACGCAGGGTGCGTTGCCAGCGGGGCGTCTCGATCTCGTGGTCGACGCGGCGCTGGTGCAGCGAGTGGATGTTGGCCAGGAACAGCTGTTGGCCGTCGCGGTTCGCTGTGGCGATGTCGACCGCATCGGTGGTGGCGGTGCTGGTCTGGGTCTGGTGCCAGCACAGCCGGCAGGCCCCGTGCCCGCCGATCGGCATCTGCCGGGCGCAGTAGGGGCATTCGGCGAGCGGGTGGCGCGAGCGCCAGCCGCGGCATCCCCAGCAGCGCCAGTTGTGCTGGCGCAGCACGCCCCAGCCCAGGCAGTCCTTGCACGAGCCCGGCGCTTTCGGCGAGCCGGCATGGCACAGGTCGCACAGCCCCTGGGAGAAGTAGGGCCCCGATCCGCATCGGCGGCAGGCCGGTGGGGTGAAGGGGCCGCCGGGCAGGCACGAGTAGCCGCGGCGCGTCGACGACCTCGGCTGCGGGGGCCGGCCGTGGCTGATCGCCCGCCGCGGGGCGGGTGGCCACCCGGTGCGCCCCCAGGCCCGCCGAGCGGTCAGTCGGGCGGTCAGTCGGGCGGAGCTCCGATCGACCCGCCCACCGACCCCGATATGGCCGACCCGTACGGGCCGGTGCCCGAGGGGTGGGGCACCGACCCCGGTCCCGGCGAGTTCGGGCAGCGAGGTCGCAGTGTGGATCGCGCTCGCGGGCCTGACGCTCGTCGCGCTGCTGGTTCTGGTGTGGCTGTTCACCAGAGATGGCGGCGAGGACACCGGCGCCCCGGTCGGGCCGCCGTTGCCGGAGCCGACCCTCGCGCTCGAGCGCGGCAGGTTTGGGCGTGTCACGACAACCGTGTAAGCAGCGGACGGACCAAGATCGACTCCCGTGATTGACGGGGTGGTCGGGAAGGACGCTGCTGTGCCGAACGAAGATGCAAGTTCTGGCTCGACCTCCGACGACG
>NZ_JBXUHE010000095.1:0-2449 GCF_057180585.1 Actinomycetospora sp. 2LY8.5
CAGCGCCGATGGTACTGCGACCGACAGGTCGTGGGAGAGTAGGACACCGCCGGAACACCCGACCACCCCCACCACACCCCCACACCAAAAAAGGGGCGAGCACTCCCACCCAGGAGAGCCCGCCCCTCCTTCCCGTGCCTCGAGAGGCCGCGTCATCTGCCGGCGAACTCGGTGGCGGCGGTCTCCGCCGTCGCCTCTGCCGACTCGGGGCTCGTCGACTGCGAGGCGGCGCACCCACCGTCGGGCGCCGGGCCGAGACGTTCTCCGACGACGTTCTCGTCGCGGCCGTACCGATTCCTACCGAACCGGCCCGCCGCGAACTCCCCGCGACGACCGCCAGCCGGGCTGACTGAGCAGCCCGGATGATGGTGCGATGTTCGAGGGGTTCGTCGACGAGGCTGTCGAGCTCGGCCCGGTCCGGATGCGGGTGCGCCACGCGCTGGGGCCGCGGCCCGCCAACGGCGCAACGGTGTTGCTGCTGCACGGCCATCCGCGCACCTCGGCGACCTGGCACCGGGTCGCCGCCGCGCTCCGCGAACTCGGATTCGGGGTCGTCTGCCCGGATCTGCGCGGCTACGGCGGCTCCAGCGCACCGGCCACCGACGGCGAGCACCGGCCCTACTCCAAGCGAGCCATGGCTGACGACCTCGCAGCGCTCGCGGAGCACCTCGAGCTCGGCCCGCTCGTCGTCGTCGGCCACGACCGCGGGGCCTACGTCGCTCTGCGGATGGCGCTCGACCACCCCGAGCGGGTCGAGCGTCTCGCGGTCCTCGACGCCGTCCCCATCTGCGAAGCCCTCGACCGCACCGACGCCCGTTTCGCGAGGTGGTGGCACTGGTTCTTCTTCGCCCAGCCCGACAAGCCCGAGCAGGCGATCCTCGCCGACCCGCAGGCCTGGTATGGCGCTGGGCCGCAGGTCGAACAACGCATGGGCGCCGATGCCTACCGCGAGTACCTCGCCGCGATCACCGACCCGGTCACCGTCACCGCGATGCTCGAGGACTACCGCGCCGGCCTGGGCATCGACCGCGCCGACGAGACCGCCGACCGCAGCGCCGGCCGTCTGCTGAGCTGCCCGCTCCTGGTCCTCTGGGCCGCCCACGACGACCTCGTCGACCTCTACGGGGACCCGCTGGCGGTCTGGGCGGACTGGGCCGACGACGTTCAGGGCCATGACATCAACTCCGGCCATCACATGGCCGAGGAGGCACCCTCGGAACTCGTCCACGCCCTCACCGACTTCGCCGACCAGCACCGCAGGGGTCACGATCCGGACGAGAACCGCTGACACTCCGGCCGAGGAGACCGGCGACAGCGGCCCCGCAGAGCGGTGGTTCGCCCGGCTCGGGAGAGGCGGACCCGCCGACATCCCGAGCCGGTCGTACTGGGGGTGGGAGCACCGAGCCGGGCCACCTGCTCCCTCCGAAGCCCCGGGTGCGCGTGATCCTCCACGCCGGCCGGACGGAATGCGGGTACGCCGGCCGAGTCAGATGGAGCGCCGAGATGGCGGGTCGGAGCGGTGGCGGGGAGACCGTAGCCGTAGGGTTGGGCCATGACCGCGGCCGCGTCGCCCGTCCCGCCGGGTGGAGGGAAGGCCGGGACGTGGGCGGAGGCCACGCCCGCCGAGGTGCGGGCGGTCCTGGCACCGGAGAGCGCAGCCGAGTTCGATCGCCAGTGGCGAGCCGCGCTGGCACGGGCCGCCGACACCTACGATCTGACCGTCGTCCATCTGTGCCTCGACGCGTGGCGACGGGTCGCTCGCGTGACGGAGGCCGCCGGCGGCACGGACGGGTACCGGGCGATGCTGGAGGCGGCGGCTCACGCTCGTAGCGGCGACAGGGCGGCGGGCCCGTCCACGGCGCCGTGGCGTGAGGTGCGCGCGGACCTGGGCGTGTAGGTGGCCTACGAGGTCGACGTCGCTTCGGTCCGTGACGCCCTCGAGGCGCTACCGCGAGAGGCGTTGGTGGCGCTCGCGGACGTACTCGACGTGCTCGAGCTCGCCCCGTGGTCCGGTGACCCCCTCGTGGACCGCAACCCCGACGGCGCCGTACGCACCATGACCTTCGGTGGCGCAGGGCTCGTGACCTATGTCGTCGTGGAGCACCTCGGCCGGGTCGACCTCCTCCAGATCCACTGGGCCGGGTAGCCGGACCCGAGTGGGGCGTCGACGGCACCGAGAGGATCCCAACCCACCGGCTCCTGACCTGCGCTGATGATGGTGACCCACCCCGGGTGAACGGCGTCCGATCGCCCGTGTACTCTCTTCCACGTCGCCAGGACAGGGCTTGAAGCCGGTCCGGTCGACGCAGTAAGATAGGAAGGTCGCCCTCCGGAAGGTCCGCTCGGTGAGTGGGTTGGTCTGGTGGTGTGGTTGTCCTTTGAGAACTCAACAGTGTGCTGAATGTTTGGTGTGTTTGTCCTCGTCGGCATTGTGCTCTTTGTGGGTGTG
>NZ_JBXUHE010000096.1:0-2262 GCF_057180585.1 Actinomycetospora sp. 2LY8.5
CTGCCCACCTGGGGCCTCCCTCCGAAGTGTCCAAGCACCACGAAGAGTGAGGCCCCAGGCCCATGATCAGGCCGAGGGTGAAGATCGTGTCCCGGTCAGCCCTCCACGCTCAATGACGAAGAGCCGGATGTACTGGCGCACCCGGTGGTGCTGCGATGCGTTGGCCACTGGCCCGAGCGTCGTCGTTGGGTTGTACGGATCCCCGCAGACAAACGACTCGGCCTTGGCCGCGGCGAGCCGCTCGGCTTCTGCCAACCGCTCCCGGGAAACGAGCATCCGGCTCAGGCCGCCGCACACCTGTCCGGCGTTGCGATAGGCGTCCTCCACACCGTTCGTTACCGCGGTGGGGAGGTCGCCGTCGGCGAGCACGATGTTCGCCGACTTCCCGCCGAGCTCCAGCGCCACCTTCTTGATGTTGCGCGATGCCAGCTCCATCACCCGGCGTCCGGCGCGAACCGATCCGGTCAACGAGATCATTTCGACGTCCGGATGTTCGACGATCGCCTCACCGACGACCGGACCGGTACCCGACACGAGGTTGAGCACACCGTCAGGTAGCCCGGCCTCGGCCGCGATCTCAGCGAGGATGAACGAGGTCAGCGGCGCGACCTCGGTGCCCTTCAGCACGACGGTGAAGCCCGCCGCGATCGCCGCGCCGACCTTCATGCAGATCAGGTGCATCGGCGAGTTCCACGGGCTGATCGCCCCGACCACCCCGGCGGCGGCCCGCACGACGATCGTGGATTTTCCGACCGGCTCCGCCCACCGGATGTCGTCCAGTACGTCGGCGAACGTGTTTAGGTCGTCTACACACACCCCCGCGTGGGAGCGGACGGCGATGTGGCGCGGTAACCCGATCTCCGCGACGATAGTGTCGGTGATCTCGTCGAGACGACTCTCGACGCCGGACGCCATCCGTCGGAGAACCGCCTTCCGCTGTTCGAGCGGCGACTGCGACCACGACGGGAAAGCGGCTCTCGCGGCACTCGCGGCACTGTCGACGTCATCGGCCGTCCCAGCCGGGACGCGGGCGATTACCTCCTCGGTGACCGGGTTGACAACGTCGATGGTCTCGCTCCCTCTTGAGGGAACCCATTTCCCGTCAATGAAGATGCTGTCGCGCTCGATCATCCGGTGTCTCCTCGCTGTTCTGTGGTTACGAGCGGCCGGCCGCCGGCAGCCGGCCGCCGTCGACGGTCAGAGTCGTGCCGTTGATGTAGGACGCCGCGCGGCTGACTAGAAAGACAGCGCCCCACGCGATGTCGGAGACTCGGCCCACCCGCCCAAGCGGGACCGCGTGGGCCATCCGCTCGAGCTCCTCGTGCCGTGTGCCCGTCGCCGCGGTGACCCCGTCGGTCGGCGTGTGCCCCGGGGCCAGGGCGTTCACGCGGATCCCTTGTGGGCCCCACTCCACCGCGAGGGTCTTGGTCAGCGAATCCACTCCCGCCTTGCCGACCCCTCCGTGGACGCGCCCCGGGTTCCCGGTGACGGGCGAGGTGCTGGTGATATTGAGGATCGCGCCGCCCGTACCGCGTTCGATCAGCCTCCGCCCGACCTCTTGGCACATGTAGAACGTCCCGA
Source organism: Actinomycetospora sp. 2LY8.5 (assembly GCF_057180585.1). Lineage (NCBI taxonomy): Bacteria > Bacillati > Actinomycetota > Actinomycetes > Pseudonocardiales > Pseudonocardiaceae > Actinomycetospora > Actinomycetospora sp. 2LY8.5. The sequence goes on from NZ_JBXUHE010000096.1 coordinate 1,582, forward strand.
AGGCGTCGGTCTCGACAACGGCACGGAATCCGTTGGGAGTCAGGTCCTTGGCAGCGACGCGGAAGGTCGCGCCCGCGTTGTTCACCAGGATGTCCACGCCGCCGAAGGCCGACTCGGCCTCCTCGACCGCGGGGCGCACCGCTTTGTGGTCGCGGACGTCGCAGACGACGGCGTGCGCTGCGCCGCCCCGGCGGCAGATCGCAGCAGCTGCGTCCTCCAACGGCCCCCGTCGGCGACCGGCCACGACGACGCTGGCGCCGCAGGCGGCGAGCCCGTCGGCGATCCCACGGCCCAGGCCGCTGCCTCCTCCAGTGACTAGCGCCGTCGAGCCAGCGAGCAGGTCGGGCACGAACGGGGATTCCCCGACGATCGCCGTACCATCGGCCACCACGTCACCCACCGGCCTGAAAGACCGGGGCTCCGCTGCAAGATCCGATGTCGACAACGAGGTCGGTGACATCGCAGAGAGCCGTCCGCCGACAGCTCATGATCTCCCGATCGTCACTGTCCAGCAATCGGTCGTCGAAGTGCACAATCCCGCGCTCCGGGCGGCAAGGGCGTGTCTGATGGATCTTGGTCGTGGGATGGGCCAGGATGCGAGTCGTGGCAGCTGACCGGACGGTGATCTCGGACGCGGCGTGGGCACGGTTGGAGCCGCTGCTGCCCGACCGGACCCCGCGT
>NZ_JBXUHE010000097.1:0-2257 GCF_057180585.1 Actinomycetospora sp. 2LY8.5
ATGTGTTGGGTCGGGGACGGGACGCCGTGCAGCCTTTCGGGCTGTCGGTTTTCCCGTCCCCGCCCGCCGAACCGGACGTGCACGTTCCCGCGCATCCGGCTCTCCACGTGTTCGTGCCGATGGGGTCAGGTGACGAGCTCGGAGACCTGCCCGACGAAGGCAACGTCGTCGTGGTTGGTCCGGCGGAACCGCGCTCCGTCGGAGTTGACCTCGTCGATGTTGTAGGGCGTGCCGATCTGCGCGCCGCGGAAGCGGTAGCGCTCGACGCGCGTCTTCGCCGGGTTGTAGAGGGTCAGGCCCTCCGCGGTGATGCGGTCCGCCCCGTAGAAGCGGCGGCGCAGCTGTTTCCAGGTCCAGCGTGGGTGTTTGCGGCGTATCCAGCCGAGCGTTCGCCACCAGGCGTACCAGCCGAGGTAGGAGAACGTCTTCTTGGATGCGCCGTAGCGGAAGTAGGCCGCCCAGCCCCGCAGGATCGGGTTGAGCTTCCGCAGCACCTGCGCCAGCGACAGCGAGGTCGTCCCTCGCCCTGTCGCTGTCTTGATCTTGTGCATTACCGCCGCCAGGGTGTGCTTGGCGGGGATGGTGAGCACCACGCGGCGGCCGTCGCGTCCGGTGCGCCGCTGGATGCGGAACCCGAGGAAGTCGAAGCCGTCGTCGATGTGGGTGATGTGGGTCTTCTCGACCGAGAGGGTCATGCCCAGCTTGCTGGACAACAGCTCGCCGATCCTGGTCCGGAGCGTTTCGGCGTCCGACCTCGTGCCGTGCACGAGCACGACGAAGTCGTCGGCGTAGCGCACCAGCCGGTAGTTCGGCTGCCCGCGCCGGCGTCGTTGTTGACGGCGCCAGTGCGGGCTCATCTCGGTGTCCCAGACCTGCTCGAAGGGCCGGTCGAGCACCGAGAGGTAGATGTTGGCCAACAGCGGGGAGATGACCCCGCCTTGCGGTGTGCCGGTCAGGCTGGCCGCAAAGCCACCGTGTTGCTCGACAACCCCGGCCCGCAGGAACGAGCGGACCAGGCGCAGCACCTTGCGGTCGGTGACGCGCTCGGCGACCAGGCCCATGAGCACCTGGTGGTCGACGTTGTCGAAGCAGGCCGTGATGTCGCCCTCGATGACCCAGTCGTAGGTCGACGGCCTGCGGGTGAAGTGGTGAATCTCGGCGATGGCGTCCTGGGCGCGCCGCCCGGGTCGATACCCGTAGCTCGACGGGTAGAAATCGACCTCGAAGATCGGCTCCAGGACCAGCTTGAGGGCCATCTGAGCCACCCGGTCCCGCAGCGTCGGAATCCCCAGATAGCGGACCTTGCCGCCCCTCTTCGGGATCGTGGTCTGCCGCACCGGCGCCGGGATGAACGAACCGTCCCGCAACGAGCACCGCAGCTCGTCGAGAAAGACGCTCACCCCGCGGCCCTGCTCGACGTGGAAGCGGGTGACCGCGTCCACGCCTGCTGTCCTGGCTCCCTGGTTGCCTGCCACCCGCTCCCAGGCGACCAACAGCGTCGCCTGGTCGCAGACCAAGTTGAACACGTCGCCGAACCGGCGCTCCGGTTCGGCCCTTGCCCATCGGTGCAGCTTGCGTTGATGCTCGAGTACCCGGCGTTGAGCTCGAGCGCGCTCGAGCTCGTCCGGCGCGTCGCTATTCAACGACGTCCTCCCCGTCACCATCACCGCTGCGGTTCACGCTGTCGCCCTTTCCCATGTGCCGGGCTTTCCCCGGCTCGGAGTACTACGGCGACTCCGCCACGACCCGGCGCCAACAGCGGGCGTCGCGCCTGCCCGCCGCCCCGCATGGAATGCGGGCGGGGAGGGCAGCACCGGATCGCTTCCCACGTTCACTGAGGACCTCTGCAACGGGTGTCGGTGCCCAGCTATACCCCGACGGCATCGCCACGGGCCGCGCATCGCAGTCTTGGCCCGGGCCTCCGACCGCCCATGGGTTAGGGACGGTCGGAGAGGACAGGCCATCGGTTACGGCTCTGTCCAGCACCGCGAAGCGGCCCATCCACCAGGTTCGGCAGGCCGCTGACGACTCACGGGGCGTCAACCACTGGTTCAGTTTCCTTGCACCTTCCCGTTCTGGCTTGCGGACACGAGACCGTCTGGCGGTGCCGTCCCGTCCCTACGTTGTCGAGGCTGCTCCCGGCCTCACCCCCAGACCCGGGGATCGGCCTGCCTCCAGCGTCAACCGGCCACTGCGATGGCCCGCGGTGGGCTCCTCCTCCCACACGGTTCCTCAGCGCCTCGTGGCGCACAGCCGA
>NZ_JBXUHE010000098.1:0-2212 GCF_057180585.1 Actinomycetospora sp. 2LY8.5
CCACCTCGAAAGTGCCCTCCGGGTCGGGGACCGATGGCGTCGCAACCTTCAGTCTTCCCTGCTCAGAGGGCACTTTCGTCTATCAACACCCGACGACTTCACCAACCTCGTGAAGAGCTCGGGCTAGAACGGCTCCGTGCTCAAGTGGACGGGCCATGCATAGATTCCCCGCCAGTGGCCGGAGGCAGTCCGCCCGACTGGCCACGAGCTCTACGCGACCTTGGTCAACGAGCAGTACCAGGGCGTCAGCGCCGTGGCGGAGCGTCTTGTGTCGGGGTACCCACTCCGGTTCACGAACTCGCCGCGGGCAGAGGGGTATTGAGCGGCCCGGTACGGTCAGAGCGCGACGAGCGTAGAATGCGAGAGGAGCGAGGATATGCGGCATTCGATCCTCTGGGGTGGCGCCTTGGCAGCAGTCGCCGTCGTAACCGGCGCCGTTGCCTGCACTCGCAGCGAACCACCCCCATCTTCCCCTAGTAGTTCCGCAGCTCCACCGACCGCACCATCGCCCACGCCACCTAATCCGAACCAGGGCGGTCCGTACGTACATCTGCCCCCTTCAACCGCGTTCCCTGGAACCCGTGTTGACCCGCCGCGCAGTCCCGCGCCAATGCCACGCGTGAGCCCGAGGACAGGCGGATAGCGAACATTCTACTGAGAATTAGCATTTCGCTCTCTCAGAGGACGTTTCATAAGTCGTGACGCGTCGCTGGGGTAATCTCGAGGGTCGACGGCTGTTGACTCGTTGGGGTGCGAAGGCACGCCACCCGCCGTCTGTAGGTCGGTGGCCAGTCTGCCGCGTGTCGGCGGCCCGTCGTGTCAGTCACAGCTCATAGCGTCTATGCCATTGTTGAAGCGCGATGATACCCGGTCGGGCCGCGACGAGATCGGACAGGGGAGTTCCGGACACGGGTCCGTGAATTGGCGGGCATCTGTTCGATGTGCCCAGCTCGTTAGCCGATGCGCCATGAGGGGTCGTTCCAAGCAACTAACTAGGACGAACGAAGCTCAGACCATCTGGGGCGTAGTGAGGGCAGTGGTCTCGGGGATCGATCCGGGTCGGTACAGGCGGGACGCGGTGCTGGGAGCGCGGCGTGAGAGCCTCGGGGAACGGCCAGCCGGCAGTCATCGTGGACGCCGCCTCGGGGATTGCAGCGGTCGCCGCGAGAACCGGGGGTGTGGGCTCGAGTTGAGTGTTGGCAGCGTGACGAGGTCGGCGAGCGCGTCGCCTACGGCTCGGTCCGACTATCGATCCGAGTGGGGCGTGCTGGGGTGGCAAGACGCCCCAATGCCCGGCGATCGAGTGCGGGCGGCCGTGGTGGCTGTGGTGCTGACAGCGGTAGCGGGCGTGGTGCGGTTCTGGGGGTTGGGGTCGGTCACCGACCAGGGCACCCCGATCTTCGACGAGAAGTACTACGCGGTGCAGGCCTGGCAGGTGCTACGCAACGGCGGGTTCGAAGACAACCCCGGTTATGAAGTGGTGGTACACCCGCCGCTGGGTAAGCAGCTCATCGCGCTAGGCCAGTGGGTGTTCGGCTACGACCCGGTGGGGTGGCGGGCGGCGGGGGCGCTGGCCGGCACGGTGTGCGTGCTGTTGGTCGTACGAGCGGCGCGGCGGATGACCCGGTCGACTTTTCTGGGTGGGCTGGCCGGGGTGCTGTTGATCGCGGACGGGGTCAGCCACGTGTCTTCACGCACCGCGCTGCTCGACATCTTCCAGGCGGTGTTCGTGCTGGCCGCGTTCGCCGCGATCCTGGTCGATCGAGATCAGGTCCGCGACCGGTTGGCCGTGGTGCTGACCGAGGGTCGAGCTGAAGAGAGCTGGTGGGGTCCGCGCTGGGGGGTGCGATGGTGGCGCCTAGCCGCCGGGTTGTGCTTGGGCGCAGCGTGCGCGGTGAAGTGGTCCGGGGCCTATTACCTCGTCTTCTTCACGGTCCTGGTCCTCGTGTTCGACGTCGCGGCTCGACGAGCCGCGGGAGTGCCCCGCCCGATCAAAGCCACGCTGGTGCGGGATCTCGCGCCGGCGGGGTGGGCACTAGGTGTGATACCGGTGCTTGTCTACCTGGGCTCGTGGCTGCCGTGGATGGGCCTGTCAGATGGTCTGTGTACGAAGATCAGCTGGAGCTGAAGGAGTACACAGTTGACCGTGGCTGAAGATCGGCAGGATGGGCATCCGTTGGGGGTGTCGGCGGCGCCGGAGGGGTCGGCACGT
>NZ_JBXUHE010000099.1:0-2015 GCF_057180585.1 Actinomycetospora sp. 2LY8.5
GGCTGCTCCCGGCCTCACCCCCAGACCCGGGGATCGGCCTGCCTCCAGCGTCAACCGGCCACTGCGATGGCCCGCGGTGGGCTCCTCCTCCCACACGGTTCCTCAGCGCCTCGTGGCGCACAGCCGAGTTCGTCGATGCAGAGCAGGTCGACGCGGCCGTAGCGGGCGATGGTCTTGGCGAGCTGGCGTTCGTCGGCGGCCTCGACGAGCTCGTTGACCAGCTTCGTGGCCAGCGCGTAGCGGACCCGGAACCCCTGCTGGGCCGCGGCCGTGCCGAGCCCGATGAGCAGGTGGGACTTCCCGGTGCCGGAGTCCCCGATGAGGCAGAGCGGCTCTCCGGCGGTGATCCAGGCGCCGCCAGCGAGGGTGTTGACCGTCGCGGGGTTGATGTTGGGGTTGGCGTCGAAGTCGAAGTCCTCGAGCCACTTCTCGCGCGGGAACCCGGCGGCCTTGACCCGCCGGGCGGAGCGGCGCCGGTCGCGGTCGTCGCACTCGCCGAGCAGCAGTTCGGCGAGGAACCCGCGGTAGGACAGCTGCTCGTGCTCGGCGGCGGTGACCATGTCCTCGACCGAGGTCCGGACCGTGGGCAGGCGCAGCGCCCGGCAGGCCTGATCGATGGCCGTCGTCGCGGCCTGATCCGACAGGCCCTGGCGACGTCGCCGTGGTCGAGCCGGAGGGCGAGTGGGAGTGGTCATGACACCTCGTTCTTCGTCGTGGCGGGGGCGCGGCGGCGGGCCAGGAGCTCGTCGTAGGCATCGACGGTGGGAAGGGGCCGGGTGTCGGCGGGCAGCGCGGCGATCGTCGCGGTCGGGTCGGCCAAGCGACGCTGGGTCAGGCTGACCACCTGACCTCCGGCGAGTGCGGACTGCGCTTCGACCTCGACGGACTCGCCGTCACCGGCGTGGCTGTGCTCCTCGGCGATGCGGCGGGCCTCGACGGCGACGACGTCGGGGTTGGTCGCTCCGACTGCGGTAGCCGCGCGCAGCGCGGCCAGGACGTGGTCTCGGTGCAGGTGGCGGTGCAGTAGCAGGACCTCGACCAGGGCGCGGGTGCCGCCCGGGTCGCCGTGGGCGGCGCGGGCGGCGGCCCAGAACGCCTCGTGCTCGACCGCGAACGCCCCGCAGGCTCGGGCCTGCTTCAGCGCGGTCGCGCCGGGCAGGGCACCCGGCTTGCGCTGGAGCACTTCGAGGTAGTGGTCCAGCTCGAGGACCACCGCCCCCTTGGTGACCGCGCGCGAGTGGCGGGCGACCTCGCGGCGCCCGTCGAGCACGATCACCTCGCTCGCGCGCAGCAGCGCCCTCACCCGCCGGCCGATCAGCCGCGCGGGGACCGAGTAGCGGCACTGCCGGACGGTGATCCGGGCGTGCTGATCGACCCGCGGGGTCAGCATCAGCCCGGGCTCGAACGCCTCGCCGGGCAGCGGGCGCAGCATGGCCGCTTCGGTGGCGAAGTCGTCGCCGACGGTGCGGGCCCGGTCAGCGATCCGCCGAGCGTCGTCGGCGTCGTCGGCGTCGTCGGCGGCCTCGAGTCGGGCGTTGAGCTCGGCCAGCGAGGCGACCTTGGGGACGGGGACCAGATAGTTGCGGCGGAACCGGCCGCCCTCGCCCTCGACGCCGCCCTTCTCGTGGGCGCCCTCCAGGCCGGGGCGGCAGTAGAAGGCGTCGAAGCCGTAGTGGGAGCGGAAGGTCACCCAGCGGGCGGACTCGGTGCGGTCGCGGCCGAAGAGCACCCGCGAGACCGCGGCCTTGAGGTTGTCGTAGCGGATGCGATCCCATGGAACCCCGCCGAGCCGGGCGAAGGCGTGGACGTGGCCTTCGAGGAACGCCTCCTGGGCCTGGGTGGCGAACGCCCGGTGGACCGCGCGCCCGGAGTAGGACAAGCGCGCAGGGGGCGTGTCACGACAACCGTGTAAGCAGCGGACGGACCAAGATCGACTCCCGTGATTGACGGGGTGGTCGGGAAGGACGCTGCTGTGCCGAACGAAGATGCAAGTTCTGGCTCGACCTCCGACGACG
>NZ_JBXUHE010000100.1:0-1903 GCF_057180585.1 Actinomycetospora sp. 2LY8.5
TCCACGTCATCCGCGAGGTCGCGGGCGAGTTCGACCGCCCCGTGATCCTCTTCTCCGGCGGCAAGGACTCCATGCTGCTGGTGCACCTGGCCGCCAAGGCGTTCTGGCCCGCCCCGATCCCGTTCCCGGTGCTGCACGTCGACACCGGGCACAACTTCGACGAGGTCATCGACTTCCGCGACCGCGTCGTCGAGCGCTACGGCCTCGACCTCGAGGTCGCGCGCGTGCAGGACTACATCGACGACGGTCGACTGTCCGAGCGCGCCGACGGCACCCGCAACCCGCTGCAGACCACGCCGCTGCTCGACGCCATCGCCGAGCACCGCCACGACGCCGTCTTCGGCGGCGGGCGACGCGACGAGGAGCGCGCGCGGGCCAAGGAGCGCGTGTTCAGCCTGCGCACCGCGTTCGGCCAGTGGGAGCCGTCGCGCCAGCGCCCGGAGCTGTGGAACCTCTACAACGGGCGCCACAAGCCCGGCGAGCACGTGCGCGTGTTCCCGCTGTCGAACTTCACCGAGCTCGACGTCTGGCGCTACATCGCCCGCGAGGCCGTCGAGCTGCCGTCGATCTACTACGCGCACACCCGCGACGTCTTCGCCCGCGACGGGATGTGGCTGACGAGCGGGCCGTGGGGCGGTCCGCGCGACGGCGAGGAGACCGTCACCAAGACCGTGCGCTACCGCACCGTCGGCGACGGCTCCTGCACCGGCGCCGTGGAGTCCACCGCCGCGACGCTCGACGAGGTGCTGGCCGAGGTCCGCGAGAGCCGCCTCACCGAGCGCGGCGCGACGCGGGCGGACGACCGCCTCTCGGAGGCCGCCATGGAGGACCGCAAGCGAGAGGGCTACTTCTGAGATGTGGGAGCTGGACCGTCATGTCTGACCTGCTGCGCCTCGCGACCGCCGGTTCCGTCGACGACGGCAAGTCCACCCTGGTCGGGCGGCTGCTCTACGACACCAAGTCGGTGCTCGCCGACCAGATGGAGGCCGTCGAGCGGGCCACGCAGGCCCAGGGTCACGGTGGCGACCCGGACCTCTCGCTGCTGGTCGACGGTCTGCGCTCGGAGCGCGAGCAGGGCATCACGATCGACGTGGCCTACCGCTACTTCGCGACGCCGAACCGCTCGTTCGTCCTCGCCGACACCCCCGGCCACGTCCAGTACACCCGCAACACCGTCACCGGCGCCTCCACCGCGCAACTGGCCGTGCTGCTGGTGGACGCGCGCGCCGGCGTCGTCGAGCAGACCCGCCGGCACGTCGCGGTGATGGGCCTGCTGCGTGTGCCGCGTCTGGTGCTCGCGGTCAACAAGATGGACCTGGTCGACCACGACGAGAACACCTACTGGCGCATCGCCAAGGAATTCACCGGCCTCACCGAGGCCCTCGGTTACGCCGAGGGCGACGTCGTGGCGATCCCGCTGTCGGCGAAGAAGGGCGACAACGTCGTCCTCGCCTCGGAGAACACCCCCTGGTACGAGGGTCCGACGCTGCTCGAACACCTCGAGGCGGTGCCGGTCGAGGGCGCCGATCACACCGCGCCGTTCCGCTTCCCGGTGCAGTACGTCGTGCGCCCGCGCACCGAGTCGCACCCCGACTACCGGGGCTACGCGGGGCTCGTCGCGGCCGGCACGGTGCGGGTCGGTGACGAGGTCGAGGTGCTGCCTGACGGGCACCGCAGCCGCGTCGAGGGGATCGACACCTACGACGGCGAGCTCGACGCGGCCCACGACGGTCAGAGCGTCGTGCTGCGCCTCGCCGACGACCTCGGTGTCGCGCGCGGCGCGCTGCTCGCGGCGCCGGGCGCGCCGGAGCCGGTCACGGAGTTCGACGCGACGCTCGCCTGGCTGCACGAGAAGCCCCTGCGTCCCGGCGCCCGCCTGCTGCTCAAGCACGGCACCCGCACC
>NZ_JBXUHE010000101.1:0-1504 GCF_057180585.1 Actinomycetospora sp. 2LY8.5
CTGATATGGAGGGCGTTCCTGTCAAGCGGGCAGGGGTGAGTGGCCTCGGTGCTTACGCATCGTGGCTGTTCGGAGGGTGCCGGCGGGGCCGGGTGGGTGGAGGCGTGTCGGCGCGACGCGCGGTCAGGCTGATATGCGCGGGTTGGTTACCGCATGACCGGGTGTTCGTCGGGAGCGTTCCGCGAATCTAGAGGCGAGCGTCGCCCGGCTCCGGCGGCGCCGATGCCGAGCTGCTCATAGCTGTTTCGCGGGTCGTTCCTCGCGCTGCCTGCATCCTCACCCGGCGCCCGCCGGGTCTGGGGGCGCCGGACCGATTGGTTCAGGTCGGGGCCGGCTGGTCGAGCACCGCGAGGCTCCAGCACCAGCCGGCGAGTTCGCGGGCGACCGCGACGACCGACACGGTGGGGCGCTTGCGGCGCTGTTCGAGGCGGCACCAGCGTTGGTGCAGGCGCTGGTTGCCGGCCTCGGCGCGGGCCCGGACCGCGGCGGACTGCCCGTCGGCGCGGCGGGCACGGTCGCGGCTGGGACGTAGCGGGCGGCGGTGGTGCCAGGCCGCTTCGACCAGCAGCCGGCGGGCGTGGCTGTTGCCGGTCTTGGTGATCGCACCTCGGGTCCGCCGCTCGCCTGAGGAGTCCTCGGAGGGCACGAGACCCAGGTAGGAGCCGATGGTCGAGCCGGTGAAGCGGTGCCAGTCGGCGACCTCGACACACAACCCGACCGCGGTCAGTGTGGAGACCCCACGCAGACACCCCAACCGGCCCACCGGCCCGGCCAGCGCCGGGTCACTGGCGGCCATCTCGACGATCGCGGTGTCGAGCCGGTCGCGGCGGGCGTGCACGGCGAAGACGGTGTCCAGGGCCTCGTCGAAGGCCAGCTGCACTCCGCGCCGCTCGAAGTGCTGGCTGCGTAGCCAGTCGAGGTGCGCGCCGGTCCAGGCGCTGTGGTCCCAGACCAGGCCCTGGCGCAGCAGCAGCTTCGAGAGGCGGTGCCGAGCGCGCATCAGATCGCCCCGGGCATCCTCCCGGGCCCGCACCAGGTCCCGGGCGGCTTCCTCGGCCTCGGTAGGCACCCGCACCCCGGGCACCTCACCGATCCGCAGCAGCCGCGCGAGCCGCTCGGCGTCGCGGCGGTCGGTCTTGACCTTGTCCCCGGCCGGGCGCTCGATCTTCGAGGGCGCCACCACCTCGCAGTGCACTCCGGCCGCGGCCAGGGCCCGGGCCAGTCCGAACCCGGTCGGCCCGGCCTCGTAACAGGCCACCACCGGGCCGGCCTGAGCTCGGACCCAGTCCACGACCTGCTCGGTGCGCGCCCCCATCCGTTGCGTGCGGATCTCCGCAGTCGATTCATCGATCACGCAACCCACGACCGAGCGTGCGTGAACGTCCAACCCGATCCAACTACCCTCGCCAGGCACCGGCGCCTCCCTCGTAAATGCGGCACCGCCACCAACGACGGTGACCCGCGCCAACTTACGAGCGGAGGCGCCGGCCTCCATACGGTCTAG
>NZ_JBXUHE010000102.1:0-1475 GCF_057180585.1 Actinomycetospora sp. 2LY8.5
GGGCCTGTCAGATGGTCTGTGTACGAAGATCAGCTGGAGCTGAAGGAGTACACAGTTGACCGTGGCTGAAGATCGGCAGGATGGGCATCCGTTGGGGGTGTCGGCGGCGCCGGAGGGGTCGGCACGTGCGGCGATCAACGAGATGCTCGATGCTGGGCTGCTCGACGAGGTGATGGCCCGGGCCGGGGACGGCGGACTCGCGCTGACCGGCGAGGGCGGCTTCCTCCCCGAGATGATCAAGGCGGTGCTCGAGCGCGGGCTGGCTACCGAACTGACCGAGCACCTGGGCTACGAGAAGGGCGATCCGGCGGGCCGGGGCTTGCCGAACTCGCGCAACGGCACCACGCCCAAGACCCTCAACACCGAGCTCGGCCCGGTCGGGCTCGACGTGCCCCGGGACCGGACCGGCAGCTTCGAGCCGCGGCTGGTCCCGAAGGGCTCGCGGCGCGCCGGCGGCCTCGACGACATGATCATCTCGCTGTACGCGGGCGGGATGACCGTGCGCGACATCCAGCACCACCTGGCGCGCACGGTGGGCACCGAGCTCTCCCACGAGACCATCTCCAAGATCACCGACTCGGTGCTCGAGGAGGTCAAGGCCTGGCAGTCCCGGCCGCTGGAGGAGATCTACCCGATCATCTACCTCGACGCGCTCGTGGTGAAGGTCCGTGACGGCCACCAGGTCCGCAACCGCTCGGCGCACATCGCGGTCGGGGTGGATCTCGACGGGGTCAAGCATGTGCTGGGGATCTGGGTCCAGGCCAGCGAGGGCGCCAAGTTCTGGGCCGGGGTGTGCGCCGAGCTGCGCAATCGCGGGGTGCGCGACGTGCTCATCGTGTGCTGCGACGGGCTGACCGGCTTCCCCGAGGCCGTCGAGGCCACCTGGCCGCAGAGCACCGTGCAGACCTGCACGGTGCACCTGATCCGCGCCGCGATGCGGTTCGTGTCCTACACCGACCGCAAGCGTGTGGCCGCGGCGCTGCGCCCGATCTACACCGCGCCCACCGTGGAGGCCGCCGAGACCGAGCTGCTGGCCTTCGCCGAGTCCGACCTCGGCAAGCGCTACCCCGCGGCGGTGGCGACCTGGGAGAACGCCTGGGAACGGTTCATCCCGTTCCTGGCCTTCCCACCCGAACTGCGGCGGATCATCTACACCACGAACTCGATCGAGTCGCTGAACTACCAGCTCCGCAAGATCATCAAGAACCGGGGGCACTTCCCCAACGACGACGCGGTGATCAAGCTGCTCTGGCTGGCCATCCGCGACATCGAGGACAAGCGCGCCCGCGAGCGCGCCAAGGAGAAGGGCCTACCCGCCGACCAACGCAAAGCCCCCGGGCACCTGGTCGAAGGCGGCGTCGTCCAAGGCTGGAAACCAGCCCTCGGCGCCCTCGCGCTGGCCTACCCCGACCGCATCGGCCCCTACCTCACCTGACCACCGACAGATCAACTTACACAGACAGATTGACAGGCTC
>NZ_JBXUHE010000103.1:0-1447 GCF_057180585.1 Actinomycetospora sp. 2LY8.5
GCTGCCTAATGCTTCTGTCAAGCGGCTTGGACCGGCCGATGGTCGAGACGGTAAGGCTGGCGGGTGCGCAACATGGCGTGCAGGACGTTGACCCGCCGGCGAGCGAGCGCAATCACGGCTTGTTGATGGGTCTTTCCTTCGCGGCGTTTCCGGTCGTAGTAGGCGCGGCTGACTCCGTCGGCGCTGGCCAGCGAGGAGAACGCCGATCGGTAGAGAACTCTCTTGAGGGATCGGTCACCGGTCATGGCTCGGCGCAGATATCGCACTTTTCCCGACTGCTGCATGACCGGGGCCAGGCCGGCGGCCGCGGCCAGATGGTCGCCCGTGGGGTAGCGGCTGATGTCGCCGGTCACGGCGACGAATTCGGCAGTCAGCGTCGCGCCCATGCCCGGAAGAGTTCTCACCAGCCTGGCGTCGGGGTGCTGCTCGACGAGCTCGCTGATGCGGGCATCGAGCTCGGCGAGTCGATCCCGGACAGCGAGGGCTTCACCGGCGAGTTCGCGCACGAGCTCGGCGCTCACCTCGGCGCCGGGGACCACGACACGCTGGCCCAGAGCGGCGGTGTGGGCGCGCTGCGCGAGTCGCTGCGCCCGGTCGTGACGGACCCCGCGGCGCAGCAGGTGCTCGGTGATGCGTCGCAGACCGGCCCCTCGCAGCTCCCGCGGCGAGGCGTAGCGAGCCAGCAGCAGCAGGTCGGCCTTGTTGGTCGGGTCGGTGCCCTTCTCCAGGCCGGGGAACGTGCGCACGAGGTGGTCACGCAGGTGCTGGACGCGCCGGGTCTGAGCGGTGACCAAGTCACCGCGGCGGCTGACCAGCAGTCGCAGCTGGACGATCAATTCGTCCTGGACCTCGACCGGATGCAGGTCTTCGCGCACCCGCACCTGATCGGCGATCACCCGCGCGTCGCGCGGGTCGCTCTTGTTCTCCCCACCACGGGTGGCTCGCCTCGAGCGGTTGACCAGCAGCCCCGGCACGTGCACACAGCCCAGCCCGGCCGCGCCGATCATCGCGGTCAGCAGACCCGCGACACCACCGAGGATGTCCACCCCGACCGTGACCGGACCACGGTCAGCAGCGAACGCTTTGAGCGTGTCCAAGATCGCGGCGATCTGCTCGGGACAATTCTCGACGCGGCGGTTGAGAAGTACCGACCCCGTGTCGGTATCGATGGCAACAGCCCAGTGAATCTTCTTCGCGACGTCGATCCCCACAGCGACCGGCACAGCGTTCCTCTCGTCGTTGACATACAGGAAGTGCAGCCTGATCTCGCCGACGACGCCCTACACAGCGATGGTCCGCTTTGCCTAATCAGTGGTCGAGAGCAGGGGGCAGAGCGGGGGGAACAGCAGCCTACGGCCATTGACGGCAGCTCTGATGGAAGCCATCCCCGCTCCGCCTGCACACCCGGAGCCAACACCAGCTCCGGCCGCACCTCTGAAGGTAGGGC
>NZ_JBXUHE010000104.1:0-1400 GCF_057180585.1 Actinomycetospora sp. 2LY8.5
GCGGTCGTTGGCGCCCTCCGACCACGGTGACAACACCCCCCAGATCATCAACGACAGGGGCACTCAGTCATGCCGTGGCCGGCGGCCTGCAAGCCCTCACCGGGCCTGATCAAGAAGGTAACGGGGGATTCTCGTCCTGGCCAGGAAGCAGGACTGATGACACTGCACCTGGCGAACGACCGGGCCGCGCCCAGTGCGGAACCCGGCACGACCGATCAGCTGCGGGTCGCGATCGTCGGCACCGGCAACGTCGGCGCCGACCTCCTGCTGAAGGTCATCGCGTCCCCGTCGCTCCGATGCACAATGTTCGCGGGGCGCCGGCTCGCCTCGCCCGGCGTGGAGATGGCGCGCTCGCAGGGCGTGCCCGTCAGCGACCGCGGCCTGGAGGCGGTCCTCCAGGCCCGCGAGGACATCGACCTCGTGTTCGACGCGACATCGGCCCGCGACGCCACGCGCCACTGGGCCGCCCTGAAGGCGGTCGGGCTGCCGATGATCGACCTGACGCCGGCGAAACTGGGCCGCTTCTGCGTCCCGGCACTCAACCTCGGCGAACGGCTCGACGACGACTACGTCAGCATGGTGACCTGCGGCGGCCAGGCAGCCGTCCCGATGGCGAGCGCCCTGGCCCGAACCATCCCGGAGCTCGCGTACCTGGAGATCGCATCCACCAGCGCGTCGGCCAGCGTCGGCCCGGCCACCCGCGCCAACATCGATGAGTACGTCGTCACCACCGAGAGCGCCACCCGCGAGTTCTCCGGGGTCGGCAACACGAAGACCATCCTCGTAATCAACCCGGCGGAGCCGGGCTCCATCATGCGGAACACCGTGGCCGTCACCGCTCCCGGTGAGGTAGACCTCGACGCGGTCACGGCGGCGGCCGCCGAGGCGGAGAAGGAGATCCAGTCCTACGTTCCTGGTTACCGGCTCGTAGTGCCGCCGGTGCGCACCGGTGACCGTGTCCTCCTGACCGTGGAGGTCGAGGGCCGCGGTGACTGGCTCCCGCCCTACGCCGGCAATCTGGACATCATCGACTGCGCCGGGATCGCGCTGGCCGAAGCCCGCGCCCGGAGCCGGATGGAGGCGGCATGACCACGACCAAGGAACTGGAATCCCTGACCATCTGCGACTCGACGTTGCGCGACGGCAGCCACGCAGTTGCCCACCAGCTCGGTGTCGCCGACATCCGGGCCTACGCGCACGCTGCCGACCGGGCTGGGGTCGACGTGGTGGAGGTGGGGCACGGCAACGGCATCGGCGCGTCCTCGCTGCAGGTCGGCCTAGGGCGTGTCTGATGGATCTTGGTCGTGGGATGGGCCAGGATGCGAGTCGTGGCAGCTGACCGGACGGTGATCTCGGACGCGGCGTGGGCACGGTTGGAGCCGCTGCTGCCCGACCGGACC
>NZ_JBXUHE010000106.1:0-1327 GCF_057180585.1 Actinomycetospora sp. 2LY8.5
AGCTCGTCGCGGTCGACGACCTTGACGCGGGGTCGGCCGTCGGGCTCGCCACGGCCGCGCTCGTGGGCGTCGATGGCCTGCCAGCCGGCCTGGTCGACGAGGTCGGGGCAGCGCTCGCGCAGCCAGGCCTCGACCGACTCGTGGTGGTCGTCGTCGGCGGCGAGCGGCTCGCGGTCGGTGAGGTCGGCGACCAGGTGGCGGACGGTCTCTCCTGCGTCCTTCTTGTTGGTGCCGATGATGCCGCTGGGTCCGCGCTTGATCCAGCCGACGACGTACTCGCGCGCGTGCTCGTCCCCGTCGATGCGCCCTTGGGTGTGCGGGACGGTGCCGGTGTCGTCGTCGAAGGGCACGCCGGGCAGCGCCATGCCCCGGTAGCCGACGGCGCGCAGTACCAGGCCGGTCGGGAGGGTCTCGCGCTCGCCGGTGTCGACCGCGCGGGTGTGTCCGTCGTGGCCGGTCTCGAGGCGGTTCACCGCGAGCACGATCTCCTCGACCTTCCCGTCGCCGCGGATCTCGACCGGGGAGCGGTAGAAGCGGAACTCCATGCGGTGGTGCGCGGTCGGGCCACGAGTCGATGCTGCGGCGTTCTCGGCGAACCCGCGCAGGATCTCCAGGTTGCGCCGGGTGCCCTTGGGCAGGGTGTCGTCGTCGGCGATGCCGGCGGGGACCTGGTCGGGGTCGGCGACGACGGTGAGGTCGGCGATGTCGTCGAGCTCGCGCAGCTCGGTGGTGGTGAACGCCGCCTCGCGGGGACCGCGGCGTCCGCAGATCACGGCCTCGCGGACCCCGGAGCCGACGAGGGCGTCGAGGGCGTGGTCGGCGGTGTCGGTGGCGCGCAGGTCGGCCTCGGGGAGCAGGAGCATGCGGGCGACGTCGAGCGCGACGTTGCCGGCGCCGATCACCACGGCGCGCTCGGTGTCCAGCGGCGGGGCGAGGTCGACGTGGTCGGGGTGGCCGTTGTACCACCCCACGAAGTCGACCGAGGCGATGCTGCCGGGCAGGTCCTCGCCGGGGATGCCGAGGCGGCGCTCGGTCTGCGACCCGACGGCGTAGACGATCGCGTCGTAGCGCTCGAGGAGCTCGTCGCGGGTGATGTCGGCGGGGCCCGAGCCGAGACTGACGTGCCCGAAGAACCGGAAGCCGTCGCGGGCGGCGGTCTTGTCGTACTGCGCGGACACTGACTTGATCTTCGGATGGTCGGGGGCCACCCCCGCGCGGACCAGCCCCCACGGGGTGGCCAGCCGGTCGAACATGTCCACCCGTACGTCCAGATCCGCGTCGAGCAACGCGGCCGCGGCGTAGAAGCCCGACGGCCCGGAACCGACGA
>NZ_JBXUHE010000107.1:0-1252 GCF_057180585.1 Actinomycetospora sp. 2LY8.5
CCCGAGCTCTTCACGAGGTTGGTGAAGTCGTCGGGTGTTGATAGACGAAAGTGCCCTCTGAGCAGGGAAGACTGAAGGTTGCGACGCCATCGGTCCCCGACCCGGAGGGCACTTTCGAGGTGGACCCTACAAGCACTCGCCCTACGATCATGGTCACGACCGACGGGGCGGGGGTGGTGTCGCACGCCGGGTCACGGCTGCTGGCCGACCTTGCCGACACCACGGGGCTCACCGGGCAGCTCGGGGCCGAACTCGCTCGGCTGGGTAAGCGGCGCCGAACCCATGAGCCCGGGCGGGTCCTGGTCGACATGGCCGTCGCGGTCGCCGACGGCGCTCGGACGATCTCCGATGTCGCGGTCCTCGAGCACCAGCCGGCCCTGTTCGGGCAGGTGGCCTCGGACTCGACGTGCTGGCGGCTGCTGGACAAGATCGACGAACCCGCGGTGGCCGGTATTGCCTCAGCGCGAGCGGCTGCGCGGGAGCTGGCGTGGGCCCAGCGTGCCGAGACCCGAGGGACACCGTTCCCCGCCGCGACCGCCGCCGGGCGGACGTTGCCGGGGCTGGTGATCGACGTGGACGCCTCGATCGTCATCGCCCACTCGGAGAAGGAGCAGGCCGCCCCGACGTTCAAGGGCACCTTCGGCTACCACCCGCTGATGGCGTTCTGCGACAACACCGGGGAGTTCCTCGCCGCCCAGCTTCGGCGAGGCAACGCCGGGGCGAACACCGCCGCCGACCACATCGAGGTCCTCGACGCCGCGCTGGCCCAGGTCCCCGACGAGCACCGCCACGGCACCCCGATCCTGGTCCGCGCCGACGGTGCAGGCTGCTCCAAGGACTTCCTGGGCCACCTGCGCGAACTACACGCCACCGGCGTGAACTGCGAGTTCTCCGTGGGATGGCACATCACCAGCCGCGAGCGCGACGCCATCGGACTCATCCCGGCCAGGGTCTGGGCCGGCGCCCTCGACGCCGACGGCGGCCACCGTGACGGCGCCGGCCTGGCCGAGATCACCGCACTGCTGCCGGTCAAAGCGTTGACCGGCTACCCGACCGGGATCCGGGTCGTGGTGCGCCGCGAACGCCCGCATCCCGGCGCGCAACTCGACGTCTTCGAGGAATCCGACGGATGGCGCTACACCGCGTTCGCCACCGACACCCGTGTCGGACAGTTGGCGTTTCTCGACGCCCGCCACCGCGCCCACGCCCGGGTCGAGGACCGCATCCGCACCGCCAAGGACACCGGCCTGGA
>NZ_JBXUHE010000108.1:0-1251 GCF_057180585.1 Actinomycetospora sp. 2LY8.5
GACGCCGGTGACGGTGAAGCGGGCGAGCAGTTCGTCTCGCCAGGAGTCCAGGGTGCGGGCCAGGCGGTGCAGCTCGGGGACCCCGGAGTCGGCGCAGAACGCCAGCCAGCGGTAGAACCCCGCCGCGGCGCGGGCGGGGTCGGTGTGGCGGTAGAGCAGGCGCAGCTCCTGGGCGGCGATCCACGCGGCGGTCACCTCGCCGTTCGGGTCGCCGAGGTCCAGGCCGTGCAGCAGGCGGGTCCAGGACAGGTCCGAGTGGCGGTCGTGGCCGCGGCGCAGCACCCGGCGGATGCCGTAGAGCGGGTCGCCGGCCCGACCACGGTGCCCGAGGGTCTCCTGCTGCACGCGGCGCCGGACCTGGTCGACGGCGTCGAAGCCCAGCTTCACGACGTGGAAGGCGTCGAGGACACGCAGCGCGTGCGGTAGCTGGGTGCGCAGCGCCGAGGCGTACCCACGGAACGGGTCCAGCGCGGCCACGCGTATCCCAGCGCGCCAGCCGAGTTCGCGTTCGCGCAGCCACGCCGAGAGCACGACACCGCTGCGACCAGGCACGACATCGAGCAGCCGCGCCGACGACCCGGCTGCTCGGGTGAGGTCGACCAGCCCGGTCGCGAACTCGGTGCCATGGCTGGCGGTGGCGGCCAGGAACGCGGTCTCGTCCACCCCGAGCGCGGCCACACCGGCCAGGCGGGCGGGGTCGTCGACCAGCGGGCCGCCGTGCTCCACCACGGCGCGCATCACCGTGCCCCACCCGAGACCGAGATCGAGAGCTACCGCAGCGACCGACTCGCCGGCCTGCCCGACTCGGCGGCACGCCTCCTGGGCCGCGCGGGTGCTCACCGAAGCCCGCGGCGCGATCTCGTTGCTGGTCTCCGACCACGTGCGCGTCTCGCACCGCTCGTGGCGGCACCGCCAGAGCCTCTTGATCCAGATCAGCGTCGTCGCCCGGCCGCCCACGGGAAGGTCGCGCACCCGCACCGGGCGTCGCCCATGCGCGGTCGCGACCGCGCCGCAACCGGGACAGCCGACCATGTCGTTCCTGGTCTCCACGGCCAGCTCGAGCTCGCCGTCGTGCTCGTCGACCGCGACCAGCCGGAACCCCTCAAGACCGAGGACCACCGCCCCCAGATCGCGCTCGCCAGTAGCATCCCTGCCCACCTGGGGCCTCCCTCCGAAGTGTCCAAGCACCACGAAGAGTGAGGCCCCAGGCCCATGATCAGGCCGAGGGTGAAGATCGTGTCCCGGTCAGCC
>NZ_JBXUHE010000109.1:0-1205 GCF_057180585.1 Actinomycetospora sp. 2LY8.5
CTAGTGCTGCATCAAGCAACGTCGGCGTCGTATCCCTGGGCTTGATCAGGATCTTGTGAGTCGGGAGGCTGTCGCCGGAGGTGGTGGGCGATGGCACGGCCCGCGGAGGTGTTCGCTCGGGAGCTGTCCGAGGCGGAGGCGGAGCGCCTGGTCAAGATCACCAGGACGGCGAAGGACCGGGTGCGGCTGCGGCGGGCGGGGATCGTGCTGGCCTCGACCCAAGGCCGTTCGGCCAGTGACGCGGCGGCGATGTTCGCCGCGACCGCGGCGTACGCGCGGGAGGTGATCCACGCGTTCAACGACCAGGGGTTCGCAGCCCTGGACCCAAAATGGAGCGGGGGCCGACCGCCTAAGTTCGGTCCCCGGACCCACGAGACGATCTGTCGGGTGGCCAAGACCGCTCCAGCGCAGCTCGGGCGCCCGTTCACCACCTGGAGCCTGACCAAGCTCGTCGAGCATCTCGCCGTGGCCCACCGGATCGCGGTGAGCACCGAGACCGTGCGCCTCGTGTTGCGCGCCGCGGGCATCTCCTGGCAGGCCACCAAGACCTGGAAAGCCAGCCGCGACCCCGAGTTCAGCACGAAGAAGGACCGCATCCTCGAGCTCTACGACCAGGCCGCCGCCGGGCAGCTGCCCGTCGGCGGGCGGGTGATCTGCGCCGACGAGTTCGGGCCGCTGAACCTCCAGCCCCGCCCCGGCCACGGTTGGTTCCCCCGCGGCCGCCCCGCTCGGCGGCGGGCGACCTACACCCGCACCGGCGGGGTCCGGCACATGATCGCCGCGCTGGACCTCGCCAGCGGGCAGATGTTCTACCGGTTCCGTGACCACAAGCGCTGGCGGGAGTTCCTCGACTTCCTCAAGCAGCTACGGGTCCGGTTCCCGACCGGGCGACTGTTCGTGGTGTGCGACAACTTCTCCCCGCACCGCAAGGCCGAGGTCGCCGACTGGTGCGCCGCCCACGACGTCGAGCTGGTGTTCACCCCGACCCACGCCTCCTGGCTGAACTGGATCGAGGCCGAGTTCACCGCGCTGCGCTACTTCACCCTCGACGGCAGCGACTACCCCAGCCACGCCGCCCAGCAAGCCGCGATCGCGGGCTACGTGCGCTGGCACAACCGCCACGCCACCCCGAAACGCCGCTTCGCCGCCAACTCCAAGATCCGCAGACCCGATTACCTACCCAACGTTGCCTGATACAGCACTAG
>NZ_JBXUHE010000110.1:0-1149 GCF_057180585.1 Actinomycetospora sp. 2LY8.5
GGGTGTCTCTATGGGGTTGTCAAGCCGCGAGGGGCTCGGGTGCTCGCGCTGGGGCGCGGTAGGGCTGGTGGTCGCGGAGCATGGCGTAGATGACGTCGGTGCGGCGGCGGGCCAGGCATATCAGGGCGGCGTTGTGACGCTTGCCGGCGGCTCTCTTGCGGTCGTAGTAGGCCCGACTGTCGGGGTCGCTCAGCGCGGCGAAGGCGGAGAGGAACAGCGCCGACTTCAGGGCGTGGTTCCCGCGCTGCGAGCGGGTCTCGCCCTTGATCGAGGAGCCGGAACGGCGGGTGACCGGGGCCAGCCCGGCGTAGGCCGCGAGGTGCGCGGCGGTGGGGAACGCCGAGCCGTCGCCGACGATGGTGAGCAGCTTGATCGCGGTCCTGACCCCGAGTCCGGGCATCGTGGTCAGGACCGGTCCAAGAGGGTGGGCCTCCAGGCGAGCCTCGAGCTCGGCGGCCAGGTCGGCGCGTTCGTCGTGGACGTCGCGGAGCTGGCCGGCCACTCCGGTGATGACGCGGGCGAAGGCCGCGGTGCCGGGAACCACGAGCGACTGGGCTGCCAGAGCAGTGAGGATCTGGGCGGGCAGGGTCCGCGCCAGTCGCGGCGAGCGCGGCGCCATCACCGCGGCCATGCCCTCGGCGCCGAGCTCGGTCAGCGCGGCCGGGGTCGGTGCGGCCGCGAGCAGCTCGAGGATCCCGGCGCGGTCCAGACGGGGCCCGATCAGGCGTTCCAGGGCGGGGTGGACGTGCAGCAGCGCGTCGCGGAGCCGGTTGGTCAATCGGGTCGACTGGCCGGCGAGGTCGTCGTCGTAGCCAGCCAGAACGCTGAGTTCGGCGAGGGTTTCGTCGTCGCCGCGGATGCGCCGCAGGGTGTGGGGCATGGTCCGGGCGGCGTCAGCGATGACGTGCGCGTCGCGGGCGTCGGTCTTGGACTGGCCAGGATGCAGGTCGGCGATGCGGCGCATCGCCAGCCCGGGCAGGTAGGCCACCTCGACACCGAGCTCCCGGGCCACCGCGACCGCCAACGCGCCGATCGAGGCGGGTTGGTCGACCACGACCAGCACCCGGCCGTGCTCGGCGAGACGACCGAACACCGCGCGCAGTGCGGCTTCGTCGTTGGGCAGCGCCTTGTCGTGCAGCCGCTTGCCGG
>NZ_JBXUHE010000111.1:0-1122 GCF_057180585.1 Actinomycetospora sp. 2LY8.5
GTGTCGATCCGGGGGAGGCCGAGGAGTTCGTTCGGCTGTTTCACGCTGAGAACCCGGAGGCGGGGCCGGTCGAGCCGCGGGTGGCTGCGGTGTGTGAGGAGATCGCGCGTACCGGTACCTATGTTCATACCGGCGCGGAGCTGGAGTTCGGTGCCCGCGTGGCCTGGCGCAGCTCCGCGCGCTGCATCGGGCGTCTCTACTGGCGCAGCCTGCACCTGCGCGACCGTCGCCACGTGAGCGCGCCGGACGAGGTCGCCGCCGAGTGCGTCGGGCATCTGCGCGAGGCCACGCGCAAGGGACGCATCCGCTCGACGATCACGATCTTCGCGCCGGACGGGCCGTCCGGTCCCGGGCCGCGGATCTGGAACGAGCAGCTCATCCGCTACGCGGGCTACCGCGCGGGCGGGCGGGTGCTCGGTGACCCGCGCACGGCGGGCTTCACCGACACCGCGCGCACCCTGGGCTGGATGCCGCCGAGCCCGATGGGGCGTTTCGATGTGCTGCCGCTGGTCGTCAGCGGCGGCGGCGAGCACGTCACGGAGGGCCCGCAGGTCCACGAGATCCCGGCCGAGGCCGTGCTCGAGGTGTCGCTGACCCATCCCGACCACGCCTGGTTCGCCGAGCTGGGGCTGCGTTGGCACGCGCTGCCGGTGATCAGCAACATGCGCCTGGACATCGGTGGGATCTCCTACCCGGCGGCGCCGTTCAACGGTTGGTACATGGCCACCGAGATCGCGGCTCGTAACCTCGCCGACACCGACCGCTACGACATGCTCGCCGAGGTCGCCGAGGCCATGGGTCTCGACACCTCCAGCGACCGCACGCTGTGGCGCGACCGCGCGGCGATCGAGCTGACCGCCGCGGTGCAGCACTCCTTCGACCAGGCCGGTGTCTCGCTGGCCGACCATCACGGTGAGTCCCGCCGTTTCCTGCGCTTCGTGGAGAAGGAGGAGGCCGCCGGGCGCCCGTGCCCGGTGGACTGGAGCTGGATCGTCCCGCCGATCTCCGGTGGCCTCACCCCGGTGTTCCACCGGTACTACGACGCGCCCACCGACACCGGCCCGATGTTCCGCCTCGACGACCAGGCCGCGGCACGCGCGAGCGGCTGCCCGGTCTGACCGG
>NZ_JBXUHE010000112.1:0-1102 GCF_057180585.1 Actinomycetospora sp. 2LY8.5
GGGCTCGCGCACTCGGTCCGGACGACGCCGTCGGCTCGGGCACCCGATCTCCGGGCGCCCGGTCCTCGGGCCGATCGGTCCCGGCTGCCACCTCAGCCGGCGTTCGCGGCGTTCATCCCGGCGGCGACCGCGATCGTCTCCCCGGTGATGTAGCGCGCCTCGTCCGAACACAGGAACGCCATGGTGTTGGAGATGTCGGAGACCTCCACCCACGGGATCGGAATCGTGTTCAACGACTGGAACGCCGGCGCCGCGGCATCCCGGGTCGGATTCGGAGTGTCCGGAAGGAACAAGCGGTACGCGGCCTCGTTCTGGATCATGTCGGTGTCCACGCTCGTCGGACACACCGCGTTGATCGTGACGCCGTTCCCACCGACCTCCTGAGCCACCGACTTCACGAGCCCGATCACGCCCCACTTGGCCGCGACGTAGTGCCCGACATGGGCCATCCCGACCTTGCCGGCCATCGACGAGGTCACCACGATCCGCCCGTGACCCTGCTCGATCATCACCGGCAGAACCGCCCGGATCGTGTGGAAGACCCCGGTGAGGTTCGTGTCGATCATGTCCTGCCACGTCGCGTCGTCCATGTCCGCGATGGTGGAGAACGAGAAGATCCCGGCGTTGGCGAGCAGGAAGTCGACCCGACCGAGCTCGGTGCGCGCCTGCTCGACGAACGAGCCGACCGCCGCAGCGTCACGCACATCGGCGGTGACGCCCACACAGCGCCGATCGAGTTCTTCGACCTGCTTGACCGTGTCCTCCAGGTCACCGGTCCGGGACATGGCGTACGGCACCGTGTCGATCTGACCGGCGATGTCGCAGAAGGCCACATCGGCGCCCTCCCGGGCGAAGGTCAGAGCGTGCGAACGCCCCTGGCCCCGCGCGCCACCAGTGATCAGGACGACCTTCCCGTCGAACTTGCCCATCGCTCCTCCTCGAGCTCGGCCTGAGTCCAGTGACGTCGTGGTGACTGTGATGAACGACACTCCAACCCTCGAGCGGAGGTTATGACACCGCATGCCGAAAGTCGAGGGGCGAGGGGCCACGTGGGCGTCAGACATGCGACGATCGATCCCGTGTCGGTCGGCGGGCGTCCCGC
>NZ_JBXUHE010000113.1:0-1100 GCF_057180585.1 Actinomycetospora sp. 2LY8.5
CTGACCGCGCGTCGCGCCGACACGCCTCCACCCACCCGGCCCCGCCGGCACCCTCCGAACAGCCACGATGCGTAAGCACCGAGGCCACTCACCCCTGCCCGCTTGACAGGAACGCCCTCCATATCAGCTGTACTGACCGGACACGTTGGTTGAGGGCGTGTGACGACACGGTCTGAATGATCTTGAGGGGAGGACCTCCCGGGAGTGCTGTGGAGCTGTCTGACGGCATCCACTCACCACCGGGAGGTCCTCCGTGGCCCACGCTAACGCTGCGCTGACTCCGCGAGCCCGATTGAAGCTCGCGCGTCTGATCGTCGATGGTCAGTGCCCGATCGCGCAGGCCGCGGTGCGGTTCCAGGTGTCCTGGCCGACCGCGAAACGCTGGGCCAAGCGCTATGTCGAGCTCGGCGAGGCCGGCATGCAGGATCGCTCCAGCCGCCCGCACCGCATGCCACGCAAGACCCCGCAGCCGATGGTGCGCAAGATCGTGCACCTGCGCTGGAAGCAGCGCCTGGGCCAGCTCGAGATCGCCGCCCGACTCGGGATCGCCGCCTCGACAGTGCATCTGATCCTGCGCCGCTGCGGGATCAACCGGCTCTCCTACCTCGACCGCGCCACCGGCGAGCCGGTGCGCCGCTACGAGCACCCGCACCCCGGTTCGCTGATCCACGTCGATGTGAAGAAGCTGGGCAACATCCCTGATCAGGGCGGCTGGCGCTACGTGGGCCGCGTCCAAGGCCGCAAGAACCGGGCCGCCACCGCGGGCAAGCCCCGCAACCGTCACTACAACCCGAAGATCGGCACCGCGTTCGTGCACACCGTCATCGACGACCACTCCCGGGTCGCCTACGCCGAGATCCACGACGACGAGACCGCCGCCACCGCTATCGGCGTGCTGCGCAACGCGGTCGCCTGGTACGCCGCCCGCGGCGTGGTCGTCGAACGCGTCCTGTCCGACAACGGGTCGGCCTACCGCTCGCACGCCTGGCGCGACACCTGCGCCGAGCTCAGCATCCGCCCGAAGCGGACCCGGCCCTACCGGCCGCAGACGAACGGGAAGATCGAACGGTTCCACCGCACCATGACCGCCGGCTGGGCCT
>NZ_JBXUHE010000114.1:0-1074 GCF_057180585.1 Actinomycetospora sp. 2LY8.5
GCGCGGGCGGCAGCCGCAGCGGCAACAGCTCCTCGCCGGCCCGAGACTCGGAATGCTGGGACGGCCCGAACAGCTCGGCCGGGCAGGCCATGTCGAGGGCCTGGTGCGGGCGGGAGCAGTTGTAGTCGCTGACCCATGACTCGACCGCGGCTTGCGCGGCCAGCAGCGAGGAGAACGGGTTCGCCGTGTCGTGGTCGTCGAGTAGCTCGCGGCGCAAGCTCTGGTGGAACCGCTCCACCTTGCCCGTCGTGGTCGGCGACGCGGGCTGGGTGAGCCGGTGGGTGATGGCGTTGTCGCGGCAGATGCGGTCGAAGAGCACCTCCCCGCCCCGGCCGAAGCGGGCGGTGAACTGCTTGCCGTTGTCGGTGAGCACCTCCTCCGGCACGCCCCACCGCGCCAGCGCGTCGGCGAAGGCCAGACACACCGCCCGCCCGGTCGCCCGGGCGACGACGGCGGCGATGACGCAGAACCGGGAGTGGTCGTCGACCCCGGTCACCACCTTCGCCTCGACGGTGCCACCGGCGCCATCGTCAACCAGCACGCCACCGACGATGTCGAGCTGCCAGAGCGCCATCGGCGCCTCGCGCTGCCAACACCGGTAGTCCGAGCGCCGCCGGCGGCGGGGGCGAGGGTCGACCAGGCCGTGGCGCAGCAGCACCCGGTGCACCGTCGTCCGCGACGGCACCGGGAACACGCCCCGGCCGGCGAGTTCGTGGGCCAGCCTGCGCGCGCCCCAGCGAGGGTGCTCACGGCGCATCTCGCAGATCAACGCCTCCACCTCCACCGACGTCTGCCCCGGCGACGAGTCCGGGCGCCGTGACCCATCAACCAGCCCCGCGAGGCCGTCGTCGCGGTAGCGGCGCAGCCAGTTCTGCACGCTCTGACGCGACACCCCGAACGCGGCGGCGACCACGCCCGCGGTCTCACCAGACTGCACGGCCAACACCGCGCGATAGCGCTGCTCGACCACCGACATGTCCACCAGGGCCAATCCGGCCTCCCGCGCATCCCGCCAACGACGGGAGCACAACGAAGCCGATCACGGCCGGTGTCAAACATGTCCTGAGAACACGG
>NZ_JBXUHE010000115.1:0-1029 GCF_057180585.1 Actinomycetospora sp. 2LY8.5
AGGGCGTGTCTGATGGATCTTGGTCGTGGGATGGGCCAGGATGCGAGTCGTGGCAGCTGACCGGACGGTGATCTCGGACGCGGCGTGGGCACGGTTGGAGCCGCTGCTGCCCGACCGGACCCCGCGTCGTGGTGGGCGGTGGCGGGACCACCGCGAGGTGCTCGAGGCGATCGCCTGGAAGTACCGCACCGGGGCGCCGTGGCGGGCGCTGCCCGAGCGATTCGGGCCGTGGCAGAGCGTCTACGACCGGCATGTGCGCTGGTCAGGCGACGGCACCTACGACCGGCTGCTGGCCGCGGCACACACCGCCGCCGACGCCGCGGGCGAGCTGGACTGGCTGGTCGCGGCCGACTCGAGCCTGATGCGGGTCCACCAGCACGGCGCCACTGCCCGGCGCACCACCGGCAACGCCGTAACCGCCGAGAGCACCGCTGACACCGCCGACGATTCCGTGCGAGGAGCCGCTCGGCCCACAGGGGGCGAGTCAGGGATCTTGTTCTGATCTCTGCTGGGTCGAGCCCGACGACCACGCCATCGGCCGCTCTCGTGGTGGGCTCACGACCAAGCTGCACATGCTCACCGACGGGCACGCTCGCCCGCTGGTACTGCTGCTGACCGCGGGCAACATCAACGACTGCCCGACGTTCCCGCAGCTCATGGCCGGGCTGCAGGTCGCGCGAGCTGGTCCGGGCCGGCCGCGGACCCGCCCGGACTACGTGCTGGGCGACAAGGGCTACAGCTCGCGGGCCAACCGGGAGCTGCTGCGCCGCCGCGGCATCCCGCACACCATCCCCGAACCCCGCGACCAGCAGGGCCACCGCGCCCGCCGCGGCTCGCGCGGCGGACGCCCGGTCGGCTTCAACGCGGCGCGCTACCGGCGCCGCAACGTCGTCGAACGCGGCTTCAACCAGCTCAAAGCCTGGCGCGGGCTGGCCACCCGCTACGACAAGCACGCCATCAACTACCGCGGCGCGCTCACCTTCCGCGCCCTGCTGGCTTGGCTACCTTGATCCGTCAGACACGGCCTAG